>NZ_AP018817.1:0-300000 GCF_024349785.1 Sphingomonas bisphenolicum
CCCTAGCGCTGCTACCGCCTGTTGGCCAGTACCTCGTTGATCGGTGTGGTGACGTCCCACTGGTCCTCGCTGCGCCGCTCGGCCGGAAAGGTGACGATCACCCGCGCATCGCCAAAGCCCATCGCGGCCAGCGGCGCACTCATGATCTTGCTCACCGCGCCGCGCCCATATTCACGCGCCTGCGCCATGCGTTCGGGCGAGCGCGCCGACGCCTCCGCCCGCGCCTGCGCATGGACGGACACTTTCCGGCTGAGGGCCTCGCCCGCCGCCCGCGTCACGAACAGGCCGCTGGTGCGCACCAGCGTCCGGCGCGCCTCGTCGACATTGGGCTTGTCCGGCGTCACATCGGGCGCATTGACGATCAGCGTGCGGCTCTTCTCGTTCCACTCCAGGTCGCGCGCACTAAGCCCCGAAAGGTCGACGAAATAATCGACCGAATAGGGCATCTTCACCAGCTGATCGGATTTCAGCCAGCCAAAGCCGCGCACATCCTGCGCCGTGCTCTGGACCGTGCCGTTCAGCCGCGACACGCGCAAATCGCTGGCGCCCGCGATCTTCTCCGCGATGATCTTCGTCACCGCCGACCCGTCATCCTCGACCGCGACCACATAGTCGCGATCATAGCGCTGCCACCCGACCAGCATCGCCGCCCCCACGAACAGGATCAGCAGCGCGCCAAGGATCGGCCCGGCATAGCGTTGCCATGGGCGCCTCAGCGCATCTGCCATCGCCCATCCTCCAGCGGTGCGGCCAGCCCCCGGCCGTCCAGATCGATCAGATGCGCCAGCACCGATCGCCCCGCCGCGCCATAGAGGCGCGGATCGACGCCCTTGTACATTTCAGCCACCATATCAGGGATCGCACTGTCGCCGTTGCGCGCCAGAAAGCGCAAAATCTGCCCCTCGCGCTGCTTGCGATGGCCCATCATGCCGCGCACCAGCCGCTGCGGGTTTTCGATCGGCTCGCCATGGGCGGGATAATAGATACGGTCGTCCCGTTCCAGCAGCCGCTGCATCGATCGCATATAGGCGCTCATGTCGCCATCGGGCGGCGAGATCACGCTGGTCGACCAGCCCATCACATGGTCGCCGGTGAAGAGCACATTCTCCTCCAGCAAGGCGAAGCAGAGATGGTTGGACGTATGCCCCGGCGTCGCCACCGCCTCCAGCGTCCAGCCCGGCCCGCTGACCTGCTCGCCATCGGCCAGCACGCGATCGGGCCGATAATCCGCGTCGAAGGCGGCGTCCGCCCGCGGCCCGTCATCGTCCAGCGTCAGCGGCGCGCAGCCGATCACCGGCGCGCCGGTCATCGCGCTGAGCGGCCGCGCGGCCGGGCTATGGTCGCGATGGGTATGGGTGCATAATATCGCCACCACCGGGCGTCCGGCAATGGCCGCGGTCAGCGCGGCGAGATGATCGGGGTCCGCCGGGCCGGGATCGATCACCGCCACCGCATCCATGCCCACGACATAGGTCTGCGTGCCGGTATAGGTGAAGGGCGACGGATTGGGCGCCAGCAACCGCGCCACCAGCGGAGACAGCGACATCAGGACGCCGGTCGGCAGGTCGGCCGGATCGAAAGGTGTTGCCATGCATCCCATGTGCCCATTTATGCGCGGATTTCAAGGGCGACTGCTAGGCAGCAGGTGAGACAGGCGCTTGGTCTGAAAGCCACCAGACATTGGAATGGATTACACCGTCATCCCGGGCTTGACCCGGGATCCCGCTTCTTCATTTCCTTCGCTTACTCAGTAGCTTGAAGAATAGCGGGATCCCGGCTCAAGGCCGGGATGACGAAATGACGAATGACCGCAACCCACCCATTAATCTGTCCTACCGATCCCTGCTCTGGTAAACACGACGCATGTCCATCACGCGCATCTCTGCTTTCCAGCTCACCTCGCAACAATATGTCCAACGCCTGTTCCAAAATGTCGAAACCGGCGGGAAATGTGCGAAGTTAAGTGCGGCGTCTCCGAAATGACCCCCGCCCTTTCCGAACGCTGGCGCCAGCATCTCGCGCTCGACCGTCGGCGCTCCGTCCACACCGTCCGCGCCTATGTCGCCACCGCCGAGCGGCTGATCGCCTTCCTCGAACAGCATCGCGGCGAAGGCGTCAGCCCCGCCACGCTCGCGCACATCGATCAGGCCGAACTGCGCGCCTTCCTCGCCAGCCGGCGGACGGACGGCATCGGCAATCTCTCCGCCGCCCGCGAACTCTCCGCCGTGCGCGGCTTCCTCAGGTTCGTCGGTGGCGACGACGCCCGCGTGCCGCTGCTCAAGGGGCCGAGGGTCAAGCGCGGCCTCCCCCGCCCCATCTCTCCCGACGAAGCCGTCGCGCTGGCGCAGGACATCGCCGAGACGGCCCGCGAAGGCTGGATCGGCGCGCGCGACTGGGCGGTGCTGCTGCTGCTCTATGGCGCAGGCCTGCGCATCGGCGAGGCGATGGGCCTGCATGGCGACATATTGCCGCTGGGCGACACGCTGCGCGTCACCGGCAAGCGGGGCAAGACCCGCATCGTGCCCCTGCTGCCGCAGGTGCGCGCCGCGATCGACGCCTATGTCGACGCCTGCCCCTATCCGCCCGCCCGCGACCAGCCGCTGTTCCGCGGCGCGCGCGGCGGGCCGCTTTCCCCCGCGCTCATCCGCCGCGCGGTGCAGGGCGCGCGAGGGCGGCTGGGCCTGTCGGACCGGACGACGCCCCACGCGCTGCGCCACAGTTTCGCCACCCACCTGCTGGGCCGCGGCGCGGACCTGCGCTCCTTGCAGGAGCTATTGGGCCATGCCAGCCTGTCCTCGACGCAGGTCTACACCCAGGTCGATGCCGCGCACCTGCTCGACATCTATCGCAACGCCCATCCCAGGGCGTGAAAGGGCCACGATAGCGCCGCATTTCCCGACCAGCCTGCATCGCTTCTCCATGGCGAGGGAAAATGCGATGATGCTGCGTCTGGTCCTGGCATTGCAGAGCGTCGGCGCCACCGACATTCCGCCCGACTTCGACCTGAAGCGGGTCAAGCCTTCGCCCAACACCAATGCCATCATCGTCACCGCCCGCAAGCCGAGCCAGCGGGTCGATCGCGAACCGCTGAGCATCGAGCCGCCGCTCGGTCGGGCGGAGATCGGCCTGTTCGGCGACGTGAAGGCGAACCTCCATGTCGAAAGCCAGGGCTTCGGCAACGGCACCACCTCCCAGCGGGTGATGGTGGGGGTGAAGATTCCGTTCTGAACCTCAGCCCTTGGGCCGCCAGGTCGCGAGCCGCCAGAGATAGAGGATCACCGCGCCCACCACGCAGGCGGTCGCCACCGGGCCGATATAATGGTCGATGTCCCGGAAATTCTGCCCCAGCACATAGCCGGCATAAGCCAGGATGACATTCCAGATCAGCGCCCCGCCCATCGTCCACAACAGGAAGCGGACATGCCCCATGCGGAACAGCCCCGCGGGCAGCGATATCATCGTGCGGAAGGCGGGCATGAAACGAAAGACGAAGACGACGATCTGGCCATATTTGCCGAACAGTCGGTCGAGCGCCTCGACATCGCGCCACTCCAGCGTCGCCCAGCGGCCGAAGCGATCGACCAAGGGTTTCAGACGCTCGAAGCCCAGCACATGGCCGACCAGATACCAGAAATAATTGCCGATCGTGGTGCCGATCGTGCCGGCCAGCAGCAGCCAGCCCATGTCCATCCGCCCCTGCCCGACGCGGATGCCGCCAATCCCCATGATGAGTTCGGACGGGATCGGCGGAAAGACATTTTCCAGGATCATCAGGAAGAAGATGCCCCAATAGCCGCCCGCATCGATCAGGCGGAGAACCCAGTCGGTCATCCTCGATATATCCACGCCGTCATCCCAGCGCCGGCTGGGATCTCACTTTTCTGATCAACGCTCCAGGAAGAAGAGAGATGCCAGCCTGCGCCAGCAGGACGAAAATAAGGCATCCCATCAAGCCGCCGCCCGCGCCGCCAGCCGGGCGTCTATCGCGTCCCAGATCAGGCCGCCGGTGTCGGTGCCGTCGAACGCGTCGATCGACACGATGCCGGTCGGCGAGGTGACGTTGATCTCGGTCAGCCACTCGCCACCGATCACGTCGATGCCCACGAACAGCAGCCCGCGGGCCTTGAGTTCCGGCCCCATGGCCGCGCAGATTTCGCGCTCCCTGTCGGTCAGCTCCGTCTTCGCCGCCGATCCGCCCACGGCCAGGTTCGAGCGAATCTCGCCCGCACCCGGAATACGGTTGACCGCACCCGCGACCTCGCCGTCGATCAGCACGATGCGCTTGTCGCCCTGCGCGACGCCGGGAATGAAGGCTTGCACCATGAACGGCTCGACCCAGGACGCGTTGAACAATTCCACCAGTGACGACAGGTTCGCGCCGTTGCTGCCGACGTGGAACACGGCCACGCCGCCATTGCCGTACAGCGGCTTGACCACGATCTCGCCATGCTCCGCCAGGAAGCTCTTCACCTGCGCCAGATCGCGGGTGATCATCGTGGGCGGCATGAAGCGCGCATAATCGAGCACGAACAGCTTTTCGGGTGCATTGCGGACGCTGGCCGGGTCGTTCACCACCAGCGTTTCCGCCTGCACCCGCTCCAGCAAATGGGTGGCCGTGATGTAGCTGAGGTCAAAGGGCGGATCCTGCCGCATCCACACGACATCGACGTCGCGGCCCAGGTCCAGCAACTCCGGTTCTCCGAAGGCGAAATGATCGCCCTGCACCTTCTGCACCTTGACCGGGCGCGCCTTGGCCAGCACCCGGCCATCGCGGAAGGTCAGGTCCGGCGCCAGATAATGATAGAGCCGATGCCCCCGCGCCTGCGCCGCCAGCATGATGTGGAAGGTCGAATCCCCCCGATCTTGATGCCCTCCATCGGGTCCATCTGCACGGCGACGGTCAGGGGGTTGAGTTCGGTCATGCGCGTCATTCCCTTAAACCGTTCGGTTCGAGCAGCTTCGAGCTTGTCGAGAAGCGCCCGTCGAGAACCCTTTCTCGACTGCGGTTCTCAGCTTCGCTCGAACCTCCGCTCGACACGAACGGGATTGATGGATGGGGCGGGCCTTCACCCCCCATGCCAGACATTGGCCAGATGGCGCGGCGCACGCCCCGGCGCAAGGAGGATGACGTCGATTCGCATGTCGTCCCCCGGTTTCGCCAGTTCGTGCCACAATATTTCCGCCGCCTTCGCCACTCGCGCCAGCCGCCGCTCGTCGATCGCCAGGTCCAGTTCCGCCGCGCTGCCCCGCGCCTTCACCTCGACGAAGGCCAGCATCGCGCCCCGCCGCGCGACCAGATCGACCTCGCCCGCCGCCGTGCGCATCCGGCGACCCACGATCTGCCAGCCCTTCAGCCGCAGCCACCAGGCGGCGATGCGTTCGGCCTGCCGCCCGCGCTTCTCCGCCGCCGCTCTCGTCACCCCTTCAATTCCGTCGCCCGGTCATAGAGCGTCCGCCGGTCCAGCCCCAATTTCTTCGCGACCTCGCCCGCCGCCTTGGACACCGACAGCCGGGTCAGCGCCTCCCGCAACGCCGCGTCGGCGTCCTCCGCGCTGGCGGGCGGCGCTTCGCCCGGCGGGCCGACGGTGACGACGATCTCGCCCTTGGGCGGCGCATCGGCATAGCGGGCGGACAGTTCGGACAGCGTACCGCAGGCGGTTTCCTCGAACGTCTTGCTGATCTCGCGACTCACCGCCGCCTCGCGATCGCCCAGATGCGCGGCCATGGCCGACAGGCTTTCCGACAGGCGCGGCCCGCTTTCGTAGAAGACCAACGTCGCGCGCACGGCCGCCACCTCGTCCAGCGTATCGCCCCGTGCCTTCGCCTTGCTCGGTAAAAAGCCCATGAACAGGAAACGGTCGGTCGGCAGCCCCGACAGGGTCAGCGCCGCGATCGCTGCGCTCGGCCCCGGCAGGGTCGTGATCCGCCGCCTCGCCGCCCGCGCGTCGCGCACCAGCTTGTAGCCCGGATCAGAAATCAGCGGCGTCCCCGCGTCCGACAGCAAGGCCACCGATTCGCCCGCCATCCGTTCGACCAGCCGCTGGCGGACATTTTCGGCGCTATGGTCGTGATAGGGGACCATGGGCCGGTCCGATCCGGCATGGCGCAGCAAGCGTGCGCTCACCCGTGTATCTTCCACGGCGACCACATCGGCCAGTCGCAGGACTTCCGCCCCACGCGGCGTAAGGTCACCAAGGTTGCCGATCGGCCCCGCAACGATATAAAGCCCAGGCTCTAGCCCAGAATGTTGAGTTTCCATAAGGACGCCAGATGACAGAGACGGATGCCCCCCGGCAAGCAAATGTGTTCGCTGCCGTGAAGCGCGGCGCGCGTTGCGCCTTCATGGGGGCGGCCCTGTTCCTCGCCGCCTGTCAATCGATCGTGCCGAAGGGGCCGGCGCCCACCACCCCCACCCGCCCGACCCAGCCGACCGGGCCGGAGGTCGTGCAGGGCCTGCCGACCGACGCCACCCGCCATCGCGTCGCGCTGCTCGTGCCGATGAGCGGCCCCAATGCGGGCGTCGGCCAATCGATCGCCAACGCCACCACGCTGGCGCTGATGGACACCCGGACCGACAAGGTCCGGATCACCACCTATGACACCGCGCTCGGCGCGGCGGCGGCGGTGAACAGGGCGTTGGCCGATGGCAACCGCCTGATCCTGGGGCCGTTGCTGGCGGAGGACGCCCGCGTGATCGGACCGATCGCCGCGCGCGCCAATGTGCCGGTCATCAGCTTCTCCAACGACGCCAGCATCGCGGGCAGCGGCGTCTATGTGCTGGGCTACAACACCGCCCAGTCGATCGACCGCGTCGTCGACTTCGCCAAGGGCAAGGGCCTGTCGCGCTTCGGCGCGCTGGTGCCGCGCGGCACCTATGGCGAACGGGCGGGCAATGCATTGCTGCGCGCGGTCGAGCAGGCCGGCGGCACCGTCGTCTCCATGCAGACGTTCGACCGGACTCCTGCCTCCATCACCGCTGCGGTCAGGAAATTGCAGGCCTCCTCCAGCTATGATGCGCTGCTGATCGCCGACAGCGGCCGCGTCGCACTCCAGGTCGCGCCGATCGTGCGGAAGAATGGCGGCGTCACCGCGCGGCTGCTCGGCACCGAATTATGGAATACGGAAGGCACGCTGGCCGCCAGCCCCGTGCTGCGTGGCGCCTGGTTCGCCAGTGTCTCCGACACGCTCTACCGCCAGCTCGCGACCAAATATCGCGCCCGCTACGGCGCATCCCCCTTCCGCCTGTCCTCGCTCGGCTATGATTCGGTGCTGCTGACGGTGCGGATCGCGCAGGACTGGAAGCCCGGATCGCCCTTCCCCGCCGCGCGGCTGCGCGACGCAGGCGGCTTTTCCGGCATCGACGGCGCCTTCCGCTTCAACCGCGCCGGCGTCGCCGAACGCGCGCTGGAAGTCAGCGAAGTCGGCGCCGGCGCCATCACCGTGGCCGATCCGGCCCCACGCGGCTTCGGCGAGTAATTCCGCCCCTGCCGGCGGGGTGGATCAGGACACCCGCCCCACCGGCAGGATCAGCGGCGCGTCGCCGTCCCGCTCGATCCGCGCCGTCACGCCATAGACCCGCGCCAGCGCATCCGCCGTCAGCACGTCCATCGGCGCGCCATCGGCCACCAGCGCCCCGCCGTCCATCAGCAGCAGCCGGTCGCAATAGCGCGCCGCCATGCCGAGGTCGTGCAGCACCGTCACCACCAGCGCCCCGCCGCGCGCCTCGCCGCGCAGCAGGTCCATGACGTCGATCTGATGTCCAGGATCGAGCGCCGCCAGCGGCTCGTCCGCGATCAGCCCGCGCGCGCCCACCGCCAGCGCCCGCGCCAGCAGCACCCGCGCCCGCTCGCCGCCCGACAATTCGGTCGCGACCCGGCCTTTCAGGTGCAGCACGTCGGCCCGCGCCATCGCCGCCTCGATCGCCGCTTCGTCCTCTTCCGACAGGCGTGACAGCGGCCCCAGATGCGGCAGCCGCCCCAGCGCCACCAGCCGCTCGACGCTGAGCGGCCAGTGCAGCGTCTGGCCCTGCGGCAGATAGGCGACGGCACGCGCGATCGTCTGCCGGTCGAGCCGCTTCCCGTCCTGCCCATCGATCAGCACTCGCCCCGCCTGCGGCGACACCAGTCCCAGCAACGCACGGATCAACGTCGATTTGCCCGCGCCATTGGGACCGACCACGCCGACCAGCGCGCCCGGTTCCAGCGTCACGTCCACATCGCGCACCGCCGCGTGGCGACCCAGCCGCACCGTCAGCCCCTGCGCCGATATCGTCACCATAGCCGCCGCTCCCGTATCAGATGGACCAGGAAGACCGGCACGCCCAGCAGCGCCGTCACTACCCCCAGTTTCAATTCGTTGTTCGTCGGGATCAGCCTGACCCCGATATCCGCCAGCGTCAGCAGCGCCGCGCCGCCCAGCAGCGAAGGCAGCAGCACCGCCGAGGGCGACCGGTCGGTCAGCGGCCGGACCAGATGCGGCACGATCAACCCGACGAAGCCGATCGATCCCGACACCGCGACCGCGCCGCCTACGCCGATCGCCACGCCCAGCATCATGCGCAGCCGCGCAGCCGACAGATTGACGCCCAGCGCCTGCGCGCCATCCTCGCCCAAGGTCAGCGCGTCCAGCGTCCGCCCGTCCGCGATCAGCAGCGCCGCGCCCAAGACGACGCAGGGCAGCGCGATCCAGACATGGGCGTAGCTGCGATTTTCCAGACTCCCCATCAGCCAGCTCATGATTTCCATCGCAGCGAAGGGATTGGGCGACAGGTTGAGCGCCAGGCTGATCCCCGCCCCCGCCAGCGTCGCCACGGCGATGCCGGCCAGGATCAGCGTCAGCGGGCTTTCCACCGTGCCCGACAGCGCGAACAGGGTCAGGATGGCGACCAGTCCGGTCAATATGGCCAGCAGCGGCAGCACCATCGGATGCAGCTGCGCCAGCCCGAAATAGAGCGCGCAGACCGCCCCCAGCGCCGCCGCATTGGACGCGCCCAGCACCGACGGTTCGGCCAGCGGATTACGCAGATAGCCTTGCAACGCGGCGCCGGCCACGCCCAGCATCGCGCCGACGATCAGGCCCAGCAGCATCCGCGGCAGACGCAGATCCAGCACGATGGTGCGGGCGACATCGTCTCCCCCGCCGGTCAGCACCGCGCCGATCCGCCCCGGGCTGATCGCCACCGCGCCCAGCAGGACCGATCCGAACGCCGCCGCCACGACCAGCAGCAGCAGGCCGGGGATCAGCAACGGATGATGACGGCGCACGGTCATGGCTTGCCTCCTTGCCCATGCTTGATAAGGCGATGGGCATGACCAGCAGGATATTTCTGGCGGCGACCGCGCTGATCGCACTGACCGGCGCTGCCGCCCCCACGGCGCCGCGCCGCATCGTCTCGCTCAACGTCTGCGCCGACCAATATCTGCTCGCCCTCGCCGATCCCGCTCAGATTGCCGCGCTCAGCAGCAATGCGCGCGATCCCGAACTGTCCGCTACGGCGAGCAGGGCGCGCGGTTTTCGCACGCTGCGCCGTCCCGCGGAGGAAGTGCTGGCGATCCGCCCCGACCTGATCCTGGGTTTCCCGATCGGCCCGAATGCGGTGGCGGGCGCGCCGCCGGGCCAGTGGCGCACGCTCGGCCTCGCCAGCGCCGACAGCTATGGCGCGATCCTCGACCAGATCAGGCAGGTGGCGCGCGCGACCGGCCATGTCGATCGCGGCGAGGCGCTGATCGCGGCCATGAACCGCGATCTCGCCGCCCTGCCCCGTCCCAGGCGTGGCGGCGTCGCGGCCTATTATCAGCGGCGCGGCTATATGACCGGCACCGGCACGCTGATCGATGATCTTATGCGCCGCGTCGGCCTCACCAATCTCGCCGCCAAACTCGGCAAACCGCCGCTGGCGCAAGTGCCGCTGGAAGAAATGGTGGCGGCACGGCCCGACTGGCTGATCGTGGAAAGCGCCACCGACCGCGTGGTCGATCAGGGCACCGAAATGCTGCACCATCCCGCGCTCGCCGCCGTTCCGCGCATCAGCCTGCCGCAAAGCTGGACCGTGTGCGGCGGCCCCGCCTATGTGCAGGCGGCCCGCACCATCATGGCGCGACTGAACGCGCCGCGCTGAAGGGGCAGGCATCACGCCCGCCCCCTTGCCTGTCGATCAGAAGCGGACACGCACGCCGCCATAGGCAGCGCGGCCATAGGAGCCATAGCCATAGGCCGTCTGGTACGTCTCATCGAACAGATTGTCGATGCGACCATAGACTTCCAGATGCGCGCCCAGCGGCATCGAGGCCCGCACCCCGGCCAGCGCATAGCCGTCCAGCCGCCGCGTATTCGCCGCATTGTCGAAGCTGTCGCCCACCATCGTGACCGTCGCGCCGGTCGACAGGCCGAACGACCAGACATAGTCGGCCGACACGCTCACCGCATTGGCGGCGCGGCGGGCCAGGCGATTGCCGAAATCGGCCGACCCTGCCGACCGGTCGCGCGCATCGACATAGCTGTAGCTGCCGGTGACGGTCAGCGCATCGACCGGCTTCAGCGCGATCGACGCTTCCACGCCCTTGGCGCGGGTGCGGTCCAGATTGCCATAGGTGAAGGTGGCGTTATCATAATTGATCTGGTTGCGCGTATCGCGGCGGAAAGCGGTGACCGACAACATCGCCCGACCACCGTCCAGGCTCTGGTCGAACCCGACATCATAGCTTTTGGACCGTTCAGGGCGCAGCGCCGCATTGCCGCTAAAGCTGTCGTACAGTTGATAGAGCGACGGCGCCTTGAACCCTTCGCCATAGCTCAGCCGCACATTGGTCGCGCCGCCATTGGGCGAATAATTGGCGTTCGCGCCGAAGGTCGTCGCGCCGCCAAACTGGCTATGGTCGTCATGGCGCACGCCACCGGTCACGGCCAAACCAGCGAAAGGCTTGACGATCGCCAGCGCATAGACGCTGTCGATGTTGATCTTCGCGCTGGCGGTCGAACCGAAGCCGAAGAAATCATAATCCGGCCGCTCATGCTCATAGCCGAACAGCAGCTTGGCCTGGTCGACCGGCGCGTAGACGCCTTCATATTCGAAGCGCAGGTTGGTGCCCGAATAGCCATAGTCGGGGTCGGTGCCGCGCACGAAATAATAGTCGCGATCGTTGCGCATCCAGGTGACGGCGGCGCGGTTGGTCAGCTTGCCATCCAGCAGCGCCAGGTTGAGGCCCGCATAGCCGACATATTGGTCGAGCTTGCTGACGTCGCTGCTGTCGGCGGGTGCGCCGAAGAAGCTGTCATAGTCGAGGTCGGCATGGATATAATAGCCGCGCAGGTCCAGGCTCAGCATATCGGTGAAGCTGAGCTTCAACCTCGCGTTGGTCGCGATATTCTCGGTCCCGTCGCGCTCCGTCCCGCCTGCGGCCGACGAAATGCCGTCGGTGCGGAAATAGGCTGCGCCTAGGCCGCCCGCGGCGATGCCGCTGGTGCCCGACACGTCCGCCTTGGCGCTCAGCGTGTCGCTATAGCCATAATCCACCGATGCGTTCGCGCCGAAGCCCTCGGCCGGCACGCCGGTCATCAGGTTGACCACGCCGCCGATCGCCTGGCTGCCATGCACCACCGAGTTGGAACCGCGCAATATTTCGATCCGCTGGATATTGCCGGTCAGCAGCGGCCCGAAATCATAGCCGTCGCCAATGCCGCTGGGATCGTTGACCTTCACCCCGTCGATCAGCACCAAAGTCTGCGTCGTCTCCGCGCCGCGCAGCGACACGCCGGTCACGCCGCCGGTCGATCCGTTGCGGTTGAAGCGCACGCCCGGCGTCGTCGCCAGCAAATCGACCACATCGATCGCCTGGCGCGTCTTGATCGTCTCCGCGTCGATCACGGTAATCGCCTGGCCGACCTCGTCGCGCGACTGCGCAATGCCCGTGGCGGTGACGACGATCTCGTCATCCTGCGCCCATACCGGCGTCGCCACGATCAGCGCCACCAGAGAAATGCCTGTTTTCAACATATATACCCCCCGGCGCCGGTGCGACTTGGGCTGGGGCGTCCGCAATGCGGTCGGGCGGAAGCACGGGATGGCGCCATATCCCGTCCACAACCCGATGCGGCCCCGGCCGCATGGCGTCGCTCGACGGAAAAACCACCGTGCCCCGGCCATCCCCTGGACCAAAGCAAGAGCGACCAAGCGCCGGCAGGTCTCCTGGCTCGCGGGTCGCAGCACGGATGCATAGCCTTCCCGGACATGGGTCCAGTGGCCGGTCTTTCGACCATATGCATCGCACTATCCGCTTACAGTTGCAGGGACAGCCACGGAATTGGGCGCTCGCACGCCCGCACCGCATTCCCGATTAAGCCCGTTGCCGGGCACCGGCGCGATCATCTCGCAGGGGAAGCAAAGCCGCCCCCACGCCGCGCGCTCTAAGGGAAAGCGGATGCGATGCCAAGCGGCACCGGGTTTAAGCCAAAGGCCTGTTGCTCCGCAGCAACATGGCGTCCCGCCGCGCCAACACGACCAGCGGCAAGCCGGCCTCTTCCGCGCGGGCCGCCGCCAGCCGGGTCGGCGCGGAAATGGTGACGAGCAACGGGCATTGGCTCAGCACCGCCTTTTCCACCAGTTCATAGGAACAGCGCGACGACAGCAGCGCAAAACCGCCGTCCCAGTCCGCGCCAGCCCGCGCCATCGCCCCGATCAGCTTGTCGAACGCATTGTGCCGCCCGACATCCTCGCGCACCAGCCGGACGGCCCCGTCCGCCCCGACCCAGGCCGCGGCATGGGCCGCGCCAGTCGCCGCGTTCAACGGCTGGTGATCGTGCAGCGCCGCCAGCGCGCGAAAGATGGCGGCGCGGTCCGCCCGCGACGTCGTCATCACCCGCGGCAGCGGCCGGATCGCCTGCTCCAGATTCTCGATCCCGCATATGCCGCAGGAGGATTCGGACGCACGATGCCGCACCCGCTCCAGCAGCGCATCGGTGCGGTCCTGCGGCAAGGTCGCGCGGGCCACGATGCCCTGTTCAGTCCGATGGGTATCGACGTCGAACGCCGCGTCGCCCGGCCCGATCAGCCGCTCGCCCAACGCAAAGCCCAACACCAGATCGCCAATGTCGGTGGGCGTCGCCATCAGCACCGCATAGCCGATGCCGTTAAATTCGATCGCGACCGGCACTTCGTCGGCCAGCGCGCGGTCGATCGCCTGCGTCCCGCCGTCCGGGGTCAGGCGATCGAAAGTCAGCGGGCGGGCGGCGGCATCATCCATCGTCACGGCGTAGCGATGGACGGCGTGCCGCTCAACCGGCGTCGCAATGCCCGGCCTCGTCCACCGCGTTGAACTGCGCCGCATCGACGGCGGGCGCCGGCCTGCCCTGCGCCATCCGCGCCACGGCGGCTGCGACCATGGGCGACAGGCGCTCGGGCTGGTCCTGCGCGATGGCGATGATCTGCGCCTTCATCCGCGGATCCCAGAAGCGGGTCAGATGCTCGGCCAGCGCCGCTACCGCCTTCGCCTCGCCCATCATCGCCATGTTGCGGGCGATCTGGTGCGCCATATAGACCAGCCGGTCCGTGGTGGACATGACATGGGTGTCGTCGCTCATGTCCGTCATCCTATTCGGCCGCTTCCAGCGGCGCGATGCGGCGGCTGGTCCGGGCCTGCTGCGCATAATCCTGCTGCCAGTCGCTCGGCCCGTTCGACGCCATCACTTGCACCGCCGTCACCTTATATTCCGGGCAATTGGTGGCCCAGTCCGAATAGTCGGTGGTGATGACGTTCGCCTGCGTCTCGGGATGGTGGAAGGTCGTATAGACCACGCCCGGCGCAACCCGCTCGGTAATCAGCGCGCGCAGGGTCGTCTCCCCCGCCCGGCTGCGCAGCGTCACCCAGTCGCCATCCTTCAGGCCGCGATTGTCCGCATCGCTCGGATGCATTTCCAGCCGATCTTCCGGATGCCACGCCGTATTGGCGGTCCGCCGCGTCTGCGCGCCGACATTATAGTGGCTCAAAATGCGCCCGGTCGTCAGCAGCAACGGGAAGCGCGGCCCGGTCTTCTCGTCGGTCGGCACATAGTCGGTCACGACGAACTTGCCCTTGCCACGCACGAAGCCGTCGATATGCATGGTTGGCGTGCCGTCGGGCGCGGCGTCGTTGGCCGGCCATTGCAGCGATCCTTCCGCCTCCAGCCGGTCATAATGCACGCCGGCGAAGGTGGGCGTGAGCGCGGCGATCTCATCCATGATTTCGGACGGGTGGCCATAGGTCCAGCCCAAGTCCATGGCGTTGGCCACCAACTGCACGATCTCCCAATCCGCATATCCATTGAGCGGCGCCATCACCTTGCGCACCCGCTGGATGCGCCGCTCGGCATTGGTGAACGTGCCGTCCTTTTCCAGGAAGGTCGATCCGGGCAGGAAGATATGGGCGTAATTGGCGGTTTCGTTGAGGAACAGATCCTGCACCACCACGCACTCCATCGCCGCCAGCCCCGCCGCGACATGATGGGTATTGGGATCGGACTGGAGGATATCCTCGCCCTGCACGAACAGCCCCTTGAACGTCCCGTCGGTCGCGGCGTCCAGCATGTTGGGGATGCGCAATCCCGGCTCGGCGTCCAGCGCCACGCCCCATGCCCGCTCGAACAGGCTGCGCGTCGCGGTGTCGGACACATGGCGATAGCCCGAAAATTCATGCGGGAAGCTGCCCATGTCGCAGGCCCCCTGCACATTATTCTGCCCCCGCAGCGGGTTCACGCCCACGCCCTCGCGCCCGACATTGCCGGTCGCCATGGCCAGGTTGGCGATCGCCATCACGGTCGAACTGCCCTGCGAATGTTCGGTGACGCCCAACCCATAATAGATGGCGCCATTGCCGCCGGTGGCATAGAGCCGCGCCGCGGCGCGCACGTCCTGCGCCTTCACGCCGGTCAGCGGCTCGATCGCCTCGGGCGAGCGCGCCGCCTCCGACACGAAATCCGCCCAGTCGGCAAACTCGTCCCAGTCGCACCGCGCCCGAATGAAAGCCTCGTCATAGAGCTTCTCGGTCACGACCACATAGGCGATCGCGGTCAGCATCGCGACATTGGTGCCGGGTCGTAAGGGCAGATGATGTTCCGCCGCGACATGGGGAGATTGCACCAGATCGGTGCGGCGCGGATCGATGACGATCAGCTTCGCGCCCTGCCGCAAACGCTTCTTCATGCGACTGGCGAAGACCGGATGCCCATCGGTCGGATTGGCGCCGATGACGAGGATCACGTCCGCGGCCATGACGCTGTCGAAATCCTGCGTCCCCGCCGACGTGCCGAAAGTCTGGCTCAAACCATAGCCGGTCGGCGAATGGCAGACGCGCGCGCAGGTATCGACATTATTATTGCCGAACCCCTGCCGGATCAGCTTCTGGACGAGGAACGTCTCCTCATTGGTGCAGCGGCTCGACGTGATGCCGCCGATGCTGCGCGTCCCATATTTCGCCTGAATCCGGCGAAACTCGGACGCGGTATAGGCGATCGCCTCGTCCCAGGACACTTCGCTCCACGGCTCGCTGACCGACCCGCGGATCATCGGGTTCAATATCCGGTCCTGATGCTGCGCATAGCCCCAGGCGAAGCGGCCCTTGACGCAGCTATGGCCGCGATTGGCCTTGCCGTCCTTCCACGGCACCATGCGCACCAGTTCCTCGCCCCGCATTTCCGCGCGGAAGGTGCAGCCGACGCCGCAATAGGCGCAGGTGGTGACGACGGCGCGGTCGGGCGTGCCGATCTCCACCACCGCCTTTTCGATCAGGCTCGCGGTCGGGCAGGCCTGCACGCACGCGCCGCAGGACACGCATTCGGAGCCGAGGAAATCCTCGCCCTGCGACGGCGACACTTTGGACTCGAAACCCTTATTCTCGATCGTCAACGCGAACGTGCCCTGCACTTCCTCGCAGGCGCGCACGCAACGCGAACAGACGATGCATTTGCTGGGATCGAAGTCGAAATAAGGGTTCGACTGGTCCTTTACCTGCCCCATATTGGTCGCGCCGTCATAGCCATAGCGCACGTCGCGCAGGCCCACCGCGCCCGCCTGATCCTGCAATTCGCAGTCCCCGTTCGCACCGCAGGTCAGGCAATCGAGCGGATGGTCGGAGATATACAGTTCCATCACCCCACGCCGCAATTGCTTCAGCCGGTCGGTCTGCGTCCGCACCACCATGCCGTCGGCGACCGGCGTGGTGCAGGACGCGGGATAGCCGTTGCGGCCTTCGACTTCGACCAGGCAGAGGCGACACGACCCGAAACTCTCGACACTGTCGGTCGCGCACAGCTTGGGGATCGACCCGCCCGTCAGCGACGCCGCGCGCATGATGCTGGTGCCTTCGGGCAGGGTCACGCTCTGCCCGTCGATGGTCAGGGTGACGGACTTGCCCGTGGCGAGCGCCGGCGGCGTGCCATGATCGGTTTCGCGATTGAAGCTCATTCCGCTGCCTCCTTGATGGGTGCAGGCGCACCGAAATCCTCGGGGAAATAGTCGAGCGCGCTCAGCACCGGATAGGGGGTGAAGCCCCCCAACGCACATAGCGACCCATATTTCATCGTATCGGCCAGATCGCGCAGCAAAGCCGTCTGCCCCTCGATCGACACATCGATCCGGGATGGAGAGCGAGAATATAGCGCCTTCCCCAACCCCCCGTCATCCCAGCGAAGGCCGGGATCTTTCTTCTCTTCACCCCCCGGCCGTTGCGCAATGATCCGATCCATAATCTCCACCCCGCGCGTCGATCCGATCCGGCAGGGCGTGCATTTGCCGCAACTCTCCGCCGCACAGAATTCCATCGCGAAGCGCGCCATATGCGCCATGTCCACGCTATCGTCGAAAACCGTGATCCCGGCATGGCCGATCAGCCCGCCAGCCTGCGCAAAGGCTTCATAATCGAACGGCAGATGGAACATGCCGGGCGGGAAATAGGCGCCCAAAGGTCCGCCCACCTGCACCGCCCGCACCGGTCGCCCGCTCGCCGTGCCGCCACCAATCTCGTTCACCAGTTCGCCCAGCGTGATCCCGAAGCCGATCTCATACAGCCCGCCATGCTTGACATTGCCCGCCAGTTGCACCGGCATCGTGCCCCGCGACCGCCCGAACCCGACCGCCGCATAGGCCTCCGCACCTTCGCTCAGGATGAACGGCACGGCCGCCAGCGACAGCACATTGTTGATGACGGTCGGCTGGCCGAACAGCCCCTGGAGCGCCGGCAAAGGCGGCTTGGCGCGCACCTGCCCGCGCTTGCCCTCGATCGAATCGAGCAGCGCCGTTTCCTCGCCGCAGACATAGGCGCCCGCCCCCTCGCGCACCTCCAGCGTGAAGGGCGCGACGATGTGCGCCGACGCCTCGATCGCCGCGCGCATCGTCGCGATGCAAAAGGGATATTCGGAGCGGATATAGATATAGCCATGCCGCGCGCCGACCGCGTGAGCGGCAATCGCCATCCCCTCGATCAGGCAGAAGGGATCGCCCTCCATCAGCATCCGGTCGGCGAAGGTGCCGCTGTCGCCCTCGTCGGCGTTGCTGACGATAAACTTCTCGTCAGCAGGCGCGTCCAGCACCGTCTGCCACTTGATCCCGGTCGGGAAACCCGCCCCGCCGCGCCCGCGCAGGCCCGACCCTTTGACCGTATCCACCACGGCCTGTGGTGCCTGCGCCCGCGCCTTCTCCAACCCAACCCAGCCGTCCTGCGCGGCATAGTCGGTCAGGCTCAGCGGATCGATCACACCGCACCGCGCAAAGGTGAAACGCTGCTGCCCGGCGAAGAAGGGCAGTTCCGCCACTGGCCCCAGCCGCGAAGCATGGCTGCCCTCCAGCACCGCCGCCACATCATCCGGCCCGACCGGCCCAAAACCGATCCGTCCCGCGTCCGTGTCCACCTCGACCAGTGGCTCGATGCTGAACAGCCCGCGCGACCCGGTCCGCACCACCTCGCACCCGGCCTGCGCAAAGGCGCGCGCCACATCGTCCGCGCCCAGCGCCACCGACGCCATGTCGCGGCTGATAAACACGCGCATCATGCCGCCACCTCCAGCGCGATCCGCTCCAGCGCGGCCGCATCGATCCGCGCCACCGGCCGCCCGTCGACCAGCGCATTGGGGCCGATCGCGCACAGACCCAGGCAATAGACCGGCTCCAGCGCCACCTGCCCGTCGCCCCGCGTCTGGCCCATCGCCACGCCCAGCCGTCGCGCCGCCGCCGCCTCGATCGCCGCACCGCCGCGCGCCTGGCAGCTTTCCGCCCGGCACAGCTTCACCACGTGCCGCCCCGGCGCGACCCGCCGAAAATCATGGTAGAAGGTGACGACCCCATGCACATCCGCGCGGCTGAGGTTCAGCGCCTTGGCGATCGCCGGCACCCACGCGTCGTCGATATGGCCGGCCTCTTCCTGCATCGCGTGCAGCAGCGGCAATAGCCGGTCGCGCGTCGCGCCATGGCGCGCAGTCCATGCGCCGATAAATTCTTCCATTTCTACCCTGCCTTCTGGCCCGATTTTGGGTGCGATCCTGCGCCCCGGCCGTCAGCGGGTCAAATCGAAGTCGTCCATCTTTGATAGAAAAACCCTATCAGGAAATCCGGAAGCCCGATGGCAGGCGCAGGTCGCGCGCGACCCCCAGCACCGCCTGCGCCAGCGGCCCCATCGGTGCGCTGTCGGATACGATCACGCCGACCCGGCTGCCCTCGTCCGTTTCCGGCATGGCATGGGTCCGCGCCCAGTTCAGCCCGTCGAGCAAGGCCGCATGGCTGTCGGGAATGATCGAACAGAGCCGCCCCTGCTGCACCAGCCCCAGCAGCGCGACATAGCTGTCCGCCGTCACCAGCGGCCGCAGCGCCAGCCCCCGCTCGGCCAGCCGCGCGTCGAGAATCCGCCGGTTCTGCATCCCCTGATGCAGCAGGCAGAGCGGCAGGCCCGCCAGCGTCGCCCAGTCGAGCGGATCGGGCACCGCCACGCCGCCCACCGCGCTCACCAGCATCGTCCGCTCGACATAGAGCGGCACCGACAGCGTATGGGCGGGCGGCTCGAAATCCAGATAGGTCAGCCCCGCATCCAGCTCGAACGCCGCCAGTTCCCGCTCGATCTGGCGCGACGTCAACGCCCGGATCGACACGTTGAGGCCGGGATGCCGCGCCTGCATCGCCGCGACCAGGCAGCCGATGGCGGGCATCGCCGCGGGTATCGCGCCCAGCCTGAGTTCCCCTTTCAGCGGCCCGCGCGCCGTCTCCGCCGCCTGCCCCAGCGCTTCGGCCGCCGCGACCAGTTGTCGCGCCCAGGGCAAGATCGCATCCCCCTCCGCCGTCAGCCCGCCATATTTGCGGTCGCGCCGGATCAGCCGCTTGCCCAGTTGCGCCTCCAGCGTGGCGATCCCCGCCGACAGGGTCGGCTGGGACACATTGCAATGCGCCGCGGCGCGGGCAAAATGGCCTTCGCGCTCCAGCGCCAGAAAATATTCGACAAGGCGGGTCTGCATTGATTCTGCTATAGGCTTTATAGAGGGGAGCTATCAAGCGATGCACGAAGGACGGATTTTGGGCGCCATATTGGCCGGCGGCCGCTCCAGCCGCTTCGGCAGCGACAAGGCGCTGGCCCGCATGGCCGACGGCCGCACCCTGATCGATCATGCGATGGCCGGCCTTGCCCCCCATGTCGCGACGGTCGTCATTTGCGGCCGGGAAGGTGGCCTGCCGGATCGCCCCGCGCCCGACATGGGGCCGCTCGGCGGATTGAACGCGGCGCTCCATCACGCGCTGGACCATGGCTTCGCCGGGGTGCTGACCACCGGCTGCGACATGCCCTTCTACCCCGCCGCCCTGCCCGCCGCCCTGATCGGCGAGGGCGCCGCCATCCTGAAAGGACAGCAGCTGCTCGGCTGGTGGCCTGCGACGCTGTCGCCGCAACTCGACGTCCATCTGGCGGCGGATAACAACCGCTCCATCCACGGCTGGCTCGCCCGCATCGGCGCGCGCATTGTGGCGATGCCCGGCCTCGTCCTCCCGAACGTCAACCGGCCGGAGGATCTGGCGAACCTCTCCCGCGACGGCGGTCCGCGCTGACCAGCGTCTAAGCCTGTTCCACCCCCTGTCCGGCAAGGACATTTGCTGCTAAGGGTCGAGCTTCACATCTGCGATGCGCGAAAAGCTTGCGACTTTCCGCCATGATCGCCTCACCGACGAGGACCGCCGCCATGAACATCGCCCTGACCGCACAGCCCACCCGCTCTGCCTTCAGGAAAGCCGTTCATGCCTGCCATCACTCTTTCGAATCTCTGCTGGTCCACGCCTGACGGAACGCCCGTCCTTTCCGGCCTGGACTTCCGCTTCATCCCCGAACGCATCGGCCTGATCGGCCGCAACGGCGTCGGCAAATCGACGTTGCTCGCACTCATCGCAGGCGATCGGACTCCTGCGACGGGGCAGATCAGCGTCACCGGCGCTGTCGCGACCCTGCGCCAGGCGCGCGACGCCGACCCCGGCCGGACCATCGCCGATCTGTTTGGCGTCAGCGCATCCCTGGCGCTGCTCGATCGGGCGGACGCGGGCGCGGCGACGATGGACGACCTCGACCAGTGCGACTGGACCCTGCCGGGCCGCCTTGCCGACGCCCTGGCGGAGGTGGGGCTTGAGGCCGATCCCGCCACATCACTGGCGCACCTGTCCGGTGGCCAGCACACCCGCGCCGCGCTCGCCGCCGCTCTTTTCGCCCGGCCCGACTGGCTCATTCTGGACGAGCCGACCAACCATCTCGACGCCGACGGTCGCGACGCGCTCATCACTCTGCTCGGCCGCTGGCGCGGCGGAGCGATCGTCGTCAGCCACGACCGCGCGCTGCTGGAGACGATGGATGCGATCGCCGAACTGACCAGCCTCGGCATCACGCACCATGGCGGCAACTGGTCGGCCTGGCGCGCGCGCAAGGATATCGAGCTGGCCGCCGCCCATCATGCACTCGACCAGGCGCAGCGGCAGGCGTCCGACCTCGCCCGCAGGACGCAGCTCGCGACCGAGCGTCAGCAGCGCCGCGACGGCGCGGGCGCGCGGCAGGCGGCGAAGGGCGGTATGCCACGCATCCTGCTGGGCAAGCGCAAGCAGCAGGCCGAACAATCGAGCGGAGACGCGGCCCGCCGCGCCGATCAGCAGCGCGCGGAAGCGCAGGTGGCGATGACCGAAGCGCGCGCCCGAATCGAAATACTCGATCCGCTGCGTGTCTCCCTGCCTTCCGCCAATGTCCCGACCGGCCGTATGCTGCTGACGCTGGAGGCGGTCACGGCCGGCCATAATCCCGTCAACCCACCGCTATGCGATCTCAGCCTGACCATCGCCGGACCGGAGCGAATCGCCATTACAGGCCCCAATGGCGTCGGCAAATCGACCCTGCTGCACCTGATCGCGGGCCACCTCGCGCCACTGTCGGGCCGCATCCATCGCTCCGCCGACTACGCCCTGCTCGATCAGGACGCCAGCCTGCTCGATGCCGATGCCAGCATTGCCGACAATTTCGCACGCCTGCATCCCGGCGCCTCCCGCAACGCCGTCCATGCCGCGCTCGCCCGCTTCCGCTTCCGCGCCGACCTGGCGCTGCAACGGGTGGAAAGCCTGAGCGGCGGACAGAGGCTGCGCGCCGCGCTCGCCTGCGTACTGGGCGGAGAGACGTTGCCCCCGCTGCTGCTGCTGGACGAGCCGACCAACCATCTCGACCTCGATTCGATCGCCGCGATCGAACAGGGCCTCGCCGCCTATGATGGCGCGCTGCTCGTCGTCAGCCACGACCCCGCCTTCCTCGACGCGATCGGCATCACGCGGCGGATCGCCCTGCCGCTGCGCTGAGACTCAATGGGCGGCGGAGGTGTCCACAGGCCCGGTCGGGCGCGGCGCGAGCCAGACGATGATCGCGGCGCCGAACAGAATCAGCGCTGAGATGAAGAAGATATGGTCGACCGCCGTCACGATCGCCTCCTGCTCCACGATATTGGAGATGGTCTGGCGGATCTGCTCGGTGGAAAAGCCAAGGCCGCCCAACTGCGCCTGCGCATCGGCCGGTTGCAATACGCTTGCCAGCTCGTTGCGCGACACGCGCTGCGAATCGCTCCAGCCGGTCAGCACCAGCGAGGTCGCGATCGCGATCGCCATGGTGCGGACGAAATTCTGGAGACCCGCCGCCGACGCCGTTTCGCTCGGCAGCACGGATCCCAGCGTCAGCGTGGTCAGCGGAATCATGAAGAAGGGCATCGCGAAGCCCTGGATGAATTGCGGCGCCGCCATCGTCCAGAAATCAATGCCGCTGGTCCAGTGCGCGCGCCACAATGTCATCAGCCCCAGCCAGAAGACCGCGCCTGAAATCATCAGCCGCGGATCGACCTTCCCCACGAAACGCGCGGCGACAGGGGCGGTCATCAGCGCCGCCATGGCGGTGAAGGCGGTCAGGATGCCAGCCCAAGTGGCGGTATAGCCCTGCGTCATCTGCAACCATTGGGGGATGATGACGATGCCCGAAAAATAGGCGCCAAAGCACAGCGCCAGCGAAAACACGCCGGAGGTGAAGCCGATATGGCGGAACACCCGCAGATCGACGACCGGATGCTCTTCGGTCAGTTCCCAGATGATGAAGGCGAAGAAACCGATCACCGCCAGCACGCCCAGGATGACGATCATCGGATCGGCGAACCAGTCATGATCGCGACCGATGTCCAGCATGACCTGCAGGCAACCGATCCAGAAGACCAGCAGGAACAGGCCCATCTTGTCGATCGGCACCTTGGCCGTGTCGGTCTCCACCGGCCGCAGCAGCGCCTGCGCGGCAAAGACGCACATCACCGCGATCGGCAGGTTGATGAAGAAGATCCAGTGCCAGCTCCAATTGTCGCTGATATAACCGCCGATGATCGGACCCATCGCCGGGCCGAGCAGCGTCGTCATCGCCCACAGGCCCATGGCGCGGGGTCGCGCCTCCGGCGGGAAGATGCGCATCAGCAGCGTCTGCGACATCGGCATGATCGGCCCGCCGCAAATGCCCTGGCCGATGCGGCAGGCGACGATCATGCCCAGGGTCATCGACATGCCGCACAGCAGCGAGAAGATGCCGAACCCGACCATCGCGAAGGTGAACATCTTCACCACGCCGAAACGCTGCGCCAGCCAGCCGGTCAGCGGCACGCAAATGGCCTCCGCCACCGCATAGGATGTGATGATCCACGTCCCCTGGTCGGGCGATATGCCAAGATTGCCCGCAATGTGCGGCACCGAGACATTGGCGATGGTCAGGTCCAGCACAACCATGAAATTGCTCATGGCCAGCACCAGTCCCGCCAGGGTCCGGGTGCGCGGCGAGAGCCGCGAGAAGATATCGTCGTCGCTGCTCATCGCCCGAACCTTCCTCAATCTCGCCCTACTTGTCGGACAGGTCGATCTCGACATCCATGGACAGGCCGACGCGCAGCGGATGCGCGGCCAGTTCCTTGGGGTCGAGCGCGATCCGCAGCGGCAGGCGCTGCACCACCTTGATCCAGTTGCCGGTCGCATTCTGCGCCGGGATCAGCGACATGGACGATCCGGTGCCGCCGGAAAAGCCGACGACCTTGCCATGATAGACGACGTCGCTGCCATAGAGGTCGGACGTCACCTTGGCGGGCATGCCGACGGTCACGCCGCGCAGTTGCCGCTCCTTGAAATTGGCGTCGACATAGACCTGGGCGAGCGGGACGATGCTCATGATCGGGCTACCCTGCGCCACGCGCTGGCCCACCTGCACCTGCCGCTTGGTGACGACGCCGTCGATCGGCGCGCGGATGACCGCGCGGTCGAGGTTCAGCTTCGCCGAATCGAGCTTGGCCTGCGCCGCCATCACCGCCGGGTCGGTATCGACCGTCGATCCGCGCACCAGCGCATCATTGGCCGCCAGTTGCCCGCTGGCCGCGCTGCGGGTCGCCTGCGCGGTCTGGACGCCGGCGCGGGCCAGGTCCAGCGCCGCCCGCGCGGAGGCATAGGCCTTGCGCGCGCCGGTCACTTCATCGCCCGACACCGCGCCATCGCCCACCAGCGCCTCGCGCCGTTGCAGGTCGATCCGCGCCTTGTCGAAGTCGGCCTGGGCGGTCGCCATCTGCGCGCGCGCCTGCACGATATCCGCGCCGCGCGCATCCACCTGCGCCGCCAGCGACGTGCTGGTCGCCGCGGTCTGGCGGAAACGACGCTTGGCTTCGGCCAGGTCGGCTTCGGCCTGCGCCACCGCGATCTTCGCGTCGGTCGGATCCAGCTTCACCAATATATCGCCGCGCTTGACCTGTTGGGTGTCGCTGACCAGCACCTCAGTCGCCTGCGCCGACATCAGCGGCGTCACCTGCGCCATTTCGGCATTCACATAGGCATTGTCGGTGGCGACATGGGTGCGGCCGACCAGCAGATACCAGACACCCCACAACAGCCCGCCGACGATGACGACCAGGCCAAGCCGGATCAGCCATGTCTTGCGCGCCGACTGGCGGCCTTCCTGCTGCATATCGTCGCTGTCGGGCGCTGTGGTTTGCGGATTGGCGTCAGCCATGGGGCTTGTCCTTGGACTGGAAGTCGCTGGCGGCGAAGCCGCCGCCCAGCGCACGGATGAGAGCAATATCGGTCGAGAAGGCGCTCGCCTCCAGCCCTGCGAGGGACTGGCGCGCGCCGAGCAGTTGGTCCTCGACATTCAACACGTCGAGATAGGTGGACAGCCCGCCCTTATAGCGTTTCTGGGCGATGCCATAGGCGTCCTCCGATGCGGCGACCGCCGCGCGGGCATCGACCAGCCGCTGGTCCAGCGTCTTGCGCGTGGTGACGGCGTCGGCCACCTCCTGATAGGCGGCCAGCACGGTCTTGTCGTAGGACGCGACCGCCTCGTCATAGGTGGCACGCGCCCCGCGATACTGGCCCTGCAAGGCCCCGCCATGGAAGATCGGCAGGCTGATCGCCGGACCGACCGTGCCGAACAGCGATCCCTTGTCGAACAGGCTGTTGATGAAGGGCTTGGGCGTACCGGTCGCCGACGTGCCGCTGAACACCGTGTCATAGCCCAGCGACTGCACGCCGATCAGCGCGCTCAGCCGCAACGCGGGAAAGAAATCGGCATGGGCCACCTTGATCCGTTTGGCCGCCGCTTCGGTGCGGGCCAGCGCGGCGGCGATGTCGGGACGGCGGGCGACCAGATTGGTGGTGACATCGGCGGGCAGGCCCAGCGGCGCCAGCGCGCCGATCTTCGGCCGGGCAATCGAAAGCCCCCGGTCCGGTCCTGCGCCGATCAGCGCCGCGATCTGATGCTGCCGCAATTCGATCGCCATGGTCGCGGCGGCCAGCTGCGCGCGGGCGGAGGATACGGTCGCGTCCGCCTGCCGCACGCTGCCGCGCGTTTCCAGGCCATTGTCCCGCCGGTCGGCGACCAGCTTCTGGCTCGCCATCCGGATGTCGAGGGTGCGCTGCGCAATGTCCGCTTCGTCACGCAGCCGCGCCAGATCGGCATAGGCGTCGGCGATCGCCGTCGTCAGCGCGAGCCGTGCCTGCTGCGCGTCGATCTGCGCCGCCCGGGTTTCGGAGGTGGCCGCGGCCAGCGCGGCCTTGTTCCTGCCCCACAGGTCGAGGTCGAAGCCCATGTCCAGCGCCACGCGCCCTGTGCCCAGCCAGCCTTTCGGCACGAAATTCCGGGGCTGACCCATATTATAGCTTTGCTTGGTCGCAGCGCCGCTCGCCTCCAGATCGACCGACGGCAGCAAGGCCGCGCCCGCCTGTTGCGCCATGCCCGCCGCCTTGCGGAAACGGGCGCCGGCCGCGGCGACGTCGGGCGACGCGCGCAACCCTTCGGCGATCAGCGCATCCAGTTGCGGATCGCCATAGGCGCTCCACCAGCCGTCGCCCGGCCATGCCACCGGCGCGGCAGCCAGGCTGCGCTCCGCCGCGACGGCCGCAGGGGTGCGCAGCTCGGGCTTGGCGCCCAGATCGGGGACCGCGGCGCAGGCCGCCAATAGCAGAAGGGAAGAAGCCATGCCTCCCGTGCGGGCGGCCAGGGCAATGCGACTCACGGACATATCTAACCGTACCACCTAGTATGAAAATTGCACTTGCCGCCCCCGCCCGGCCTTGTCAACCGAAATAGCGTACTCTATGGTACGATTTTATGACAACGCCCGATACGCCTGTGATTCCCAGCAGAAGGGAGGCCCGCCGCCAGGATCGACGCGACGCGATCCTGACCGTGGCGCAGACCTATTTCCTCGAACATGGCTTCGCCGACACCACCATGTCGGGGATCGCCGCGGAACTGGGCGGATCGAAGGGCACCTTGTGGAACTACTTCCCTTCGAAGGAAGCGCTGTTCGCCGCCGTGGTCGAGCGGGCAGCCAAGGCCTATCAGGGCCGGCTATCGCAGATTCTCGATCCAGACGGCGCGCTGGAGCCGACCTTGCAGAGCGCTTGCCGCAGCCTGATCGAGAAAATAACCTCGCCAGACGCCAGCGCCCTGCATCGGCTGATCGTCGCGCAGGGGCGCCGCTTCCCGGATCTAAGCCAGATTTTCTTCGATCTCGCGCCACAGAATACCCGCCTGCTGCTGGCCGACTTCCTGCATGGCGCAATGACGCGCGGCCAGTTGCGGATGGCCGATCCGATCGATGCCGCACGCGCGCTGATGTCGCTGTCGATGTCCGGCTGTCACCAGCAAATGCTGATTGGCCGGATCGACCGTCCCGCCCCCAATGAAATCGCCGCCGACGCGGCCTTCGCTGTCGACATCTTCCTGCGCGCCTACGCGCCTCTATCCGGGCCTTCGCTTCCGCCGGAAGCGCCACCCGTCTGACATCAGGACGTCAGGCGGTGTCCGGCCAGCGCCCGTCGGGGCACAGGGCGTAGCCGCGCCCCTTCACCGTATGCAGCATCGCCACGGCGAACCCGCGATCCAGCTTGCCGCGCAGCCGCGACATATGCACCTCGACGCTGTTGGTGCCGGGGTCGAAGTCCAGCCGCCAGACCGCGCGCAGCAACTCCGTCCGGCTCACCGCCTGACCCGGCCGCCGCGCCAGATGCAGCAGCAGCGCATATTCCCGCGCCAGCAGCGGGATCGGCCGGCCGTTACGCTCCACCCGCCGGTCGACCAGCCGGATCGTCAACTCGCCCAGCCGCAACCGGGGCTGTTCGGCATCGGCCAGACGGATGATCCGGGCGACCGTCTCGGCCTCGTGCATCCAGGGGCCGACCACCTCCTGCATCCCCTCCTCCAGCGCACGAGCGCGGGCGGCCGGATCGTCTATCCCCTGCCATAATATGGTCGCGTCGCCCACGCGCACCAGCGACGACTGGTCCCGCCCCGGCCGGATCGCCAATTCAAGGCCGCGCGCGCTCAGCGCCCGCGCGACCGGCGCGAAATCCGGCCCCATGCCATGGCATTCCACCCGTCTGCCCACATCTGGCCCGCCATATCCTCGTCATCCACATCCCACCTGCGGAGGGGGTCAAAAACAAGCCATTTCATATCCGTTATGGATGTTTCGCAACGCAGCCTCGCCCGCACGACGGAGCAGCGGACTGCCGCTCCGTGCGCCCTGCTCGGCATGGGCCAGCCGCGCGGCGGCATCCGCCAGCCCTGCGCCGATCGTGCGCCAGGCGGTCCAGCGCATCGCGTCGACCGGGTGGCGCGCGGCAAAATCATGCGCCAAGTCGATCGCATCGCCGCTGCCGCATCCGACCGCCAGTTCCAGAAGCAGTTGAGCGCTCGCCACCGTCATGCATTGGGCGATCACGCCGCGCGCCGTGTCGAACCGATATTGACGTCGCCACCCCTGGTCGGGCGCGCTGGCCAATATGTTGAGCGACACCGACAGCGACTCCGCCGGCAATTGCGCATGGACGTCGCGATTGGCGCGGTAGAGCAGCATCTTGCCTTCCGACAGGCAACTGCGCTCGACGAAGCGCAGCGCCACCGCCTCCCCGTCCGCCCCCGCCACGCCGTCGGGGTCATAGTCATAATAGTCGGACCCATAGCCCGGCCCCAGATAGCCCACGGTCAGGAAGTCGAAACTATGGTCGTGCGGCACATGATAAAGGAACGCCGACGCGCCGCTCATCCGCACCACATGGTCGCGTTCCGCCGGCCAGAAGGCGGCACGCAGCACATAGCGGTCGGTCGGCGGGTTGAGCAGCAGCACTTGCGCCGAATAAGGATTGACCCGCCTCTGCCCGGCGCAGCGATCCTTCAGCTCGGCCACCGCCAGCTCCGACAGGAAATCGCGGTTGCGCGACAGCGCGCGCAGCATCGGCGCGGCTTCCGCCAGCCCCTCTTCGCATCCGGAGTCGAAGGCCGCGCTCTCGCACCAGTCGATCAGCGCCTCCAGATCGATGGTCGTACCGTCCTCCGGCGGCGCGATCAGGCGGGGCATGGTTCGCCCTCCACCTGCCGCAGCGTCCGCGCCGCCAGCCCCCGCACCGTCGCATCGGCGTCCCGCCTCGCCATGGCTCGCAACGCCGGCAGCGCGCGCTGCGTATCGAGCGCCAGATATTCCCGCATCACAGCCCAGCGCTGGCCCGGCAGCGGCGCGTCCAGCGCCTGCCCGAACTGCCCGGCGGCATCGCGCCGCCCCTGTAGCCGCAGCAGCGACAACAGCATCAGCGTGCGGGCATGAGCTTCGTCCGCCTGCGCGCTGGCGATCGCCCGCCCGTCGCTGCGGTCATGGATGCGCGCCTGCACCGGCCCGACCGGCGCGATTTGCGCCCGCAGCAGCATCAGCGGCGCGTCGGCCGGCCGCAGGCACAGCGCCTCGCGCCGCTCGTCCAGTTCGATCGTGGCCCCCGCCGCGCAGGACCGCGTGCCGACCACCACCGCCCGTTCGCCCTCCAGCCGCCAGACGTCGCCCGCCAGCGGTCCGTTCAACGGCCGGCACAAGCTTAGGCGCCCGGAAAAATGCACCCTGTCAGAGGGTGCCTGCCCCCCATCCAGCAGGCTCGCGGTCAGCCATATCCGCTCTGTCCGCGCCAGCACCAGATGGCGCGTGCCGCCCTGGCGACTGGCGCGAAAGCCCGGCAGGTAGCGAGGGTCGCCCGCCATCGCCTGTATCTCCGCCGCCAGCAACGCCTCGAACCAGCCAATGTCCGTCATGAACGGCCGGATCAGCGCCACCGCCCGATCGAGCGGCGCGGCCTCGGCCGCATCGACCGCCGCGGCCAGCGCCGCCGGGATCACGGCCGCACGATCACCGCGATCACCACGTCCATCACGCTGATTTCCAGCGCGTCGCGATCCTCCAGCCCGAACAGGCTGGCGCCGTCCTGCAGGTCCGCAATATCGTCGATGGCAAGCTGTGTGATCTGTTCGGACATGACGATCTCCTCCGTTGATGTCGGGGAGAGGCTATGGCGCGCGACCGCACCGAACCAATTAAATCGAATTAATCGCACCTCCGCGCGTTAACCATTTCTTCGGGCGCGCTTCCTATCCTTTTCCTATCAGGCCAGAATCGGGAAAAGTGGGACGACATGCCGATCTTCAAGCGCAACCGCATCCGCCACGGCGAACTCGACGGCGCAGCCGAAGCCTTGCGCTCCCCCCGCCGCCTGCGCCTGCTGCTGGTCGATGAAAATCCTACCGCGCGCGCGGTCGTCGCCCGCCGCCTGTCGCACCTCAATTATGACGTGGTGCTGGCCGAAAACGGCTTCATCGCCCTCAACCTGCTGGTCACCCGCCCGGTCGATATCATCCTGGTCGACATGGGCCTGACGATGCTGCCGGCGGTCGGCATGATGCAAAAGATCCGCGCCGCCAATCTGGCCGGCAACGCCTGTTTCGTGATGATCGCCGGGCGGCTCGACAGCCAGTCCACGGTGGAGGCGCTCGCCGCCGGCGCTGACGACCATGTCGTCAAGCCCTTCGACTTCGACGTTCTCGACGCCCGTCTGCGCCATCTGTGCCAGCGCGCCGAACAGGTCGGCGCCCTCACCCGCCACAATGCCGAACTCGACGCCCGCATCGCCCGCCGCGCTGTGGAACTGGGCGAAACCCGCGAAGCGCTGCGCGAAATGCAGCTCGATCGCGCCCGTCTCGTCTGCTCGATCCAGGCGCTGCATGACGAGGTCGAACGGCTCCACGCCGCTCAGGGCTGATCCATCTCCAGCCATAGCGACAGGCCGTCCCCCGCCATCGCAGGCGGCGCCTGGGTGACGATCCGCGCCGCATCCGCCCGCGCGCGATCCAATATGGCCGGCGCCACCGCCGGATGATGATAGACCCGGTCTGCTTCCCCCAGCAGCCGCGCCGCCCGCAATGTCAGGTCGTCGGGATCGCCCGACAGCAGCCGGATCGCCTCCAGCCGCGACGGCGTCGCCGCGCCTTCCCCCGCCAGCCAGCCCGGCACGCCATCGGCCGCCCCATCGCGCAGCGGATCGATCGCGCCGCCGGGGACCAGCCCCGCATCGATCGCCCGCCGCCGCGCATCCGCCTCCGGCCAGCGCGCCCGGATCGCCGCCCGCGCTGCGTACAGCGCCGTCGCCAACGCCCCCAGCCGCGCCGGCAGCATCGCCTCCAGCCGTTGCCGCAACGCCTTGGCCAGCCCCGCCGAAGCGCCGCCGGTGCCGATCGCGATCAGCACCGGATCGCGGTCCACGATCGCGGGCAGGGTGAAATCGCACAGGTCCGGCGTGTCGGTCGCATTGACCAGCACGCCCCGCGCGCGCAGCCGCGCCACGGTCGCCGCGTCCCCGTCCGCCACGATCGCGATCCGGGCGTCGGGATCGCTCTCGCCCACGACGATCGCGCCCGCCCGTTCCAGCAGCCGGCGCTTGGCGTCCGCCGCCTCGCCCTCGCCCGTCAGGATCACCGGCCTGCCCGTCAGCCGCAGGAAGACGGGCAGGCTGTGCATCAGCGGCCGACCCAGTCCGGGATGATGTCCGCTTCGATCAGCGCCTCGACCGGCGGCCGCGCGCGCACCACCGCCCATTGGTCGCCCGACACCAGCACTTCAGGGGTCAGCGGACGGCTATTGTAGGTGCCCGCCATGGTCGCGCCATAGGCCCCCGCCGTCATGAAGGCGACTAGGTCGCCCGCCTGCACCACGTCCATGTCGCGATGCATGGCGAAGGTGTCGCCCGTCTCGCACACCGGTCCCACGACATTGGCGGTTGCGCGCGTCCCCGCCGGCTTCACCGCGCGGATATCGTGCCAGGCGTCGTAGAGGCTGGGTCGCATCAGGTCGTTCATCGCCGCATCGACGATCACGAAGGGCGCCTGCGCGCCCTGCTTCACCCGCACCACGCGCGACAGCAAAGCGCCGGCATTGCCCACGATCACCCGGCCCGGCTCGAACATCAACCGCACCGGCCAGCCCTGCGTCACCCGGCACACCATCGCACCATAATCGGCGGGGCTGGGCGGCAAAGGCTGGGAGGGATCATAGGGCACGCCAAGGCCACCGCCCAGATCGGCGGTGCGAATGTCATGCCCCGCGGCCCGCAATTGCTCGATCAGCGCGCCGACCTTGGTGAAGGCGGCCTCCAGCGGGGCGAGGTCGGTCAACTGGCTGCCGATATGGACGGCGACGCCCTGCACGTCCAGGCCCGGCAGATCGCGCGCGGCGGCATAGGATTCCAGCGCATGGGTGTAGGGGATGCCGAACTTGTTTTCCGACTTGCCGGTCGAAATCTTGGCATGGGTGCCCGCGTCGACATCCGGATTGATGCGATAGGCGACCGGCGCGCGCAGGCCCATCGACAGCGCGACCTCCGACAGCATCTCGGCTTCCGGCTCGCTCTCCAGATTGAACTGGTAAATGCCCTGTTCCAGCGCCAGCCGCATTTCCTGCGCGGTCTTGCCGACACCCGAAAAGACGATGCGATCGGCCGGAATGCCCGCGGCGATCGCGCGCAGCAATTCGCCGCCCGACACAACGTCCGCGCCCAGCCCCAGCTTCGCCAACGTCGCCAGTACCGCACCATTGGGATTGGCCTTCACCGCAAAGGCGATCAGCGGGTTGTCGAGCGCGCGCAGCCCATCGCGAAAGACGCTGACATGGCGCTCCAGCGTCGCGGTGGAATAGACATAGACGGGCGTGCCGACCGCATCGGCGATCACGTCCAGCCGCACCTGCTCCACCTGCATGGCGCCGTTCACATAGTCAAAATGGTCCAACTTCGCGTCCTTAAAAGCTTATTGCGGCCGCTTTTCGGGCGGCAGGTCGAACGGGTCGTCGGCCCGCTGCCGGGATTGCGTCAGCAATTCCACATTGCGCTCGGGCCGGGCCTGGATGGAGGGTTCCATCAACTGCGCCGCGGTCGGCGCGGTCGCAGCGCCCGTCGGCACCGCAGGCAGATTCTGGCCCTTGACGGGTTTCAACGGCTGGCGCCCCCCGCATCCGGCCAGCGCCAGCGCGATCAGGGACAGGCCAGCCAGCGTCCGCTTCTTCATGATCCCAGCTCCTGTTTCGCCAGTTCCTCTTTCGCCTGCGCGATCCGCGCCCGCACCTGGGCAGGCGCCGTGCCGCCATGGCTCTGGCGGCTGGCGACCGACGCGTCCACCGTCAACACCGCATAGACCCGTTCGTCGATCCGCGCGTCGATGTCTTTCAGCGTCGCGATCGGCAACTGGTCCAGCGGCACCGCCGCCGCCTCCGCCGCCGCGACCGCGCGCCCGGTGATATGATGCGCCTCGCGGAAGGGAATGCCGCCTTCGCGCACCAGCCAGTCGGCAAGGTCGGTCGCGGTGGCAAAGCCGCTCTCGGCCAGCCCGCGCATCCGGTCAGTGCGGAACGTCACCGTCCCGACCATGCCGGTCATCGCCGCGATCGACAAAGCGAGCAGGTCGTGCGCCTCGAACACCGGCGGCTTGTCGTCCTGCATATCCTTCGAATAGGCGAGCGGCAGCCCCTTCATCGTCACGCACAGCGCCGTCATGCAGCCCATGATCCGCCCGGCATGACCGCGCACCAGCTCGGCCGCGTCAGGATTGCGCTTCTGCGGCATGATCGAACTGCCGGTCGAATAGGCGTCGGGCAATTTCACGAAGCCGAAGGGCTGGCTTGCCCAGATGATGAACTCCTCGGCCAGCCGCGACAGGTGCAGCGACGCCTGGGTCGCGGCCATCAGATAGTCGAGCGCGAAATCGCGGTCGGATACGCTGTCCAGGCTGTTGTCGGTCGGCTTGGCAAAGCCCAGCGCCGCCGCCGTCGCATGGCGATCGGTCGGGAAGCCGGTGCCGGCCAGTGCCGCCGCGCCCAGCGGACATTCGTTCAGCCGCGCGCGCGCGTCCGCAAAGCGGCTGCGGTCGCGCCGCACCATCTCATAATAGGCCATCAGATGATGCCCCAGCGTCACCGGCTGCGCCGACTGCAAATGCGTGAAGCCCGGCATCACCGCATCAACATTCTCCTCCGCCCGCGCCACCAGCGCGCGCTGGAGGCCGCGCAAGCCCGCCTCGACCTCGTCGATCGCGTCGCGTACCCACAGGCGGAAATCGGTCGCCACCTGGTCGTTGCGCGAACGGGCGGTGTGCAGCCGCCCCGCGACCGGACCGATCAGTTCGGCCAGCCGCGACTCGGTGACCATGTGGATGTCTTCCAGGTCCAGGTTCACCGGCACGCCGTTAGCTTCATATTCGGCGGCGATGGTGTCGAGTCCCGCTGCAATCGCGTCCGCATCGGCGTGCGCAACGATGCCCTGTGTGGCGAGCATCGCGACATGCGCCTTGGACCCGGCGATATCCTGTTTCCACAATCGCTTGTCGAAGGGGATGGAGGCATTTATCTCACGCATGATCGATGCCGGGCCGGCGGCGAACCGGCCGCCCCACATGCTGTTGGAGCCTGCTTCCGTGATATCGTCATTCCGCGCGCTAATGATACTGCTCCTGCCTGCCGCTCTGGCGGCTTGCGATAGGCAATCGCCGCCGAAGGAGCAAGCCAATGCCGCCCTCCCCGGTGAGGTTCCCGCCACGTCGGGAGAGGCAACAGGCGGCGCGACGAAGAAGGAGGGCGCCTTCGACTATCGGCTCGACCGCAGCAAGGCGGGCGCCCCCGCCCCCGACTTCGCCTTCCAGGACCCCGGTGGCGGCGAAAAGACGCTCCAGGATTTCGCCGGCAAGCCGATCCTCGTCAATCTCTGGGCGACCTGGTGCGCGCCCTGCATTGCGGAAATGCCCACGCTCGACCGGATCGCCGAGGCCTATGGGCCCAAGGGCCTCGCCGTCCTCACCATTTCGCAGGACAATCAGGGGCTGAAGGCCGCCAAGCCCTTCTTCGCCAAACATGACCTGCCCCATCTCAAGGCCTGGGCCGACCCGGAAAACCAGCTCGGCTTCCACTATGCCACCGGCCTGCTGCCCACCACCGTCATCTATGACGCGCAGGGCAAGGAAATGGTGCGGGTGATCGGCGCGATGGATTGGGAAGGCCCGGAGGCCAAGGCGCTGATCGACGCGGCAATGGCGTCCTGACCGGCTGAATGAAACCATAACGAAGCAGAGTCAAAAATCCGCCATGCCAGTTGATTGCAAAATGGCGTGGCGGCGATGCACAGTTGTCACTTGCCGATTCGCTGATCCCCGCAATATCCTCGATGGCTTTTGCCATGGAAACAATTGAGAAATATTACGTTTTAATGCATTTTTTTGCACTGCAATAGAGGATTGCCACAGCCCGTCCGTCCTCCCCCTTGTCATCATAATGCAAAAACAGGGGGCATGAATGACGCGACTGTCCGCGCTCAAACTTTCACTTATTCTGGCTTCGTCCTGGTCCGCCTGCGCCATCGCGCAGGATGCACCGCAGGAACCGCAGACCGATGACGGCGCTGCCATCATCGTCACCGGCACCCGCGCCGTCGGCATTTCGGCCGCCGAATCCGCCGCGCCGGTTCAGGTGCTGAGCGAAGAAGCCATCAGCCATGTCGGCCAGCCGAACCTCAACCAGGTTCTGACCCAGATGGTGCCGGGCTTCACCGCGCAGACGCAGGGCACCGATCTGTCCAGCTTCTCGCTCTCGGCCCGTCTTCGCGGCCTCAGCCCCAACCACACGCTGGTCCTCGTCAATGGCAAGCGCCGCCACGGCAACGCCATTCTTCAGGTGATTTCCGGCGCGTTCCAGGGGTCTGCCGCGCCCAGCATCGACGTCATCCCGCCCGACGCCATCTCGCGCGTCGAAGTGTTGCAGGAAGGCGCAGCAGCCGTCTACGGCACCGATGCGATCGCGGGCGTCCTCAATTTCATCCTCAAGGACAATGATGAAGGCGGCTCGTTCAAGGTCACCGGCGGTCAATATTATGACAGCGAAGGCGAACTCTTCTCCGCCTCGGGCAATGTCGGCTTCAAACTGGGTGAGGAAGGCTTCTTCAACCTGACCCTGTTTCACCGCCGCCAGGATTATACCACCGTCGGCAAGGGCCAGGTGCTCGTCACCCAACAGGACGGCACGCTGCAACCCAACGCGCCGGCCCAATGGTCGAACCTCGCGGGCGATGCGCTGTCGGGCATCAACGGCGGCCAGCCCAAGACCAACCTCAACGTCGCCTTCTACAATATGGGCTATGATTTCGGCGGCGTCGAACTCTACAGCTTCGGCGACTATAGCCGCCGCGAAGGTTGGGCGAAGCAGGGTTATCGCCATCCCAAGCGCATCTGCTACGAAAGCGGCAACACCGGCGGCAGCGTCACCCCGGCCGCCTATGATCCCAGCATCTGCTATGGCGATACCGGCGTCGTGGGTATGGTCCCGCTCCAGCATGTGATCGAAAACGAATATAGCTTCACCATCGGCGCCAAGGGCGAATTTGGCGGCGGCTGGAACTATGATGTGTCCGGCACCTATGGTTCGCAGAAGGACGACATCTGGACGGAAAGCTCGGCCCATCGCGAAATCTGGCAGGAAAGCTACCAGAACCAGCTAAGCGGCATCGGCACTGCCAACACGCCCAGCAGCGCTTATGACGGCGGTTTCAAACTCGCCCAGACCACGCTCACCACCGACATCCGCAAGGAATTCGATGTCGGCATGGCGACGCCGATCACGCTCGCCTTCGGCGGCGAATATCGCAAGGACGAATATGAAATCATCGCCGGCGATTCCATCTCGACCTACAAGACCGGCGTCCAGTCCTTCCCCGGTTACAAGGCGAGCGACGCGGGCAAGTTCGATCGCAGCTCCAAGGCAGGCTATCTCAACTTCATCGCCAAGCCGACCGATGGCTGGAGCGTCGACTTTGCCGGCCGTTACGAAGACTATACCGATTTCGGCGACACGCTGATCGGCAAGGTCACGACCCGCTACGACTTCTCGGACGCCTTCGCCATCCGCGGCACCGCCAGCACGGGCTTCCGTGCGCCGACGCTGCAGGAACAGAAATATTCGACCATCAACGTCGGCCCGACCAGCGCCGTCGCACAGTTGCCCGCCGGCTCGCCTGCCGCCGCGCTGCTGGGCTTCGATTCGCTGAAGCCGGAAAAGTCGAAGAATTTCTCGGCCGGCTTCGTCGTCCGTCCGGTGCCCAAGCTGGCGATCACGGTTGATGGCTATCTGATCAAGATCAAGGATCGCATCACCGGCACCGCGGCCCGCAACGCCGTCCTCAACGGCGTGGCGCAGCCCGGCGGCGCGGACATTCTCAACGCCTTGAGCGCGGCGGGCATCGTCCTCGACAGCGCCCTCTTCACCAGCGGCACGATCGGCGTGCAAAGCTTCACCAACGGCGTCGACACCCGCACCTGGGGCATCGACTTCTCGGCCAGCTATCCCGTCGCGCTGGACTTCGGCCAGCTCAACCTGTCGCTGACCGCCAACTATAACAAGACGAAGATCACCAACAACAAGCTGGGCTATCCGCTGTTCAACGCCGCGTCGGAAAGCAATATCGAACGCGCCAACCCGGACTATAAGGTCGTCGCCAACGCCCTGTTCAAGAGCGGGCGTTTCGCGGTCAACCTGCGCGAAACCTTCTACGGCAAGACCAGCGTCCTGGTGCGGCCGGCCTTCACCTCCTCCGCCAACGGGTCGGTCATCATCCCCGAAGGCGGTTTCCTGATCGCCGACGGCGCGCTGGTGAACGGTGTGAACGCCAACCAGCTCTACTTCAACGGCGTGGCCAAGGCGGCGGCCATCACCGACCTGGAAGTGAATTACGACTTCACCGACGCGGTCACCTTCTCGCTGGGCGCGAACAACCTGTTCAACAAGAAGCCGGAAATCCCCAAGCTGCTCAAGGGCGTGGTCGTTCCCACCGGCGTATCGCCCTATGAAAACGGCTCGGGCTCCTACAGCGCGTCCTACGGCCACAGCGCCTACAGCACATCGGGCGGCTATTATTACGCCCGCATCGACTTCAAATTCTGATCGACGTCACGAGGGAAGGGCCGGTCCGGCAAGGACCGGCCCTTTTTCTTACCATCGTCAACAAGGGGGATTGTCCATGAAAGCGCGTTTCGCCTTCCTGCTGGCCGCCATGGCCGCCACCTCTACCTCTGCCCAGGCCGCCACCGTCGAGCATAAGCAGGCGCCCGGCGCCATGATCGCCAGCGCGGCCATCATCCCGCCCGGCAGCACGCTCTATTATCTCTCCGGCGCGACCGGCGCGCCGATCGATCCCAAGGATGTCGAAAGCCCCGATGCCTTCGGCGACACCGAGGCGCAGACCCTCTCCATCTTCACCAGGATGAAGGCGCAACTGGCCGACATGGGCCTCACCATGGGCGACGTCGTGAAACTCACCGTTTTCCTGGTCGGCGATCCCAAGCTGGGCGGCAAAATGGACCGCGACGGCATGACCCGCGCGTACAAGACATTCTTCGGCACCGCCGACCAGCCCAACCTGCCGACCCGCTCCGCCTTCCAGATCGCCGGCCTCGCCCGGCCGCAGCAACTGGTCGAGATCGAGGCGATCGCCGCCAAGGCGCCCTAAGCACCATGCAATGCGCGCAACAAGGGGGGACATTCATGACGCACGACACCACACCCAGCCGCCGCGACCTCCTGACCATGATCGGCAAGGTCGGTGGCGCCGCCGCCATGTATCAGGCGATGACGGCGCTCGGCCACGCCGCCGAAACCCAGTTCACCGGCCCGCCGGTCCTGACCGGCGCGAAGCCCGGCGCCTCCGTCCTCATCCTGGGCGCGGGCCTTGCCGGCATGGCCGCCGCCTATGAGCTGCAAAAGGCCGGCTATGCGGTCAGGATACTGGAGTTTCAGGATCGCCCCGGCGGCCGCAATTACTCGCTGCGCGGCGGCGACAGCTTCACCGAAAGCGACGGCACGGTGCAGAAGGTGCAGTTCGCGGCGGGCAATTACCTCAATCCCGGCCCCTGGCGCATCCCGCACCATCACAAGGCGCTGCTCCATTATTGTCGCCAGTTCGGCGTCGCGCTGGAGCCTTTCATCCAGCTCAACCATAATGGCTTCATCCATTCGACCGAAGCCTTTGGCGGCAAGCCGATGCGCTACAAGGAAGTCGCGACCGACTTCAAGGGCCACACCTCCGAACTGCTGGCCAAGGCGATCAGCGCCAAGGCGCTGGACGACAAGCTGTCCGCCGAGGATCAGGAAAAGCTGATGGAGGCGCTGCGCGGCTGGGGCGTGCTCGACAAGAATCTGGCCTATACCAGCAGCCTCAAGGTCTCCGCCCAGCGCGGCTACGATCAGGCGCCCGGCGGCGGTCGCAACGGCGCCCCCACCCCGTCGCAGATCGCCAAGCTCCAGGACGTGCTCGACCCGCAGGTCTGGACCGCCATGTCCTTCTATTTCAGCTATGTGATGCAGACGACGATGTTCCAGCCGACCGGCGGCATGGACATGATCGGCAAGGCCTTCGCCAGGAAGATCGGCAAGATCGTCACCTACAACGCCAAGGCGGTGAAGGTCGCCCAGTCCGACTCTACGTCCGGCAAGGGGGGCGTCACCGTCAGCTACAAGGATGTCGCGACCGGGCAGATGCACGATGTCAGCGCCGATTATTGCATTTGCACCATCCCGCTCTCGATCATCAGCCAGGTCGACATGCAGGTGTCCCCGGCGCTCAAGGCCGCGATGAAGGCGGTGCCCTATGGCGGCCACGTCAAGATCGGCCTCGAATTCAAGCGCCGCTTCTGGGAGGAAGACGACAATATCTATGGCGGCCACAGCTTCACCGACCAGTCGATCACCCAGCTATCCTATCCCAATGACAGGATGTTCGGGTCCGGCCCTGCCGTGCTGCTCGGCGCCTTCGCCCGCGACCTTGCCGGCTTCCAGCTCGCCGGCATGACGCCGCAGCAGCGGATCGAAACCGCGCTCAAACAGGGCGAAGTGTTCCACCCGCAATATCGCAAGGAATTTATGAACGGCGTGTCGGTGCCCTGGAGCCGGGTGCCGTGGATATTGGGCTGCACCTCCGCCTGGAGCGAGGACAACCGCAAGGCGCATTACAAGACTCTCGTCACGCTCGACAATCGCGTGGTGCTGGCGGGCGAACATGCCAGCTACTATGGCGGCTGGATGGAAGGCTCCATCCTGTCGGGCATGGACGCGATCACCCAGATCCACGAACACGCGCAGGCGGCCTGAGATGCGGCGCTGGCTCCTGCGCCTCGGCGCTCTCGCGGCGTTGGCCGCGGCCCCCGCGCTGGCGGATTCCCCCGGCGGCCGCCCGGTCAAGATCGCGCTGCCCGATGGCGAGCAGGTCTATAAGCAGGTCTGCGCCGCCTGCCATCTCGACCATGCGCAGGGGTCGCCCGACGGCACCGTCCCGGCGCTGGCCCATAATGCCAAGCTGGCGACGGCGGACTATCCCATCACCGTCGTCATGAAGGGCCAGGGCGGCATGCCCTGGTTCTCCGAAATGCTCACCCCCGGCCAGGTCGCCGGTGTGGTCGGCTATGTCCGCACCCATTTCGACAACAGCTATGCCGATCCGGTCAGCGAAGCCGATGTGAAGCGCCTCGCCGCCGCCATCCGGGCAAGCGAAGAATGACCGAACCCGCCGCCCTCTCCCGCCGGATGCTGATGCGCGGCGCGATCGGCGCCGCTACCGTCGCGAGCGCCGCCCCCGCCCCCGCCCAGCGCGGGCGCAAGGTCGACCTGCCCGACGATCCAGCCGGCATGGCTGCGAGCCTGACCGACGCTGTCTATATCAACAGCAACGAACATCCGGTCGGCCCCTGCCCCGCGGCGGTCGCCGCGCTGGCGAAGCTGCCGCCGCTGTCGGGCCGCTACGGCATGGCCTTTGCCGGGAAGCTCGAAAGCCTGTTCGCGCGCCAGAACGGCCTGTCGCCGACACAGGTGCAGGTCCATCCCGGCTCCTTCATGCCGCTGCGCTCGGTGGCGCTCAGCTACTCCAGCGCCGAGCGTCCGATCGCCTATTTCGAACCGACCTTCGACCAGGGCTTTCTCGGCCTCGACAATGCCAGCATCACCCGCTCGGTCGCCGTCCCGCTGTCGGGCGATTTCGCTGCCGACCCGCGCACGCTGCTGGCCGCTGCGCCCGACGCCGGCGTCTATTATGTGTGCAATCCCAACAACCCGACCGGCCTCACCACGTCGCGCGCCGATATCGACTGGCTGCTGGCGAACAAGCCCAGGGGTAGCATCCTGCTGGTGGATGAAGCCTATATTCATTTCAGCGATGCGCAAAGCTGCCTCGATCTGGTCGCGAGGCAAGCTGACCTGCTGGTGACCCGCACCTTCTCGAAAATCTACGGCCTGGCCGGCCTGCGCTGCGGCCTGATCGCAGGGCGCAAGGATTTGCTCGACGGCATGGCGCGCTACGGCACCAACATCACGCCCATGCCGGCCGTGCTGGCGGCGGAGGCCAGCCTGCTCGACCCGACCCTGCTCCCGACCCGCAAGGCGGAAAACAAGGCCGTGCGCGACGACCTCTTCGCCTGGCTCGACGCCAGAGGGCTGCGCTACCTGCCCAGCCAGGCCAGCTTCGCCATGATCCATGTCGGCCGCCCCGGCGCCGCTGTCACCGCCGCGCTGGCGCAGGCGGGCATATTCATCGGCGGCCCGCGCAAACATATGGACGACTGGGTCCGCGTCTCCTTTGGCAGCCCGGCCGAAATGCAGGCGTTCAAGGCCGCCTTCCTCAAGGTCATGGCATGACGCTCAGCCGCCGTCAGGCCTTGGGCGCGGCGATCGCCGCCCCGCTGGCGGCGCAAGCGGCCCGCGCCAGCGCGACCACGCCCAGCCTGCCCGACAAGGCAAGCTTCGCGCCCACGCCGATCGCCTATCTCGACAGCGCCTCCACCCATCCAATCAGCCTCGGCGCGCGCGCGGCGATGGACGCCTATGTCGCCGCCCGCACGCTCGATCCCGCCGCCGCGGCGCTGAGACCGGTGGACCGCGCCGCCACCATCGCCAAATTCGCGCGACTGGTGAACGCCGATCCGGACGAACTCTGCTGGGTCCAGTCCACCACCATGGGCGAACAGGCCGTGCTCCGCGCGCTGGGCTTCCCGCACAGGAGCGGCCGCATCGTCACCGACACGCTGCATTTCTATGCCGGCTTCCCCATGTATCAGGAACTGGCGAAACAGGGCGTCGATGTCGCCTGGGTGCAGGCGCGCGACGGCCGTATCGACATGAACGACATGGCCAAAGCCATCACCCCCGGCACGACGCTGGTCAGCCTCTCGCTCGTCTCCACCTATAATGGCTTCCAGCACGACCTGAAGGCCGTCTGCGACCTCGCCCATGCCGCCGGCGCACTGGTCTATGCCGACATCATTCATGCCGCCGGCGCGATTCCCGTCGATCTTCACGCCGGCAGCGTCGATTTCGCCGCCTGCGCCACCTATAAATGGCTGATGGGCGATTTCGGCCTCGGCTTCCTCTATGCCCGGCGGGGCGTGCTGGATGCCCTGCCGCTGGCCGATTTCGGCTATTATGGCTTCGCCGCGCCCGGCGCCCCGCCCGGCATCGCCCTGTCGCCGCCGCAAACCCATGTCTATCCGATGGACCCGCCCGGAAATGAACCGGTCAGCTACGCCATCCGCCCCGGTACGCTCGGCCATTTCGGCACCGGCACCTATGCGCAGGCGGTGGTCGCCGCGATCGACCATGGCCTCGACCATATCGCTACCCTCACCGTCCCTGCGATCCAGGCCCATGCCCAAAGCCTGATCGCCCCGCTCCGCGACGGCCTGAGCGCGAAAGGCTATCGCCTTATCACCCCGCCCGGCACAACCACGCCGCTGCTGACCGCCCTGCTGCCCAACGCGAAGACCCGCCTCGCCGACCCACTGGCCAAGGCGCAGGTGCGCATCTCGCTGCACGATCATCATTTCCGCATCGCGCCGTCGATCTTCAACGACAGGGCGGATGTGGACCGCCTGCTCGCCGCGCTACCCCGCGCCTGATCTTTTCAAGGAGAGACTTATGAAGCGCCTTCTCGCCACCGCCCTGCTGCTGGCCGCCGCACCCGCCTTCGCCCAACCCGCGCTGGCCCAGCCCGCCGCCGCGCCGCAAGCCCTGCCCGCCAAGCTCCCCTTTTCGCCGTCGATCCGGGTCGGCGACCTCCTCTTCATGTCCGGCCAGATCGGTCAGGTGCCCGAAGGCATGGACAAGCATAAGGAAGGCTTCGACGCCGCGGTGAAGGGGGCGATGGATTCGATCGGCAAGATATTGGCGAGCAACGGCCTGGATTTCGGCCATGTCGTCAAATGCACGGTCATGCTGGACGACATGGCCGACTGGCCGCGCTTCAACGCCGCCTATCTCCCCTATTTCGAAGGCAAACGCCTTCCCACCCGCAGCGCCTTCGGCGCCGACGGCCTGGCGCTGGGCGCCCCGCTCGAAGTGGAATGCATCGCCGCGTTCACATGAGGGAGAGCGGAATTGGCTGACTTAGAATATGTTGCGGAACGTTTGCTTTTCCCAACCGTCATGCCAGCCTGCGCTGGGATGACGACCGTGGGTGGTCGACCATGGCAGAAACCCGCCATTTTCAGATCGCCACAGCCTCCCGCACCACCAGCACAGGCACGCCATCGCGCACTGGAAAGGCCAGCCCCGCCGCCTCGGACACCAACGCGCCGCGCGCGCCATCCCAGCGCAGCGGCGTGCGCGTCACGGGACAAACCAGCTTGTCCAGCAGCCATGGATCGATGGGGGCGATCTCATGCCCAATCATTGCATCGTGGCCCCGCCGTCGCGCTCGATCCGGCCGACGATCTGCATCAGCTGGATGATCCGTTCCGACCGTTCGGACAGCGTGTCGGCTTCCAGCAGGGTCTGCTTGGCCGCCGGGTCGAACGGCACGATCTGGGCGATGCCGTTGACCAGCGCCGTATCGTCCAGCCGCGACACCGCGGTCCAGTCCACCACATAGCCCAGCGCATCGGCGAAACGCCGTGATTCCTGTTCCAGCGCCGCCCGCTCCGCCATGTGCAGCACCTCATCCTCCTGCGGCGCCTGCTCGACATCGGCCTCGATCTGGCGAAACTGGGTCGGGACCTGCAATTCGCGCACCAATCGGAACCGCGCCAAGCCCGTCAGCACGATATTGAACCGCCCATCTTCCAGCGCCTCGATCTGGCTGACATGGCCCAGGCACCCCATATCGAACAAGGGCGGTACGGCGCCGGCCCCGCGCGGCTGGATCATGCCGATCCGCCGGTCGCGCGCCATCGCGTCATGGATCAGCGCGCGATAGCGCGGCTCGAAAATATGCAGCGGCAGGTCCATCCCCGGCAGCAGCAGCGCGCCGGACAAGGGAAAGATGGAGACGCGTGCCAGTGGCATGACGGTTAAGAAAACAGGATCTGGGACAGCTTGCGCCGCTGCGCCGACACCCACGGATCTTCCAGGCCCACCGCATCGAAAATGGTCAGCAACTGCGCCCGCGCCGCGCCGTCGTTCCACGCCCGGTCGCGCCGCACGATCTCCAGCAGCGCGTCGGCCGCGCCATCGCGATCGCCATTGGCCATCAGCCCGCCGGCCAGTTCGAACCGCGCGTCATGATCGTCGGGATCGGCCTCCACTCTCGCCTGCACGCTCGACAGGTCGGCGACCGGCTTCACGTCTCGCGCCAGCGCGATCGCCGCGCGCGCCTGACCGATCGCGACATTTCTGGCGACATCGGCCGGCAGCGCATCCAGCACCGCTTCCGCCTCGTCCAGCCGCCCCAGCGCCACCAGCGCCCGCGCCAGACCGGACGCCACCTCGACATTGTCGGGCGCCATCTCGGCGATCTGGCCGAACACCGACAAGGCGCGCTCCGCATCGCCCGCCGCCAGCACCTCCTCGCCCATGGCGATCAGCGGCGCGATTTCCTGCAACTGCGCCTTCTCATCCGATTCGATCGGCAATTGTGACAGCAACTGGTCGAGATATTGCTTGAGCTGCCCTTCGGTCCGCGCCTGCGTCAGGTCAGCGACCGGCTGGCCCTGGAACACGGCATAGACGGTCGGGATCGATTGCACGCGAAACTGGCTCGCGATGAAGCCATTCTCATCGACATTGACCTTGACCAGCTTGACGCCCTTGGCCGCATAGTCGGCGCAGACCTTCTCGATCACCGGGGCCAGTTGCTTGCACGGGCCGCACCATTCGGCCCAGAAATCGACGATCACCAACTGCGTGCGCGAAGGCTCCACCACATCCTGGCGAAACGCCTCCACGGCCGCCTTGTCGGCCTCGCTCAATCCCAGGGTCGCCACGCTTCTATTCTCCTGTCCATGCGGTCATGCGCCGCCGTCATACCGTGCCTTATGTGGGGCGTCACCCCTCACGGACAAGACGGGCGGCGATTGGACAGAATCAGAAAGTATAACCCACGCCGATCGCGCCGACCCACTGGTTGCGCGATCCCGCGTCCGCCACGATCGGCGAATCCCCATATTTGCCCAACACCCGCGCATAACCGGCCAGGCCGAACACCGCCCAGCCCTTGCGCAGGTCGCCCGACAGCGACTTGCCGGCTGTCAGGTTGACGCTCATCCGCTTGAAGCCCGACCCGCGCCCGGCCCGGTCATAGACATCCAGCCCACTCGCCAGGCTCTCCTGCGGCGTGATGTCGAAATAATAACGGCCATATTTCTTGCCGACATAGTCCGCCGACGCGCTCAGACCAACGAAGGTCGTCATCGACAATGGCGTGAAATATTCGATCGTGGGCGTGATGACGGTGCTGCCATGGGCGCCCGCCACGTCCTTGGTCACCGCCACGCGCGCCGACAGATTGTCATAATCGCTGGTGATGACCCCGGTCTTGCCGATGCCGACGAAGCCGCCGACCTCCACCGCCACGTCGCGCTTGCCCAGCAGCCGCACGGCATCGTCCTTGATGCCCTTGCGGCTGGTGCGGTCCAGCCGGACATTGACGACCGGGCCAAGCTCGAAATTTACGCCGGTGCCGGTGGGATCGGGGATGGCGTCGACATAGAGCGTCGTCCCGCGGGTCCAGAAGGCGAAGTCATGCACCTTGCCGCGCGCCTGCACGATCGGCATCACGCGATAGTCGTCCGACCCTTCATAGCTGGGGATCGCCGCGCCGCCCACGCCGATGGTCAGGCTGCTATGCTGTTCCTCATCCTGCGCCATCGCGGGCGCGCAAAGGGGCAGGACCGCGACGAGAGTCGCGGCCAGTCGGCTGCGGAAAATATGCATGATGACCCTATTCGTGAAGGTGCGTCTGGGCCTAAGAATGTTTTGAGGCGGTTACAGGTTCCCACCCCGGCTTTTCACAGGAAATATTTGAGCCGGATCGCCTGCTCCACCGGCGCGCCCGCGACCGGGAACCCGGCCGAGCGAAAGCTCGGCGCGCCGAAGCGCAGCACCGGATTGCGCGAAAAGCCCACGCCCTCGCGCGGGATGCCGGCAAAGGTATCCAGCTTGCCATTGCCATTTTCGTCATGGACGATGGCGATCGCATAATCGCCCGGCGCGACCAGGCCGAGCGGGATCGCGCCGCTCCGCGCCGCTACGGCGAAATGGCGCTTGTCCGGATCTTTGGTGCAATCGGGAAAATGGTCGGCCGACCGGGTGACGCACACCAATATCTGCCCCCTGGTGGATCGCAGGCCCTCCAGCACCATGCCGAGCGCCTGCGGCTGACCCGCAGGTGCCGCCGCCGTCAGGCCCGCCACCAGCGCCAGCCCCAGCCCCAGCCCTCGCAAAAGCCTCACGCATCCACCTTCTTGAACTCGCCCAACTCCCGAAAATCCTCCACCCCCCGGAAATCTCCCAACCCCTTGTCGGTGCCGCACACACGGTCCCAGACCCGGAAATACAGCCCGTAGTTGCAATTATACTGGTCGTGATGCCGCTGATGATGGGTCGCGGTGATCAGCCACCCGCCCATCGGCCCGCGCACCATCCAGCGCGGGAACATCTCCCACCCCATATGATTGCTCACGCCCATGATCGTCATGATCGTCAGCACGCATCCCAGCGCACCGACATGAATGGGGATCAGGAACACCAGAGCCGGGATCACAACCGCCCCGGTCAGCGCCTCCCAGGGATGGAAGCTCATCGCCGCCCAGGCGGTCGGCGGCCGACTGGCATGATGCACCGCATGGGCGATGCGGAACAGCCGCGGCCGGTGCATCCAGCGATGCGTCCAGTAGAACCATGTGTCGTGCGCCGCGAGACAGAGCAGCACCGACAGCGGCAGCCACCACAGCGGAAAGTCGCCGACATCGCTATAGATGCGCGTCCAGCCCCGTTCCTGCCAGCCCCAGGCGACCACGCCGGCGGGCACGCCATAGATCAGCGCGGACGCCAGCGACCAGCCGATCTCCCGCCGCATCTGCCGCTCCAGCCCCTGGTAAAGTCCCGGCTGGCGAATCCGCGTCGCCAGTGCGAACCCGCCGCTCGCCAGCAGGTAACGCACGCCGACGATCGCGCTCATCGCCAGGGCGGACAGAAGGATGGCTGCGACCATGGGGAGCGCTATAGGCGCGATCTCGCTCCTGCGAAAGCGCCGACGCGAAACTGGCGGCAAAGACTGCGAACGACCAGCTGACACGCTCCCCCTCCCGCTAGCGGGAGGAGAATGGCAGGAAAATAACCATCTCAGCCGTCACCCTAGCCCGAAACAGGCCCACGCCCGTGCGCGCCTCAGGTCCGCGGCCGCGCCTGCCGATAACTCCCCAACTGCCGCACCCACTTGGTGTGGAACTCCAGCTCCGCCAAAGCCCGATCCACCGCCGGGTCGCCCGGCATCCCCTCGATATCGCAGAAAAATTCGGTCGCGGCGAAACTGGCTCCGCGCTGGTAGCTTTCCAGCTTGGTCATATTGACCCCGTTGGTCGCAAAGCCGCCCATCGCCTTGTAGAGGGCGGCGGGCACATTCTTCACCTCGAACAGAAATGTCGTCATCACCGGCCCGACATTGGCGACCGGCATCTTGGCCTCCTGCGCCAGCACCAGGAAGCGCGTCATATTGTCGTCGCTATCCTCGATATTCTCGGCGATCAGGCGCAGGCCGTACAATTCCGCCGCCAGATAGGGCGCGATCGCCCCTTCGCCGGGCGTGCGCGTTTCCGCCACCAGCGCCGCCGCGCCGGCCGTATCGGCATAGGCGACCGGCTGAATGCCTCGCTCCCGCAGATAATGGCGGCATTGGCCGAGCGCCTGGGGATGGCTGATCGCGCTCTTCACCGGGCTGTCGTCCGGCGCCATCAGGCAATGACGGATGCGCAGGAAATATTCGTCGATCACCGCCAGCCCCGATTCGGGCAGCAGGAAATGCATGTCCGCCACGCGCCCGTGCAGGCTGTTTTCGATCGGAATGATCGCCCGCGCCGCCTGTCCATTGCGCACCGCATCGATCGCATCCTCGAACGCGAAACAGGGCAAAGGTACGCAATCGGGCGCATAGCCGAGCGCCGCCAGATGCGAATTGGCGCCGGGCGCGCCCTGATAGGCGACGGCGCGCGCCGGGTCGGCCGCGGCCTTTTGCGCGAGTTGCGCGACGATCGCGCGGGCGGGGGCGGGATAATTTTCCATGACTGGCTGCGCGCTTAGGGTTTCACCCGCCCCCACGCAAGCATCCGCGCGGCGTCCGCGCACGCGAAGGGCGATTTACCGTGCCAACCCGGCTTGCATGGTGGCGTGTCCGCCATTATGGCAGCGCACAAGAGGGGGCGCGGAAGACAGCCGCCAGAACAGAAACGCAAGGGAAATCGAGCGAAATGGGCGATCGTTTCAACACCGTGGCGGGCTGGGCTTTGTTTGCGGGGATCATCGCGCTGGGCGGCGCGATCGTCAGCTCCAAATATTTCCATGACGAACGGCCCGAAAAGATGGGCTATGCGATCGAAGGCGTCGAAGCCGAGGGCGAAGGCGGCGGCGACACCGGCCCCGGCCTCAACACGCTGCTCGCCAGCGCGGACGTCGCGGCCGGTGAGAAGGTGTTCGCCAAATGCGCCGCCTGCCACACCGTGAACCAGGGCGGCGCCAACGGCATCGGTCCCAATCTCTACGCCACGGTCGGCGAAGCGATCGGCCAGGGCAAGGGCGGCTTCGCCTTCTCCGACGCGCTCAAGAGCAAGGGCGGCGAATGGAGCTTCGACAATCTCGATCACTGGCTGAAAAGCCCGCGTGAATTCGCGCCCGGCACCAAGATGACCTTTGCGGGCCTGGGCAATCCGGCCGATCGCGCCAACCTGATCGCCTGGCTCAACACGCAGGGTTCCAACCTGCCGCTGCCCGCAGCCGACGCCGCGCCTGCCACCGCGGAAGGCGCAAACGCCGCCGAAGCGGGCAACGCCGCCAATGCGACGGAAGCCCCCGCAGCGAACGCGGCCAACGCCAGCGAGTAAGCGGCGCCAGAGAGCAAAGGACAAAGGGCGCGGCATCGATTGCCGCGCCCTTTGTCCTTTGTGCTAATTGCGTCCGCAGCGAAAGCGACCTTGGCGGGTAAGATGATGGCCGACTTGGGGTGGAGAGCGGAATGTCTGCTTTACGCCAGAAATCGACAATAGCGGACGGTCAGTTGACGATGGTGCAGCCCCATCCGTCATACTCACCGCCAATATCCCGCGCCGCTCTGAATAGATCGATCGTCACCTCATCAATTTGATCTGGTCGATCTGTCATATCGAACGTAATTTGAAATTCGCCGCTTGCAGCATCAGTCTTTCGAACGATAGCATATCCCTTCGCGACGAGATGTTCGGCAAAGATGTTCCTATCCTCTTGCGAACCAAATACAGCAAAATGATCAATCGTTCGGGGTTCTTCTATGCGATCGCCCTGTTCCAACAAGCGATCGACAACATCCCGGTTTCCTATGCGTTGAAAATCCTCTGGTGAGGGATAAAGAAAGCGCCAATACGTTGACCACTGTTCATCTGGTCGATGGCCAGTCTGATATTCATACAAAGGCCATTTTTTCATGGCTTTTGTGAGAAAATCTTCGATCGAGTGGTTTTGCGTGTAGAAGTAAAAATCCCGATTTCCGCTTGACGTATTCCGCCCGACATAGAGGTGTTTCCCGGCGCGCTCTGCTGCTTCTGCTACGTCTTTCTCCAAAGAAATCAGACTGTCGTATTCGTCCTGACTGGATAACCCATCCGGCCGGGGATTGTTCATCCTGACGCGTGAATACGCCATAATCGGGAAATCAGCGATGTGTGTTTCTTTCGTGACCCCGAGATCGACAAAGATCGAAGCTGGCTCATCATCGACAAGGAGGGCGTAGAAATTCCAGTTGTCGGACATCTGCATACCTCGCAGGGGTTGATTAAGAATGGTGACCTGCGACCCACATTTACATGGCGGCTTTGAGGATAAGCAATTGCTTATGCTGCTGACCTAAAATGGTCGACAGCTGTCATGCTTCGTCGCTTGGCCAAAGGGCAGCCCCCTACCGCTCCGCCACCAGCAGCTTGTCGATCTTGCGCCCGTCCATATCGACGATCTCGAAACGCCATCCCTGGTCGTCGATGAAGTCCCCGACCTCCGGCAACCGCTTGAGCAGCCACAGCGCATGGCCCGCCACCGTCGCATAGTCGCGGTCCTCCGACAGGTCGATGCCGATCCGTTCGGCCAGCTGGTCGATCGGCATCTGCCCCGACACCAGCAGGCTGCCATCCTCGCGCTCGACCATGTCCGGCTCGTCATAGGCGTCGCGGTCCGACGCGAAATGGCCGGCGATCGCCGACAGCAGGTCAGCCGGGGTTACGATCCCCTCGAAATGGCCATATTCGTCATGGACCATCACCATCGGCACGTCGGACCGGCGCAGCACTTCCAGCGCGTCCATCGCATCGACCTGGTCCGGCACCACCTCCGCCCGGCGCATCAGCGCGCCGACATTGAGCGCCTCGCCGCGAAACAGCGCGGTCATGATGTCGCGCGCCTGGACGATGCCGATAATATCTTCCACCGACCCGCGGCCTACCGGCAGGCGGGTATGCGGCGTTTCCAGCAGGCGACTGCGAATCGTCGCATCGTCGGCGGCGATGTCGATCCAGTCGACGTCCATCCGCTGGGTCATCACCTCGCGCACCGGCCGGTCGGCCAGCCGCACGACGCCCGAAATGATCGCCCGCTCGCTTTCCTCGATCACGCCGGACTTGCTCGCCTCCGCGACGATCAGGTGCAATTCCTCGGCGGTGACGTGGTTCTCCGATTCGCGGTCCAGCCGCAGCAGCTTGAAGATCAGGCTGCTCGACCCGTCCAGCACCCATACGATCGGCGCGGTGATCTTCGACAGCCACAGCATCGGCGTCGCCACCAGCACCGCGATCGGCTCGGGCGCGCGCAGCGCGAACTGCTTGGGCACCAGCTCGCCCACGATCAGCGAGGCATAGGTGGTCAGGCCGATCACCAGCGCGAAACCCGCATTTTCCGCCAGGTTGGGCGACAGGCCCAGCAACTGCAACCGCTCGCCGGTCGGCCCGCCCAGGCTGGCGCCCGAATAGGCGCCCGCGATGATGCCGATCAGGGTGATGCCGATCTGCACGGTGGACAGGAACTTGCCGGGATCGCTGGCCAGCGCCAGCGCCGTCGTCGCCCCCTTGCGCCCCGCCTTCTCCAGCCCCTGCAGCCGCGGCTTGCGCGCGGACACGATGGCCAGTTCGGACATGGCGAAGACACCATTCAGGGCGACGAGCGCCAGGATGATGACGAGATCGGCCCAGGGAAAGGGCGTCGGATTATGGAGGGGGATCGTGGCCATGGTGGTCAACTACCTCCTATAACCGCTAATCTTTCAATTTCACAACATCCCCCTCATTATCGGTTCAGTTCGCATGTGGAACAAACGGCATGTTCGGCCATTATGAGGGGCAGTCGCTCCTACAGGCGCGAAAAAGGACAAGGGAACAGGATCATGAGGATTTCTCACCGCATCATCGGCGCCGCAGGGCTGGCCGCCATGCTCGCCACCACGGCCTGCACGACGGACCCGACCACGGGCCAGCGCAGCATTTCGAAGGCGGCGATCGGCGGCATCGGCGGCGCGCTGGGCGGCTATCTGCTCGGCGATCTGGTCGGCGGCCGCAACGACCGCACCGAAAAGATCCTGGGCGCGGGCATCGGCGCGGTCGCGGGCGCGGGCATCGGCGCCTATATGGACGCCCAGGAACGCAAGCTGCGCGAAGAAACCGCCGGCAGCGGCGTGGACGTGATTCGCGACGGCGACAATCTGCTGCTGCGTATGCCGTCGGGCATCACCTTCGCCTATAACAAGGCGGACGTGCAGCCGCAGTTCCAGCCGACGCTGAACGACGTCGCCTCGGTCCTGTCGCAATATCCCAAGACCTATATCGACGTGTACGGCCATACCGACAGCGACGGCGCCGACGCCTACAACCAGACCCTGTCCGAACGCCGCGCCCAGTCGGTCGCCAGCTATCTGGTGAGCAAGGGCGTGCAGTCGGCCCGCATCGGCACCCGCGGCTTCGGCGAAACCCAGCCGATCGCCTCCAACGCCACCGAAGAAGGCAAGGCGTCCAACCGCCGCGTCGAAATCAAGATCGCGCCGGTCACCGAAGCCGACGTGAAGGGCTAACCAATCTATCGTCATCCCAGCGAAAGCTGGGATGACGGCATATCAGAGGATCGGGCGCCTCAAAAACTCGCCTTCAACCCGTCGATCACGAACTGCGCCGCCAGTGCGGCGAGCAGCACGCCCAGCAGCCGCGTAATCACTGCCTCGATCTTGCGCCCCAGCAGCGCCATCAGCGGCCCGGCGGCGATCAGCGCGCCCAGCATCAGCGCCAGCGTCAGCACCACGGCGCCCAGCACCACCCCGCGCTCCGCCATGCCATTGGCCCGCGACATCAGCAGCATGACGGTCGCGATCGATCCCGGCCCGGCGATCATCGGCATCGCCATCGGGAATACCGACACATCCTCGACATGCGGCTCTTCGGTCGTGATCTTGTTCGCCCGGTCCTCGCGCCGCTGGGTCCGCTTTTCGAACACCATGTCCATCGCGATCATGAACAGCATGATGCCGCCCGCGATGCGGAAACTGTCGAGCGCGATGCCCAGCACGCCCAGCAGCTGCTTGCCCCACAGGGCGAAGACCAGCAGGATCGCCGCCGCGATGCCGACCGCCCGGATCGCCATCGCCCGGCGCTGCGCCGCATTGGCCCCGCTGGTCAGGCTGGCATAGATGGGTGCGCAGCCCGGCGGATCGATGACGACGAACAACGTCACGAAGGCGGAAATGAAAAGCTCGATCATGATCCCGCCTTTACCCTGTCGTCGATCACCGTCTCATAGGCCGCGCCGGTCCACATCCGCACCGTCACCTGCCGGCTGCCGTCGGTCGCGACGTCCGCGGTCCAGATCAGGCTCTCGTCGGGCGGTGGCGGCAATTCCCCCTTCTTGCCCGATGGCGGAGGCGGCGGCATGGCGCCCTGCGGCCCGCGCCTGCAGGTCGCGACCTTGCCGCTCAGAAACTCCGGCGTCGCACGCGCGGTGGCCAGCGTGTCGCCATGGTCCATGATCCATTGCCAGCGCCCCTTCCGGTCGCGCCGCCAGATCGTGGTATAATAGCCGACCGACCCGTCCGGCCGCGTCCAATTGCCCGTGCTGGCGGCCAGATTGCCGTCGCACGATACATAGACGACTGACGTCGACCAGCGAACCGAGGCGGCCGGATTGGCCTGTTTCTTCAGCCAGTCCTTCGCCATCACCTTCTGCGGCACGAACATCACGGCATCGTCGGCAGCCGTCTCGGCAAAGGCGATCCATTGCCCCTTGCTCTGCGCCAGCCGGTTGAAGGCGATCTCCGCCGCGATCACGCTGCTCGGATCGGGCTGGAAGCGTGGCGGCGGCTTGGCAGCGCTTGGGGTAGCGACCAGGGCGGCCGCGCCTAACGCCAGCAGCGCCAGCCGCGCCGTCACAGACCCGCCGGCTTGGCCAGCCCGGCGCGGGCATGGGCCGCGACCAGCGTGTTGCGCAGCAGCACGGCGATAGTCATCGGCCCGACGCCGCCCGGCACCGGCGTAATGGCGCGGACATGGGCGAGCGCCTCGGCGGTGGCGACGTCGCCGACGATCCGGCTCTTGCCATCCTCGGTATCCGCCACGCGGTTGATGCCCACGTCGATCACCGTTGCACCGGGCTTGATCCACTCGCCCTTCACCATCTCGGCGCGCCCCACGGCGGCCACGACGATGTCGGCGCGATGCACCACGCTCGCCAGGTCGCGGGTGCGGCTATGCGCGATCGTCACGGTGCAGCTTTCCGCCAGCAGCAGCGCCGCCATCGGCTTGCCCACGATGTTGGACCGGCCCACGACCACGGCTTCCAGTCCCGACAGGTCGCCCAGCTCGTCCTTCAGCAGCATGATACAGCCCAGCGGCGTGCAGGGCACCAGGGCCTCCTGCCCCGTCGCCAGCTTGCCCGAATTGACCACGTGAAAGCCGTCCACATCTTTGGCCGGGTCGATCGCGCCGATCACGGCGGCCTCGTCGATATGCCCCGGCAGCGGCAATTGGACCAGAATGCCATCGACCCGCTCGTCATGGTTCAGTTCTTCGATCAGGTCGAGCAGATCCTCCTCGCCGATGCTGTCGGGCCGCTTGAATTCGAAGCTTTCCATGCCCGCCGCGACCGTCATCTTGCCCTTGGACCGGACATAGACGCTGCTGGCCGGGTCTTCGCCCACCAGAACCACCGCAAGCCCCGGCTTGCGCCCGGTCGCCTCGACGAAGCCCGCCACGCCTTCGCCCACCGTGTCGCGCAGGGTGGCGGCGAACGCCTTGCCGTCGATGATCTTGCCGATGGTCATGTCTGTCCTACCCATGTTTCGATAAGCGCGGTCAGGCGCGCCGACGCGCGGCCGCCGCCGATGATGCGCAGCCGCTTTAGCCGGTTGGTGTCGCCCGATTCCAGCAAAATCGCGCTGCGCGGCCAATCCAGCCCTTTCGCCAGCAGCGCGATCAGCGCCGCATTGGCCCGGCCCTTTTCCGGCACGGCGCGGACCCGCGCGGACAGCCAGCGCGCATTGCGCTCATCGATCCAGCCACCGCCTATATCCTCTTTCGCCGCACCCGGCGTCAGCCGGACGGCGATCAACAGGTCGTCGCCCGCTACGATCCAGACGGGGGGCGGACAGACAGGATTCAGGCCGCGGCCCGCATCAGCGCCGCGAACAGATTCTCGCGCACCGGCCCCTGCAATATGATGACCGCCAGCAACACCACCATCGGCGACAGGTCCAGCGCGCCCAGATCGGGCAGCACCTTGCGCACCGGGCGATAGAGCGGCTCGGTCATCCGGTCGAGCGCATAGAGGCCGTTGCGGACATATTCGTTCGACGTATTGATGACGTTGAACGCGATCAGCCAGCTCAGCACCGCCTGCACGATGATGATCCACCAGACCGCTTCCAGCACGATATAGACGATGCCGTTCAGGGCGTTGAGAAGTTCGAACAAGCTACCGGCCTTCCATGCTGCGCTGCCGCGAATGTGATGGCATATCTAGCGGCGGGGACACCCCGCCACAAGGACCGGCCGACGCTTATTCTGCCAACGACAGCCAGTGTGGTGGATTTGAAATACGCCACATTGTAGCGGCTTGGTCTGGAGCGTATTCCAAATCCCTAAACCACACTGGAATCAAATATTTGCTAGTGGCCCTGATGAATCTGAAGTTCGCTCAGACCTTGCCAGATAATGTGACGAACTTCAGATTCGGGCCACTAGCCCGCCGGCATCGTCCCCGGCCGGATATGGCCGAACATATGCGCGACATAGTCCCCCTTGCCCAGCGCCACGCCCTGCGCCCGCAGGATCGCGTAAGCGGTCATCAGGTGGAAATAAAATTGGGACAACGCCCAATCCCGCGCATATTGCTCCGCGGTCAGGTCCAATATCATGCCGTTGGGCAGCGCATGGGCGATCGCCGTCCCCGCGGCCCCGTCCAGCGCATCGACCGACAGGCTTTGCAGCAGGGCGAGCGCCTCGCCGATCCGCGCCTTCGCGTCGGCGATCGAACCGGGCCGCTCGCCCGCTTCGCGCCCTTCGTTCAGCAATCCGTCCAGCCCGGCGGGGAACGCCTCGCCCTGCAACCGATAGACCGCCTCATGCGCCTGCACGCAGGCGAAGCGGATCTGCGTCGCCAGCGGATACATGTCGGGCGCCAACCGCGCCGACAGCAAGGCCTCCGCCTCGGCGGCGGGCAATTGCGCCTGCGCCTTGTCCAGCCAGCCCGACAAAGTGCCCAGCATCTGACTAAAGGTCGGGACGATCAACGAAGTCAGCGTCATCAGCCGTTCCTTATTTCCGCACCAGCGTACCGGCGCCCTGGTCGGTGAAGATTTCCAGCAGCATCGCGTGCGGCACCCGTCCGTCCAGGATGACCGCGGCGTCCACCCCGCCCTCGACCGCGCGGACGCAGGTTTCCAGCTTCGGGATCATGCCCCCGCTGATCGTGCCGTCCTGCTGCAACACGGCGATCGCCGCCGGGTCGAGGTCGCTCAGCAACTGCCCCTGCTTGTCCAGCACGCCCGCGACATCGGTCAGCAGGAAGAAGCGCGACGCCTTGAGTTCCGCCGCGATCGCCCCGGCCATCGTGTCGGCGTTCACATTATAGGTATGACCATCGGTGCCGATACCCACCGGCGCGACGACAGGGATGATGCCCGCCTGCGCCAGCGTGTCCAGGATGCGCCGGTCCACCGACACCGGATCGCCGACGAAGCCCAGATCGACATTGCGCTCGATCCCCGAATTGGGATCCGCCTCGCGCCGGCCGCCGACCTTCTCGCACAGGACCAGCCCGCCATCCTTGCCCGAAATGCCCACCGCACGGCCGCCCGCCCCGGCGATCCAGCCGACGATTTCCTTGTTGATCGATCCGGCCAGCACCATCTCGGCGATCTTGGCCGTCTCCGCGTCGGTCACGCGCAACCCGCCGATAAACTGCGATTCGACGCCCAGTTTCTTCAACATCGCGCCGATCTGCGGCCCGCCGCCATGGACGACGACGACATTGATGCCCACCGCCTTCATCAGCACGACATCCTCGGCGAAATCGCGCGCCGCTTCGGGATCGCCCATGGCATGGCCGCCATATTTCACGACGAAGGTCTTGCCCGCATAGCGCTGCATATAGGGCAGCGCCTCGACCAGGGTTTCGGCCTTCGCCAGGAGCGCGGGATCGGGAGCGTGCTTGCTGTTCATGCGCGGGCGCATAAGGCCATATGCCGCCCGCCGCAAGGTTTGCGCACACCCCGCCGTGCACCTGCAAAGGCGGGAGTCCGGTCCAGGCGCTGAAGAGGGATGACTCTACATTGGCCCGTTCGCTTCGAGCGAAGTCGAGAAGCCGGTAGCGCCACGCCCACGTTTCTCGACTTCGCGCGAAACGAACGGAACAAGTTGGATCGACCTATCGCCAGCAGGCTCCACCCGTCGCCGAATCATACGCGCCATGGTCGAACAATTAGTTCGCCAACTAACGAGAATCGCGAATGCGCCACAGCTGTTGCACTCGCCGTCTCAGCGACGATCCAGCCGCCGCCCCAGCGCGACCAGCAGATAGATGACGGGCGGCACCAATATCGCCGACAGCAGCACCTTGGCCAGCATCTGGCCCAGCAGCAATTCGCCGATCGGAAATACGCCGTAAAAGGCGATCGTCACGAACAGCAGCGTGTCGACGATCTGCGACAGGATGCTGGCGACCGCCGCCCGCAGCCACAGCAGCCGCGCACCCTCCCGCCCCTTGAGCAGCGCGAACAGCGTGACGTTGAGCGTCTGCGAAATGCCATAGGCGATGATCCCGCCCAGCCAGATGCGCGGCGTGCCGCCCATCATCATGGCGAAGGCTTCGGCCCTTTTGGGGTCCATGTCGCCCGCCGCCGGCGCGGCCAGCACGACGATCGACAGCAGGATCGACGCGATCAGCGGCAGGAAGCCGATCTGCACCAGCCGGTTGGCGACCGCCCGGCCATGCAGTTCCGCCACCGCGCTGGAAATCGTGACCAGCAGCAGGAAGGCGAAGATCCCCGCCTCCACCGCCAGCGGCCCCAGCCCGACCATCGGCCCGATCCCCGCCAACGGCCCCAGCGCCACCTGCTTGTTGCCCAGCACCCCGGCAATGCAGACCATACCGCCATAGAAGATCGAGAATCCGAAGAGCGAACGGCTGATGGGCGCGGAAGATGCAGTCATCGGCCGCCCTTACCGGCAATTACGCAGTGGGGGAAGAGTCACAAGCGGCGCTCCTTCACCTTCTTCCCGTGGGGGAGAAGGATACGCAGCCTTGCCGCGTAGCGGCTAGGCGAAGTTGGAAGAGGGGTGGGCACCCTACCCCGCGAACAAGCGATATTTGACCCCCATCGCCTGCGCCAGGTTGCGCAGGCGGCGCTCGACCGTCTCGCCATAGAGGTCGGCGTCCTCGTCGCGCAGTTGCAAATCGATCTGCCCCTCCGTCCGGCTGAGTTGCGACACGGCCAGCGGCCCTTCGACCCCGCCCGACAGGCGCTGGGCCAGACGGATGGCCAGCCCCCACAGGGCCGCGCGACGCAATTCTTCGGGCTTCGCCAGCCGCTCCACGCCCGGCGGACAGCCCATGCCGCCGCCGAAATGGCTGTGCAGCGCCTGCGCCAGCATCGCCCTTTCCGGTGCGGTGATCCCCACCCAATTGCTGTGCAGCGCGATCTCCACGCCGCGCTCGGCCCGGAAATCGGGATTGGCGCGCCAGCCGACATCGGCCAGCAGGCAGGCAGCCCGGCGGATGCGGCGGGCGGCGGCATCGTCGTCGGCGAACAGCGGTGCGATCCACTTGTCGATCCGGTCGCCATGGCCGCGAAAACGCGACTGCGCCTCCCCTTCCGCCTCGGCCGCAACCAGCAGCGGGTCGTGCGCCCGGATATCCTCCGGCAGATCCTCATAGAGCAGCCCTTCGCGCAGGCCATAGGCCGACACCACCAGCCGGCTCGACTTCAACTGCCGCACCACGACCGACAGCAGGGCCGCGGCATCGGGCAGCGTCGGCACGCGCGATCCCGTCATCGCCGGAATCTGCTTCAACCGCGTCCGATCGACATGGCTGACGATCCGGGTCAGTTGCTCGGCCCGCGCGGCGGTCATCTCATATTGATGGACGACGGGCAGCGGAAAGCTGGTCAACTGCATGTCGAACCGCGCCAGCGCGCGCCACGACCCGCCGACCAGATAGAAGGGCAGGTCCGGTTCCGGCGTCCATCCCGCCTTCTCCAGCATCTTGACCACCTGCCGCTCCAGAATCCGCGACCCCTTGGCCCGAATCTGCGGCAGACGCAGCACCCCAAGCGGCAGCGAGATCGTCTGCTCCACCGCCCCGCCCCTGATGCGCGCCAGCTCCAGGCTGCCCCCCCCCAAGTCGCCGACGATGCCGTCGGCATGGGGAATGCCCGACAACACGCCCATCGCCGCGCCGATCGCCTCCTGCGCGCCGGTCAGCAATTCGACGGTCAGGCCCATATCCTTCGCGCGGGCGATGAACGCGGCCCCGTTGGTCGCATCCCGCACCGCCGCGGTGGCGACGCAGCGTATCTCGGTCACCTTCATCGCGCGGCATAGATGGGCGAAACGGCCCACGGCGCGCAGGCCGCGGTCCATCGCCTCCGGCTCGATCGCCCCCGTCTTCGCCAGCGACGCGCCCAGCCCCGCCATCACCTTTTCATTGAACAGGATGAAGGGGATGCGCCGCGGCCCGTCATACACCACCAGGCGCACGCTGTTCGACCCGATGTCGATGATCGCGGTCCGGGCATGGGCCGGCTCGGGCGACGTCGCCATGCTTTCGGCGACGGCGCGAACGCGGCTGAGCATCGAATTCATCAGGCGCGCCCGCTCAGGCGCAATGTCGGCACCGCCTCATTGTCCAGCGCCGCGCCGCGCCCGGACAGCGACGGGTTGGTCATGAAATATCGATGCAGGTTGAATGGCCTGTCGCCCGGTTCCAGCCGCGTATAATGGCCCTCGTTGTCCAGCGACCAGCTCTGTTCGGTGTCGATCAGGTTGGCGACCATCACCTGGTCCAATATCTGGTCATGCACGGTCGGATTCTCGATCGGCGCCATGAACTCGACCCGCCGGTCGAAATTGCGCTGCATCCAGTCGGCCGAACTGATGAAGACCTTCGCGCCATTATTGGGCAGCGCCTTGCCGTTGCCGAACACGGCGATGCGGCTATGCTCCAGGAAACGGCCGACGATCGACTTCACCCGGATATTGTCCGACATGCCCGGCACCCCAGGCCGCAGGCAGCATATGCCCCGCACGATCAGGTCGATCTGGACCCCCGCATTGCTCGCCGCATAGAGTTTCTCGATCATCGCCGGATCGACCAGACTGTTCATCTTGGCCCAGATGGTGCCGGGCCGCCCGGCGCGGGCATGATCGATTTCCGCGTCGATCAGGCGGCACAGCGTGTCGCGCAGGTCGCGCGGCGACATGACCAGCTTTTCCAGCCGCTCCGGCTCGACATAGCCGGTGATATAGTTGAACAGCGCCGCTGCGTCCCGGCTATAGGCCGGATCGGCGGTGAAGAAGCTGAGGTCCGTATAGATGCGTGCCGTGATCGGGTGATAATTGCCCGTGCCGAAATGGCAGTAGCTGCGGAACTGCTCGCCCTCGCGCCGGATCACCATCGAAATCTTGGCGTGGGTCTTCCAGTCGATGAAGCCATAGACCACCTGCACGCCCGCGCGCTCCAGCGCGTCGGCCCACATCAGATTCTGTTCCTCGTCGAACCGCGCCTTCAACTCGACCACGGCGGTTACCGACTTGCCCGCCTCCGCCGCGTCGATCAGCGCGCGGATGATCGCCGACTGCTTGCCCGCGCGATACAGCGTCTGCTTGATCGCCACCACATCCGGGTCGACCGCCGCCTGTTTCAGGAAGGATACGACGACGTCGAACGCCTCATAGGGATGGTGGACGACGATGTCCTTGGCCCGGATCGCGGCAAAACAGTCGCCGCCATATTCGCGGATACGCTCGGGAAAGCGCGGCGCATAAGGCTCGAACTTCAAATCGGGCCGGTCGGCGTCGACGATGCCGGACAGGTCGCCGATGCCGACGAACCCCTCCACCTCAACCACCACCGCTTCATGGCCCTGGAGCATGTCCTGCAACATCTCCTCGACCGGTTCGGGGATGCGCTCCTCAATCTCCATGCGGATCACCCGACCGCGCCGACGCCGCTTGATCGCGCTGCGGAAATGGCGGACCAGATCCTCGGCCTCTTCCTCGATCTCGATGTCGCTGTCGCGGATGATGCGGAACACGCCGCTGTTGCGGACGCGATAGCCGGGGAACAGGTCGGCCGAAAAACGCCGGATCACCGCCTCCAGCGCCATATAGCGCGCCGGATCGCCGGGAATCCGCACGAACCGAGTCAGCGTCGGCGGGATCATCACCAGCTCGCGAATCGGCTGTTTGTCCGACAGCCGTTCCAGATCGAAGATGATCGACAGCCCCTGATTGGGGATGAAGGGGAAGGGATGGGCCGGATCCAGCGCCTGCGGCGTCAGGATCGGAAAGATCTGCGTCAGGAAATGCTCGCGCAGCCATTGGCCGCAGGCCGCGTCCATCTCGCTCGCCGGGCCGATGACCTCGATGCCCACCTGCGCCAGTTCGTCATGGACCGCCCCCCACACCTTCTGCTGCGCGACCATCAGCCGCGTGCTTTCCTCGGTCAGCGCCGCGAGCTGCTGCGCCGGTGTCAGCCCGTCGGCGGAGCGCAGGTCGACATCCTGCAATTGCTGGCCCTTCAGCCCCGCGACCCGGACGGAGAAGAATTCGTCCATGTTCGCGCCGGATATGGACAGGAAGCGCAACCGCTCCAGCAGCGGATGGGCGCGGTTCATCGCCTCTTCCAGCACCCGCTGGTTGAACGCCAGCCAGGACAGCTCGCGATTGAAATAGCGGTCGCTGGGCAGCGCCAGGCTGGCGGAGGGATCGGCTTCGGCCACGGATTACTCGCGTTGCTGAGGAGGGGGATCGGGCGGGACTATAGGCAGAAAGCCTGCGGCTTGCAGAGCCTCTTTCGCCATTGCGACAGAAATCTTGCGTCCAGATGACAGTGCGGCGCGATCAAGCAACTGCGTTACCGCCGCGAGTCCGCCATAGCTGCGCTCGACCCGGCGCAGCAGCCAGTCGGGCAGGTCGGCGGCATAGCCCGCCCCGGCGGTGTCGAACGCCCGCTCGATCAGCGCGCGGGCCAGCGCCTCGTCCGGCTCCAATATCGCGACATGGGGCGCCGCGGCCAGCCGCGATCGCAGATCGGGCAGCGCCACGGTCCAGCTTGCCGGCGGCGCCAGCCCCACCATCAGCAACGGCCGCCGCTCGGTCTGCGCCGCGTTCCAGGCGTGGAACAGCCCATGTTCGTCCTGTCCCTGCGCGTCGTCGATGATCTCGCCGCCGCTCATCTGCGCGAAATGGCGCGCCAACGTGGACCGGCCGGACCGCGGCGGGCCGGTCAGCACGCTCACCGACAGCGGCCATTCGCGCCACCGTTCCAGATGCGCGACGGCCTGGGCGTTGGCGTCGCTGACCAGAAAGTCGCCATCACCCGCGCCACCATGCCATTCGAAGGGCAGGCTGATCTGGGTCATTGCGGGGGCGGGGACGCCTGTCGCCGCGTAATCCGCAGCGTCGTGCCGGACACCGCGACGCTATAGCCGCGCGCCTGCAACCCTGCGCGCAGCATGTCGACCGTTCCGTCGAAGCTGACCTGCATCACCGACGTCCCGCCCAGCGCCAGGCTGCTTGTATTGGCGGTGCGCACGCCGGGGATCGACCGCACCGTCGATTCGCCGGCGCCGATCGACCCGACGTCAGGCGTGTCGAACTGAATCGAAAAGCTCGTGCCGCTGGACGCCACGCTCGGCAGTTCCACCGCCTCGACCGGCGCCTCGACCGCATTCTCGATTTCCAGCGCGGCCGGATCGACCGGCTCCTCGATGATGAGCGACGGGTCAGGCCGCAGGCGGCCGTCGTTGAGCGCCCGGATATAGAGTTCGTCGATCCGCCGTGCGCCCTCGTCCATCATCTTGGGCAAGCCGCTGTCGTTGGACGCGCGCAGCGTCACGCTGCCGATCAGGCTGTTGTCGGGGCCGTAGCGCGCGGTGAAGGTGCCGGTCACCGGCCCGCCGGGATAGGCCCGGTCGAGCCGCGCGATCGGGATCACCACATCGGCGGCGCCATATTGGTCGAGCAGCACGCGCCACCACAAGCGCCCGCGCCGCCCGGTCTGGCCAGCGTTCAGCAGTATGGGATCGGCGATCGATCCGGCCACCCGGACATAGTCGATCGCGCTGTCGCCGGTGCGGTATCGCGCCCAGGCCTTCTGCCATTCGTTGGTGCGTTCATAGGATACGGCCGATCCGCCGTCCCACAGCACCGGGATCACCAGCAGCGGCGGCGATCGCATCACATTGCCCGACACGCCCAGCACCGCGCCCGTCCGCGCGCGGTCGAACAAGATGCCCAGCGTCGCGACATAGCGGGTCGGCCCGGCCTGCTCATAATCGATCTCGATGCCGGAGATCATCGCCTCAAGCTGCGAATCGGACAAAGCCGGCGCGCCGCCACCGCCATGGGTGCGGGTCCACAGCATCCGCCACGCCTGTCGCTGCGCCATGCGCCAGCCGGCATAGCGGGCGCTGTCGGCATCCTTGGCGAACACGTCCACCTTGACCCCGCGCACCTCGAAATCGCCGCCGCTGGCGATCGGCGGCACGCCGCGCTCGCCTTCCATCTGCGCGAACAGGGCCGCTGCGGCCAGGCCCAATGCGATGGCGATCGCAATCTGGACGGGCCGCGAGAGCAGGCGCAACAGGGCTGCGGGGCGGGAAATGGTCTGGCTCAGGCTCACGCGCGCCCTTTTGGCGACAATTGCCCGCCATGCCAAGCGGCAACGCGAGACTTATCCCCACCTCCATGCCAGAAGATATGCCCTTTACATCGAAGGTTCCGTTTTCCGCGCCTTTGCTCTAGGGGCCGGAACTATGAGCGAGAACGAATCCTACAGCTACGCCAAGGCCGGCGTCGACATCGCCGCGGGCAACGCCCTTGTCCGCGCCATCGCCCCCCTGGCCAAGGCCACCCGCCGCCCCGGCGCCGACGCCGAACTGGGCGGCTTCGGCGGCTTTTTCGATCTCAAGGCTGCGGGCTATGACGATCCCCTGCTGGTCGCCGCCAATGACGGCGTGGGCACCAAGCTGAAGCTCGCGATCGACCATGACCGCCATGACGGCGTCGGCATCGACCTGGTCGCCATGTGCGCCAACGACCTGATCGTGCAGGGCGCCGAGCCCCTGTTCTTCCTTGACTATTACGCCACCGGCAAGCTGGAGAGCGGCGTCGCCGAGCGCGTTATCGCCGGCATCGCGCAGGGGTGCCGCATGGCCGGCTGCGCGCTGATCGGCGGCGAAACCGCCGAAATGCCGGGCATGTACGGTCCGGGCGACTATGATCTCGCCGGCTTCTGCGTCGGCGCGGTCGAACGCGCCAAGGCGCTGACCGGCAACAAGGTGACGGCCGGCGACGTCCTGATCGGCCTCGCCTCTTCCGGCGTCCACTCCAACGGCTTCTCGCTGGTCCGCCGCCTCGCCTCCGACAAGGGCTGGCGGCTGGATCGCCCGGCGATCTTTGATCAGGACATATTGCTGATCGACGCGCTGATGGCGCCGACGAAAATCTATGTGAAGAGCCTGCTGCCGCTGGTCCGCGCCGGCATGATCCACGCCCTCGCCCATATCACCGGCGGCGGCCTGCTCGAAAATATCCCTCGCGTCCTGCCCGATGGCTGCCACGCCACGGTCGACGCCGACGCCTGGGAACAGCCGCGCCTGATGGCCTTCCTCCAGGCGCAGGGCCATATCGAGCCGGAAGAAATGGCGCGCACCTTCAACTGCGGCGTCGGCATGGTGCTGGCCGTGGACGAAGCCCATGTCGCCGCCGTCACCAAGGCGCTGGAGGATGCAGGCGAAACCGTCTTCCGCATCGGCGCGGTGAACGAAGGCGAAAAGGGCTGCACCGTCAAGGGCAGCACGGAAACCTGGAGCGCCAAGGCCGACTGGTCGGCGACGCATCTGGGCTGATCTAATAATCCCCCTCCCTTCAGGGAGGGGTTAGGGGAGGGCATGTCGGATATGCACAAAGCAAAAGTCGGCGTCCTGATTTCCGGCCGCGGCTCCAACATGGCGGCCCTGCTCTATGCCGCCAAGGCGCCCGACTGCCCCTATGAGATCGTCCTGGTCGCCGCCAACGATCCGCAAGCCCCCGGCCTGACCCTCGCCGCCGCAGAGGGCATCCCCACCTTCGGCCAGAGCCACAAAGGCCTCAAACGCGCCGAATTCGACCAGATCATCGACGCGCAACTTCGCGCGGCGGGCGTCCATTATGTCGCGCTCGCCGGTTACATGCGCCTCCTGTCCCCCGCGTTCGTCGCTGGCTGGGACAACCGGATGCTCAACATCCACCCCAGCCTGCTGCCCAAATATAAGGGCCTCGACACCCACCGACGCGCGATCGACGCAGGCGACAGCCATGCCGGCTGCTCGGTCCATATCGTCACGGCCGAACTGGACGACGGCCCAGTGCTGGGCCAGACACCGGTGGCGATCCTGCCCGGCGACACGCAAGACAGCCTCGCCGCCCGCATCCTCATCGCGGAGCATCAGCTCTACTCCCGCACCCTTGCCGACTTCGTCACCCGCGAACGCCAGCCCGACTGGCTGCTGGGCAAGGTGCGCGAAGCCGCGCTCGCCCTGCCGCAGGCGGACGAGATCGTCTCGCACGGCATGCCCTGTTTCGGCGTCGTGAAGGGCAAGAAGTTCGCCTATTTCACCCGCGACCATCATGGCGACGGAATCATCGCCGTGCTGGTGAAGACCACCGCGCCGGAAGAACAGGCGACGCTGATGGAAGCCGACCCGGAACGCTATTACCGCCCCGCCTATTTCGGCACCGAATGGGTCGGCATCCGCCTCGACCTGGGCGACACCGACTGGGATCATATCGCCGAACGCCTCCGCGCAAGCTGGCGCCAGATCGCACCGAAGAAGCTGCTGGGCCTGATGGATATCGCGGACGAGTTTTGATCCTCTTCCTTTTGCCGGCTTCGATCCCCATAGAGTTGAGCCATGACCGACAGCCCTGCCCCCGCCGCCATCCAGATCCGCAACCTCACCAAAGTCTATAAGGGCGGCAAGCGCGCACTCGACGGGATCGACCTGTCCATCCCGCGCGGACAGATTTACGGCCTGCTCGGCCCCAATGGCGCGGGCAAGTCGACCACGATCAATATTCTGGCCGGCATGGTGAACAAGACGGCGGGCGACGTCAGCATCTGGGGCTTCGACATCGACGCGCACCCGCGCAATGCGAAGAACAGCATCGGCATCGTGCCGCAGGAGATCGTCTTCGACCCCTTCTTCACCCCGTTCGAAACGCTGGAAAATCAGGCCGGCTTCTACGGCGTGCCCAAGGACCGCCGCCGCACGATGGAATTGCTGCGCGCGGTGCATCTGGACGACAAGGCCCATGCCTATGCCCGCACGCTGTCGGGCGGCATGAAGCGCCGCCTGCTGGTGGCCAAGGCGATGGTGCATAGCCCGCCGATCCTGGTGCTGGACGAGCCGACCGCGGGCGTGGACGTGCAATTGCGCCAGCAACTGTGGGCCTATGTCCGCGAATTGAACGCGCTGGGCGTGACGATCGTGCTGACCACCCATTATCTGGAAGAAGCCGAGCAATTGTGCGACCGCATCGGCATCATCAACCATGGCAAGGTCATCACCGACAAGCCGACCCGCGAGCTGATCGCCATGGCGCAGGAAAAGGTGGTGCAGGTGACGGTCGACCGCGACCTGACCGCCGCGCCGCAGGCCCCCTGTTTCGAAAAGGTCGAACTGTCGGGCGACCGCACCCTGACCATCACCTATATGAAGGACCGCGCCAATGCCGGCCAGGTGCTGAGCGCGGTGCAGGCCAGCGGCCTCGCCATCGTCGACGTGGTCACGCGCGACCCGGACCTGGAGGATGTCTTCCTCAACCTGACGGCGGCCGCTTAGAAACTTTCTCCGTTCGGGCCGAGCTTGTCGAAGCCCTCGCCTGAGCGTAGCGAAGGCAAAACCTCACTCCGTTCGGTCGAACCCTTCGGCTTCGCTCAGGGCAAACGGTAAAAGAGCATGTAGGACGACGATGACCACCACCACCCACGACGTCATCATCATCGGTTCCGGCGCGGCCGGGCTGACGGCCGCCATCAACCTCGCGCAGGACCGCAAGGTGCTGGTGCTGGCCAAGGGCGCGCTCGATGGTGGCTCCACCAACTGGGCGCAGGGCGGTATCGCCGCCGTACTCGACGCGGGTGACAGTTTCGAGGCGCATGTCGAGGATACGATGGTCGCGGGCGCAGGCCTGAACGATCGCGCCACCGTCGAATTCGTCGTCTCCCAGGCCCCCGCCGCGATCGAGCGGCTCGCCGACCTCGGCGTCCCCTTCAACGGTGGCGAAGCCTTTGGCAAGCGCTGGGATCTGACGCGCGAGGGCGGCCACAGTCATCGCCGCATCGTCCATGTCGACGACGCCACCGGCCATGCCGTACAGATCGCGCTCTTGAAGGCCGCCCGCGCCAATCCCAACATCACCTTGGTTGAGGATCTGATCGCGATCGACCTCATCACCTCCCGCCATGGCGAACGCTATTCGGGGGACGGCCATGTCTGGGGCGTCTACGCCTTCAACAAGAAGACCAAGCGGGTGGATGCGCTGCTCGGCAAGGCGACGATCCTGTGCACCGGCGGCGCGGGCCGCACCTATCTCTTTTCCACCGCGCCGCGGGGCGCGACCGGCGACGGCATCGCCATGGCCTGGCGCGCGGGCTGCCGCGTGTCGAACATGGAGATGAACCAGTTCCACCCGACCTGCCTCTATAATCTGGAGATCAAGAATTTCCTGATTACAGAAGCCGTGCGCGGCGAAGGCGGCCACCTCAAGCTTCCCCCCGGCGTGCCGGGCGGCGGCGAGCGCTTCATGCCCCGCTTCGACCCGCGTGAGGAACTGGCCCCGCGCGACATCGTCGCCCGCGCCATCGACCATGAGATCAAGCGCCTCGGCCTCGACTATGTCCATCTCGACATCAGCCATAAAGACCCGGCGTTCGTCCGGCATCATTTCCCGACCATCTACGCCCGCCTGCTGGACCTCGACATCGACATCACCAAGGAGCCGATCCCGGTCGTGCCCGCCCAACATTATACCTGCGGCGGCGTGGTGATCGACCTCGACGGCCGCACCGACCTGCCCGGCCTCTATGCGGCGGGCGAAGTCACCGAAAGCGGCCTGCACGGCGCCAACCGCCTCGCCTCCAACTCGCTGCTCGAATGTTTCGTCTTCGGCGAGGCGGCGGCGAAACATATCCGCGCCCATTGGGACGAGCTGCCCGCCCCGCCGCCGATCCGGCCCTGGGACGAAAGCCGCGTCACCAACAGCGACGAAGAGGTTATCGTCCAGCATAACTGGAAGGAAATCCGCCGCTTCATGTGGGACTATGTCGGCATCGTCCGCACCACCAAGCGGCTGGAGCGCGCACAGCATCGTGTCGCCCTGCTGGCGCAGGAAGTGGACGATTATTACGGCAATTTCCGCGTCACACCCGACCTGATCGAACTGCGCAACCTGCTGGAGGTCGCGCGGCTGATCGTCCGCTCCGCCCTCCACCGAAAGGAAAGCCGCGGCCTGCACTATACGCTCGACTATCCCGAAACCTTGGCAGAAGCGGTCGACACGGTATTGGCGCCTTAACTCAAGAAATCCTTCAATACCGCATTGAAGCGCGCCGGCTGGTCGCCCATCACCATATGGCCGCTCGGCCCGATCGCTTTCAGCAAAGTGGCTTTGCGCGGCGCATAGGCGGCGCGGAAGCGGCTGGCGATGGCGGCGGCCTGCCCGGCGTCGCTACCCACGGCATAGACCACCTCCAGCGGCGCGGCGAGCCGCGGCAATTGGGGCGCAAGGTCGATATTGGCCAGGTCGCGCAGCGCATTGGCGATGACATCGGGGTCGCTGCCCCTGGCGCCGGGCGTCTGCGCGACCATCTGCGCCAGATAGCGTCGTCCCGCCAGCGTGCCGGTCAGATAGCCGCTGAGCTGGTCGGCCAGAAAGCCCATGCCGCTGGCCGTGCCGCCCACCATCGCCGCGCCGGCGGGCAGCATATCGACCACCATCACCCGGTTCGCCAACCCCTTCAGGCCCAGCAGCATCGCCAGCGTGCCGCCCATGCTATGGCCGACGATCGCCGGCCGCTTCAGCCCGGCCGCGGCGATATAACGCGCGATCTCGTCCGCGATCGGCTGGAGCAGCCCGCCGCTGGCATTGGCCTCCGCGGCCAAGCCGGCAAAACCGCGTACATGGACCAGATGATAGCGATAGCCCGGCACCCCGCCCAGCACCCCGTTCCAGATGCCGGGACCGCTGGCCAGGCCGGGGATCAGGACGACATCGCCCCCTTCCCCGCGGATATTCATGGCGATCCGGCGTGATGCGAAGGGCGCGGCCTGCGCCACCCCGCTCCACAAAGCACCGCCTGTCGCCAGCGCGCCCAACATCAGCGCGCGCCTGTCCATCCTTGTATCGATCATGCCGCCTTCTTGCCCGTCCGGCCCTGAACCGCAACTGAGCGATAGCGTGTCCCGGCAAGCGGTTGCATCGTTCATCCTCCTTACATCGCATTTGTGGAATCATTCGTCGCATGGGTCTTGCCGGGCGACCGGCGTCCCGCCCCTATGACGCCAAGAGAGTGCGGGGACGCTAATGACATTGCATAAAAACCGGGGCGGTTCTGCGCGCCTGGTCCTGTTGATCGCGGCGCTGTCGGCCTGTGTGAGCGCGCCGGAGCCGCCACGCGCGCAGGCCGCTGCCGCCGTGCCGCAAAAACCGCAACCCACCACCAACACATGGCCGATCCGGCCGGTCGCCAACCCGCCGCTGCCCTATCGCGACATCGACCAGAATGAAGCGCCGCCCCCGGCGCTGGTCAGCGTCGTGCGCAACCTCGGCCAAAGCTTCCATGGCAAGGTGGGCATCGCCGTGCGCCGCATCGGCGCGGACTGGACCGTGGCGTGGAACGGCACGTCGCTGTTCCCGCAACAGAGCGTATCGAAGCTCTGGGTATCGATGACCTTCCTCGACGCGGTGGATCGCGGCAAGCTGCGCATCACCGACACGACCACCATCACCCGCAACGACCTGACCCTGTTCCACCAGCCGAGCGCGGCGCTGGTGGCGCAGAATGACGGCTGGACCACCAGCTATTCCGACCTGATGCGCCGCGCGATGACGCAGAGCGACAATACCGCCAACGACACGCTGCTGCGCGCGGTCGGCGGGCCGGAGGCGGTGCGCAGCTATCTGGCGCGGCGGATGATCAAGGATATTCGCTTCGGCCCCGGCGAACGGCTGCTGCAATCGGCGACCGCGGGTCTGGACTGGCGGCAGGATTATTCGATCGGCCGCAATTTCTATGCCGCCCGCAACAAGCTGCCCATGTCGGTGCGGGTGAAAGCGCTCGACAATTATCTCGCCAGCCCGCCCGACGGCGCGGCTCCCTCCTCGATCGTGCAGGCGCTCGCGAAGCTGAAGGAGAACCAGATGCTCTCCCCGGCCTCCTCGCGCCTGCTGCTGTCGATCATGTCGGAGGCCAAGACCGGGCCGCAACGGATCAAGGGCGGCGTGCCACCGGGCTGGTCCTATCTGCACAAGACCGGCACCGGCCAGGATCTTCCGCCCCGTTCGACCGGCTTCAACGATATCGGCATCATGACCGCACCCGACGGCGCCAGCTATGCCGTGGCGGTGATGATCGGATCGACTACCGTGTCGATCCCCGAACGCTGGGCGCTGATGCAGGCAGTGGCGAAGGCGGTCGCGGCGAACCACGAACCGCGGTAGATTCCGCCTTCAGAAGCGCCGCACCACGCCCAGATAGACTTCGCTGTCGGGGCTGTCCGCGTTCAGCCCGATATTGGCGCCGATATCGAACTGCATGTCGTCCGACGGCTGCCAGGCGAAGGACAGGCCGCCCAGCGCCTCGGTGGCATGGCCGGCCGGATCGTCGTCGCGCGTCACTTGCGCCTCGATCGCGCCCGACACGCTGTCGCTCAGCGAAAAGCCCAGCCCCGCGACGCTGCCATAGGCGAAGTGACGGCCCGACCGGTCCTCATCCACCGCCGCATCGATTTCCGGGGTCAGCCCCAGCGAAAAGCCGCCGCCAAGGTCGAAGCTGACCGGCACGATCAGCCCCGCGCCCCAGTCGCCGTCGCCGATCGCCGATCCGCCGGCCGGCAACGACACATAGGGCATGATCGCGATTGAAAAGCCTGACCCGTCGGGATTGGACAGGTTCCGGCGCAGCGCCACCTGCACGTCGCCCACCCCGCTATCCTTCTCCACCGCACCGCTCGGCCGGTCACGCGTGCGGACATGGCCATAGGCGGTCCAGCCGATCTGCGCTTCCAGATGATCGCCCAGCCCCAGCCGCACCAGCGCGTCGCCTGCCTGGATCGTGTCAGTCCGGCTCGATGCATCCTTTTCGCGTGTCCAGTCGCCCAGCCCCAGTTCCACCACCACGCGCCCCGTGTCCACGGTGCAGGCCGGCGTACCCAGACCCGGCCGGTCGGCGCACAGATCGCGCGCATCCTGCGCAAGAGCCACGCCCGACCAGGCGGCGCCTGCCCCCATGATAGCCGTCACCGCCGTCCGCATCGTCCGCCGCAGTCGCATCGTCATTTCCCCCTCATGCCCCCGCCCTTATGCGCCATGTTACCGGAAATGATGCAGAAATGTTCGAGCGGTCAGTCAGCAGGGGAATAAGGCGATCCTGGCAGGCGTATAGGGGGCATGACTGCCCTTTTTCCTCCCCCGACCCCGTCCAGCGTCGTCCCGATCCGCCCGCCATTGCCGGCCGATCGTCGCCCGGCCATCCGCGTCGCGCTGTTCTCCGGCAATTATGACTGCGTGCGCGACGGCGCCAACCGGGCGCTCAACCGGCTGGTCGGCCATCTCCTGCATCGGGTCGGCGCGCAGGTGCGCATCTATTCGCCCACCGCCCCGCGACCCGCCTTCGCCTCCATCGGCGACATTCGCTCGGTGCCTTCCCTCAGCCTGCCGGGGCGGCCCGAATATCGCCTCGCCATCGGGCTGACGCGCGGGGTGCGCCGCGACCTCGACGCCTTCGCGCCGGACATCGTCCATCTGTCCGCCCCCGATCTGCTGGGCCGGCAGGCGCAGAAACATGCGCGCGCGCGTGGCATCCCCGTTATCGCCAGCCTGCACACGCGGTTCGAAACCTATCTCGACTATTATCGGCTCGGCTTCCTGCGCGGCGCGATGGAACGCTATCTCGACCGTTTCTATGGCGACGCCGATCACATATTGGCGCCCACCCCGCCGATCAACGCCGAGATGGCGGCGCGCCACGGCGCGGCGCGCGTGTCGGTGTGGGGACGCGGGATCGACCCGCATCAGTTCGCGCCGACGCTGCGCGATCCCGCATTGCGCGCCGCACTGGGTTATGACGAACAGGATGTCGTGCCGCTTTTCTTCGGCCGGCTGGTGCTGGAAAAGGGACTCGGCATCTTCGCCGACGCCATCGCCGCGATCCGGGCGCGCGGCCATCAGGTCCGCCCCTTGGTCGTCGGCGACGGGCCGGCGCGATCCTGGCTGGCCCAACGCCTGCCCAATGCGACCTTCATCGGCCATCTGAGCGGCATCGATCTCGGCCGTGCGGTGGCGAGCGCGGACCTGCTCATCAACCCCAGCGTCACCGAAGCCTTCGGCAACGTCAATCTGGAGGCGATGGCGTCCGGCCTGGCGGTGCTGTCGGCCGATGTGCCCAGCGCCGCCAGCCTGATCGATCAGGGCCGTACCGGCCTGTTGCTGCCCCCCGCCGATGTGGACGCCTATGCCGACGCCGCATCGGCGCTGATCGCATCGCCCGCCCGGCTCGCACGGCTGCGGCAGGCCGCTGCTTTGGCCGCCAGCCATCATCGCTGGGACGATGTGCTGGACGCCGTGGTGTGCGCCTATGCGGCGCTGCTGCCCGATCGTGCCCCGCCGCTCGCGATCGCGCCTTGCCCGGCACGCTCCGGAACGGGATAAGCGAGCGATGGACGATGCGCGCGACATGGAAGCGGACCTGCTGGCGATGCGCCGCTACGCCCGCGCGCTCGCCCGCGATGAGTCCGACGCCGACGATGTCGTGCAGGACGCCCTCCTCCGCGCGATCGAGCGTCGGGCGACCTATCAGCCGGAACGCAGCCGAACCCGCTGGCTGCTGGCGATCGTCCACAATGTCTTCGTGTCGGCCAAGCGCCGCCAGGCCGCCGAAACGCGCCGAAACGATCGCTTCGCCCAGACCTTGCTATCCAGCATCGATCCGCAGCAGGAGGAGCATGTGCGGCTGGCCGAGATCGCGCAGGGTTTCGCCGCCCTGCCCGACGCCCAGCGCGCGGCACTGCACCTGACCGCGATCGAGGGGCTGAGCTATCAACAGGCCGCCGACATATTGGGCGTGCCGATCGGCACGGTGATGTCGCGCCTGTCACGGGCGCGCGCCGCGCTGCGGGACGGACAATCAGGAACAGGCCGTCCGCATCTGCGGCTGGTGGGAGGACATGATGACCAATGACGTGAACGCGCTGGAGATCGACGCCTATGTCGACGACCAGCTCGACCTTTCCCGCCGCTTCGTGGTGGAAACCCACCTGTCCCGCCATCCCGATCAGGCGGCGCAGGTGATGGCCGACCTCTCCACCCGCAGCGCGCTTCGGCTGATGGCGCCCCGGCCCGCCGCCCCGCCGCCGGCCATGGCCGATGCCGCCGCCCTGTTGCCGGCCGCGCCCCTGCGATCGCGCTGGCGCCGCGCCCTGCCGCTGGTCGCCCCGCTTGCGGCCGCCGCCGGTCTGGCGCTGGTCTTCCTGCGTCCGTCCGGCCCGCCCGACTATGTCGATTATGCCGTCAACAGCCATCGCATCGCGATGATGCGCGCATCCATGGTCTCGCAGGTCGAAACCCCCAAATATGACGCGCGCGAAATAGCGACCAACACCCGCATCGCCATGCCCCACTTCCCCGCCGACTGGCGCGTCACCGACGTCCAGCTCTTCCCGACCGAGCGCGGCCCCGCTTTGGTGGTGGCGGTGAAGACCGAAGGGGGCAAGAATTTCTCGCTCTTCGCGCTGCGCGACCGCAGCCGCGCGCCCGAACGCCCCGATGCCGTCCAGGAAGGCGCGGAATCGGTCGCCTATTGGCGGCGCGGCGACATGTCCTATGCGCTGACCGGCAGCGGCGAACCCCGCCTGATGGACGCCACGGCGGAGGCATTGACGCGCGACTGGTCCTGACCACTGGAGGGGCGGCGCGTAACCCGCTATCTCCCTCGCATGACCCAGAATCACCTCTATCTCGTCGATGGCAGCGGCTATATCTTCCGCGCCTATCACCAGCTTCCCCCGCTCACCAACCAGCATGGCCAGCCGGTCGGCGCTGTCTATGGCTATACCACCATGCTCTGGAAGCTGGCCGAGGAACTGGGCAAGGCGGAAGGGCCGACCCATCTGGCGGTGGTGCTGGACAAGGGTTCGCACACCTTCCGCAACGACATGTACGACCAGTATAAGGCGAACCGACCGCCCGCGCCGGAAGATCTGGTCCCGCAATTTCCGATGATCCGCGACGCGACCCGCGCCTTCTCCCTCCCCTGTATCGAGGAAGCCGGGTTCGAGGCGGACGACATCATCGCCACCTATACCAGAGCGGCGGTCGCGGCCGGCTGGCACGTCACCATCGTCAGCTCCGACAAGGATCTGATGCAGTTGATCCAGCCCGGCGTCGACATGTACGACACGATGAAGAATGAGCGGCGCGGCGCCGACTATGTCATGGGCAAGTTCGGCGTGCAGCCCGAACAACTGGGCGACGTGCTGGCGCTGATGGGTGACAGCGTCGACAATGTCCCCGGCGTGCCGGGCATCGGCCCCAAGACCGCATCGAAGCTCATCACCGAATATGGCGACCTGGAAAGCGTGCTGACCGCCGCGCCCGCCATGAAGAAGTCGAAGATGCAGGAAAACCTCATCGCCCATGCCGATATGGCGCGGCTGTCGCGGCGGCTGGTGGCGCTGCACGACAGCATGGACCTCCCCGAACCGCTCGAAGACCTGACGCTCAAGGGCATCCCCAAGGAACCGCTCCAGCAATTTCTGTCCCACCACGGCTTCAAGACGCTGCTCAATCGCCTCGGCGCGCCCGCCGCCGCCGTCGCAGTAGCCAGCGTCGCCGCCACGACCGCAGCCCCCGCCGCCCCAGCCACCGTCGAACATCCCCCGATCGACTGCGCCCTCTACGAAACCGTCACCACGGTCGCGCAACTGGAAGCCTGGATCGCCGAAGCGCAGGCGCTGGGCGTCGTTGCGGTCGACACCGAAACCGACAGCCTCGACAGCATGGAATCGGGCCTGGTCGGCATCAGCCTGTCCACCGGGCCGGGCCGCGCCTGCTACATCCCGCTCGCCCACCGCTCCGCCGACGACATGTTCGGCGAGGTGCCGCCGCAAATCCCGCTCGACGCCGCGATCCGCCTGCTCCGCCCGCTGCTCACCGACGACGCCGTGCTCAAGGTCGGCCACAATATCAAATATGACCTCAACGTCCTCGCCCGCGTCGGGCTGGAGGTGACGCCGATCGACGATTCGATGGTGATGAGCTTCGACCTCGACGCCGGCAAGTCGCTGGGCGGCCACGGCATGGACGAAGCGGCCAGCGTGCATCTCCAGCACACATGCATCAGCTTCAAGGAGGTGACCGGCACCGGCAAGAAGGCGATCAGTTTCGCCCATGTCCCGCTGGACAAGGCGACCGCCTACGCCGCCGAGGACGCCGAAGTCACCTGGCGGCTGTGGCACACATTGTCGCAGCGCCTGGCGGCCGAGCGCGTCACCCGCGTCTATCAACTGGTCGACCGGCCGCTGATCCCCGTCGTCGCAGGCATGGAGCGGCACGGCATCAAGGTCGATCGCGAGCAGCTCTCCCGCCTGTCCGGCACCTTCTCCCAATCGATGGCGGGGCTGGAAGCCGAAATCTACGAACTGGCCGGCCACCCCTTCACCATCGGATCGCCCCAGCAGCTTGGCGTCGTCCTGTTCGACGAAATGGGGCTGAAGGGCGGCAAGAAGGGCAAAAGCGGCACCTATTCCACCGACGTCACCGTGCTGGAAAAATTGAAGGCCGAAGGCTCGGCGATCTGCGGGCTGGTGCTGGAATGGCGCCAGCTCTCCAAGCTCAAATCCACCTATACCGACGCCCTGCAACAGCAGATCAATGCCGATACGGGCCGCGTCCATACCAGCTACTCGCTGACCGGCGCGCAGACCGGCCGCCTCTCCTCGACCGACCCCAACCTCCAGAATATCCCGATCCGCACCGAAATCGGCCGCCAGATCCGCCACGCCTTCGTCGCCGAACCCGGCAATGTCATCCTCGCCGCCGACTATAGCCAGATCGAGCTGCGCCTCGCCGCGCACATGGCCGACGTGCCCGCGCTCAAGGAGGCATTCGAACAGGGCGAGGACATCCACAACCGCACCGCCCAAGAATTGTTCGGAGAGGTCAATCGCGACACCCGCGGCCGCGCCAAGACGATCAACTTCGCCATTCTCTACGGCATCTCGCGCTGGGGGCTGGCGGGCCGGCTGGAAATCAGCGCGGACGAAGCGCAGGACATGATCTCCAAATATTATGAGCGCTTCCCCGGCATCAGCGTCTATATCAACGAAACGCTGGAAAAGGCGCGCGCCAACGGCTTCACCGAAACGCTGTTCGGCCGCAAGACCTGGTTCCCGCGCATCACCGCGCCGATCCAGCACGAGCGCCAGGGCGCCGAACGCGCCGCGATCAACGCCCCGATCCAGGGCACCAGCGCCGACATCATCAAGCGCGCGATGGTCCGCATGGGTCCGGCGCTGGAAGCGGCCGGGCTGAACCGGGTGCGGATGCTGCTCCAGGTCCATGACGAACTGGTGTTCGAATTGCCGCAAGGCGATGTGGAAGCCGCGAGCGCGGTCATCCGGGACGTGATGGAAAGCGCGGCGGAGCCGATCGTCAGCCTGTCCGTCCCGCTGGGCGTAGAGATCGGCACCGGGCCGAGTTGGGGCGCGGCGCATTGAGCTTTATTGAGGAGATAGAGGAAGTCGGGATCGACGCGGAAGGCAGGATTTACGTCCGCCCCGCCCAAACCAACTTTAACCGTATTTATCGAGCCGCGATGGAGGTGCATTGGGATGAATCGCAAAGACGATTATATAGTCCTGTCCCTTGCAAGCTTACTCACGGCCAATGATTTGCCCAAATTTTGGCTGCCGCTGTCGACGAATATGGTATTCAGCTCAGACTAAAGCCCGGTACTATCTGGATAAACATACCGGACGAATTGCGCTCGCATTTAAAGTGAGCATCCACATAAAAACTTGGTCATGCCAGCGAAAACTGGCATCTCTCTTTTCTTTTCATGCTCGCCAAACAAAAAGGCCGATCCCTTGGGACCGGCCTTTTCTCAATCGAACAACTCTTCCAGAAAGCTCTTCTTCCGTTTCTTCGGATAGCCACGCCCGTCGTCGCGATAGTCCCGATCCGGGCGATAGCTCGTCTGCCCGAAGGGCGATGGTTGCGGCGTTGGCGCGCTCGCCTGCCCCGAGCGCTCGATGATCTTGTCCAGCTCGCCCCGGTCCAGCCAGACGCCCCGGCATTGCGGGCAATAGTCGATCTCCACTCCCTGCCGGTCCGTCATCGCCAATCCGACATGACAGACCGGGCAGAGCATGGCCGATACGGTGGCCTGATCCCGCATCCGCTTATTCCCGCTCGCCGGTCAGGCTAAGCAGCATCTGGAACAGGTTGACGAAGTTCAGGTACAGCGACAGCGCGCCCATCACCTGCATCTTCTGCGCGACCTCATGCCCGGCATAGACGAAATAGTCCGACTTGATGCGCTGCACGTCCCAGGCGGTCAGGCCGGTAAAGACGACCACGCCGATGATCGATATGACCATCTGCATCGCCGACGACCCCAGGAAGATGTTGATCAGGCTGGCGACGATGATGCCGATCAGGCCCATCATCAGGAAGCTGCCCATCTTCGTCAGGTCGCGCTGGGTGGTATAGCCCCACAGGGACATGGCGAGGAACATGACCGCGGCCGAAAAGAAGGCTTGAGCGATGCTGCCGCCGGTGAAGACCAGGAATATGCTGCCCAGCGACACGCCCATCACCGCCGCGAATGCCCAGAAGGTCATGCGCGCGGTCGCGGTCGTCATCCTGTCGATGCGAAAGCTGAAGAAAAACACGAAGGCCAGCGGCGCGAAGATCGCCACCCATTTCAAGGGCGTGCCGTAAATGGCGGCGGCCAGCGCCGGCGTATTGCCAACCAGCGCCGCGACCAGGCCGGTGATGACCAGGCCAAGGCCCATATTGCGGAAGACGCCCAGCATGTGCGCGCGCAGGCCGGCATCGGTCTGCGCCGTCTGGCTGGCACCATAGCCCGGCATGCGAACGGGATTATTCATAGGACACACTCACTCCATAAGTTGGTTCGAGTGGCCCGGTGCGGTCTCCTGCGACGACGAGAGGGGGCAAATCGCCGCAAAACCTGCACCGGGCACACCCGATGCGGTCCGACATCGCGACAGGGATCAGGGGGAAATCCATGTCGCCAGAGGGGCCCGGCCCGCATCGACAATATCGGATGCCCAGTGCCCGGCCGCAAGGGATCGGCCCGCCCGCAACATTTTATTACAATCGCGCTGCTTCGCGACGGTCGCGGATTGGCCAAGCCTTCACAAATGAGACAACGAGTTGAACAATTGAATCGACTGCCCAATTTAGTTGCTTAGCTAACTAAACAACTCTCTGTATCACGATGATCGGGAAGGATTGACCCCTGCGCCGCTTCGCTACATGGCTCGTCCCCATGTCCGACGACCAGCACATCCCCGCGCCGCTGCGCCTGTTCAACAGCCTGACCCGCACGATCGAACCCTTCGCGCCGATCGAGGATCATCATGCGCGGGTCTATAGCTGCGGCCCGACCGTCTACAACTACGCCCATATCGGCAACCTGCGCGCCTATGTCTTCACCGACACGCTGCGCCGGACGCTGCTCTGGAAGGGGCTGGCCGTCACCCACATCATCAACATTACCGATGTTGGCCATCTGACCAGCGACGCCGACGCCGGCGACGACAAGATGGAGGCGGCCGCGCGCGCCTCGGCCAAGAGCATCTGGGATATCGCGGCCCATTATACGACCGCGTTCAAGCAGAATATCGCCGACCTCAACATCCTGTCGCCCAGCGAATGGACGGTTGCGACCGACTATGTGCCGCAGATGATCGCCTTCGCCGAAAAGATCGCGCCGGACCATTGCTACGAACTGGATAGCGGCCTCTATTTCGACAGCAGCAGCGTGCCCGATTATGGCGCACTGGCGGGCGGGCGTGACGATGCGGCGCACGCGCGGATCGATCCGGTCGCGGGCAAGCGCAACGCATCCGACTTCGCGATCTGGCGCAAGTCGCCGCCGGGCGAGCAGCGCCAGATGGAATGGGACAGCCCCTGGGGCAAGGGTGCGCCGGGCTGGCATCTGGAATGCTCCGTCATGAGCCAGGCGCGCCTCGGCCAGCCGTTCGACATCCATACCGGCGGCATCGACCATCGCGAAATCCACCATCCCAACGAAATAGCGCAGAACCAGGCTTTCCATAGCTGCTGCGGCGATCCTGGCGCGGCGGCGGCCGGCTTCACTGGCGCGCGCTGGTGGATGCACAATAATTTCCTGGTTGATCGGCAAGGGAAGATGAGCAAGTCGAAGGGCGGGTTCACCACCCTCTTTTCGCTGATCGATGCGGGCGTGCATCCGCTGGCCTACCGCCTGCTGTGCCTGGGCGCGCATTATCGGTCCGAACTGGAATTCAGCGCCGACAATCTCGCCGCGGCGCTGACCCGGCTCAAGCGGCTGGTGATGGGGGTCGAGGGCCTTAAGGCCCGGGCCGAGGGCGTGACCTGGCAATCCCCGCGCCTCGACTATCTGCGCGCCAACCTGCACCCCAAGCTGGCGCCGCTGCTGGAGCAGTTCGACGCGGCGATCGCCGACGACCTCATGACGCCCCGCGCCCTGCCGCTGCTGGAAGAGGTGACGGCCATGAAGAAGGTGCCGGTGGACGAGAAGCTCTGCCTGATCGCGGCCTTCGACCAGGCGCTGGGCCTCAACCTGTTGACGCTTGCCCGCGCCGACCTGCGCCTGCGGCCCAAGGATGCGCAGATCACGCCGGAAGACATCGAGGCCGAACTGGAACGCCGCACTGCCGCCCGCGCGGAGAAAGACTTCGCCCTGTCGGACGAGATCCGCGACGCCCTGATCGCCCGCGGGGTCGAGGTGATGGACGGCGATCCGCTGCGCTGGGACTGGCGGCTGACGCTGGGCTGACGGTCAAGCATCGGCATCGGCCTTGACGGCCGCCCGCCGCCGACCCAAGAGGTGCGCGGGTCGAGTGAAAAGCGGGGGTGGTGTCATGCAGCTTTCCACGCGGTATGCGGCCGTGCTTCTGGCGCTGGCGCTGCCGGCCCATGCGGCGTCCGCGGCCGCTCCGGCAGCCGCCTTTTCGCCCACCGACCCGCGCCATGCCCGGCTCTATTCGCTCGAACGGCAGGCTTTCGCCCTGTTCGACAGCGACGATTATGCGCTGTCCATGTCGCAAAAGACCCGCGATGCCTGGGCCCGGCTGCACGCCGCTGCGCTCAGGGCGAAGGTCGCGGGCAAGCCGCATCCGCTGGCCGGGGTCGCCCTGATCAACCTGTCTTCCATGGACCAGATCGACGGCAAAAATCCCGACGCACTGGCCCATGCCAACGAAGGCCTGGCGCTGCTCGCGCCCTTCGCCGACGCCTACCCCGTCGCGTGGATGCAGGGCCTGTCGATCAAGGGCTATGTTCAGGCTACACTGGGCGACGTGACCGGCGCGGCGGAGGTTTTGGCGCAGGCCAGCCGCTATATGGACGGCTATATCGCCCGCACGCCGCCCGACAAGCTCGACCCGTCGACGCATATGCTGCGGTCGAACATCGCCTTCTCCCACGCGCAGGCGCTGACCCGCCTCGGCCGCAACGTCGAAGCGGTGGACGCGCAACGGGCCAGCATGGAGGCCCGGATCGCGGCCTCCGGCCCCAACAGTCCCGATACGATCGGCGCTTATTACACCTATGCCCAGATGCTCCAGCGCGCCGATCGCGATGTCGAAGCGGAAAAATATGCGCGCATGGCGGTCGACATCGCCACCGACCATATCGACCGCAAACATCCCAGCTACGCCCGCGCGCTCGAAGCGCTGGGCCTGCTGCTGTCGCGGACCGGGCGGCGTAACGAGAGCCTCGACTATCTGCAGCGCGCCATCGCCATCAAGCGCGATACGGTGGGGACCGGCAGCCTCTATTTCCAGTTCGGCCTGCAAAATCTCGGCACGGTGCTGCTGCCGCTGGAACGCTATGCCGACGCCGAACCGCTGTTCATGGAAGCCGAACGTGGCTTTCGCGGGATCGAGGGCGAGAATAGCCCGCAATCGGCCCGCGCCCTCGCCTTCGCCGCATCGGCCGCGCTGGCCGAGGGCCGTCGCGAACAGGGCGTCGAGCGGTTCAACGCCGCATTGGCGCGGGTGCGCGCCGGATCGGACAAGGACCGGGATATCGGCCAGCGCGTCTATCCCTATCTGATCCCGGCTTTGATCGCCGCCGGGCATGGCGGAGAGGCCCGCGCTGCGGCGGCAGCCTTCGCGGCCGAAACCCGCCAGCTCGACAATGCGCCTGCGATTCCCTTGGCGCAGGCGGCGATGCTGTCGGCGTGGACCGGACCGGATCGGACGGTGCTCGGAGAGACGGCACGCCGACTTGTCGGCCTGTTGCGCGACGACGCCAGCGTCCATGACGACGCCGAACTGACCGAGGAACAGCGGGCCGCGCTGGATACGATCCTGGCGGTGGCGGCGCAGGCGCAGGACGCCGCGCTGGCGCTGGACGCGATGGCGATCCTGGCCGGATCGCGCATCGCCCAGGCCAACCGGCTGGTCGCCCAGCGGCTGGTCGCCGATCCGGCGCTGGCCGCGAGGGTGCGCCGACTGCAGGACCGGACCAAGACGCTTCAGGCCGCCGACAGCCGCTTACTCAAGGCCTTGGCGGTCGACAGCGGCGTCGCGGCGGCGCGCACCGAACGCGCCGCCGTGGCGGCAATGGTCGATGTCGAGCGCGTCGCCATCGCCCGGAACTATCCGCGCTGGGTGGAAGCCAATGGTGGTGAGCGGCCCGATCTTGGCGCGCTGCGCGACGGGCTGGGTGAGCGCGAAGCGCTGCTGGCGGTAATGCCGGCTTTCGACGGCGTCTATCTGCTCGCGGTCAGCGCCGGCGGCACGCGGATCGAGCGGGCGCAGATGGATCGCGCCGCGCTGGTGGCGCTGGTAGGGCGGCTGCGCGGTTCCCTGACGCCTGCGGGCTTCGACCAGAGCAGTGCCCACACCCTATATAGCCAGATATTCACCCCCGGCATCCTCGCCACGCTGGGCCGGGCGCGGACGCTGCGCATCGTGCCGACCGGCGCCTTCGCCTCGCTACCCTTCGGGATGTTGCCGCAGCGCCCGGTCGCCGCGGTGACGCCGCATACGCCCTGGCTGATCCGCCGCTTCGCAATCGAAGTGCAGCCCGGCTTCAGCGCCACCCCAGATAGACGGCAGCAGATGGCGGCGCGCGACCAGCGCTTTCTGGGCATCGGCGCGCCGCTGACCTTCGGCGCCATACAGACGGCCGATGCGCCGCGTGGGGCCGGGGCGCTGTCGCAATTGCCGCCGCTGCCCGGATCGCAGGCCGAATTACGGGCAGTGGCGCATCGCTTCGGTATGGAGCGCACCACGCTGCTGGTCGGACGGGATGCCAGCGAGGCCGGGCTGCGGGATCGTGATCTGTCGGGCTATGCCGTGATCCTGTTCGCGACCCATGGGCTGGTGGGCGGGGAGATGGAGGGGGTGAGTGAACCTGCGCTGGTATTGTCCCCCCGGCCGCCGATGCGGCGGGGGACGACGGGCTGCTCACCGCGTCGGAAGTGGCGGGGATGCGGATCGGCGCGGATTGGGTGATCCTGTCCGCCTGCAACACGGCGGCGGGCGATAATGCCGCGGCCCCCGCCTATTCGGGACTGGCGCAGGCGTTCCGCTATGCCGGGGCGGGATCGCTGCTGGTGTCGCACTGGCCGGTGCGGGATGACGCCAGCGCCTTCGTCACGCTGGAGACGGTGAAGGGTGCGGCGCGCGGCCTGCCCCGGGCGGTGGCGTTGCAGCGGGCGATGCTCAAGCTGATCGGATCGAAACAGCCCGGCGCCGTCCAGCCCTATATCTGGGCGCCGTTCATCCTGATGGGGCGTTAACCCGCTTCCAGCGCGGCGCCGGCCTCCATCCAGATTTCCTCGGCGCTTTCCAGCTTCTTTTCCACCTCGGCCCGCTTCACCATCAACTGGCTGGTGGTCATCTTCGCCTCCACGCCGGTCGCGGCCTTGGGGTCGGACAGCACGGCGTCGATCCGCTTGCGCTCGGCGATCAGGGTCGTCATTTCGCGCTCCGCCTTGTTGACGGCGTTCTTCAAGACCTTCTGCTTCTCGCGCCATTCGGCCGCGGCTTTCTTGTCGGCCTTGCGGTCGACCTTCGGCGCGTCGCCGCTGCTGTTGCCGTCCGCCTTGCGCAGGATGATATCGGTATAATCATCGAGGCTGCCGTCGAACGGCTGGGCGGTGCCGTTGTCGACCAGGACGAGGCGGTCGGCGACCAGTTCGATCATGTGGCGGTCGTGGCTGACGATGACCACCGCGCCGCTATAGTCGTTCAGGGCCTGGACCAGCGCCTCGCGGCTGTCGACGTCCAGATGGTTGGTCGGTTCGTCCAGGATCAGCATATGCGGCGCGTCGCGGGTGATGAGCGCCAGCGCCAGACGGGCGCGCTCGCCGCCGGACATGGAGCCGACCTTCTGCACCGCGCGCTCGCCGGAGAAGCCGAAGCGGCCCAACTGGGCGCGGACCGCGCCGGGGGTCGCACCCTTCATCACGCGGGTCATATGTTCCAGCGGCGTGTCGGTGACGTCCAGTTCCTCCACCTGATATTGGGTGAAATAGCCGACATTCATCTTGGGGCTGGAGGCCATCGTCCCTTCCATCGGGGCGAGTTGCGCGGCGATAAGGCGGGCCAGCGTCGTCTTGCCGTTGCCGTTGCGGCCAAGCAGCGCCAGCCGGTCGTCGGGGTCGATGCGCAGGTTGATGCGCTTGAGGATCGGCGTTTCGGTGTAGCCGACCGACGCCATGTCCATGGTGATGAGCGGCGGGCGCAGTTCGGCGGGGCTGGGAAAGCCGAAATGCAGCGTCGGATCTTCGATCGCGGCGGCGATGGGCTGCATCCGGGCCAGCGCCTTGGCGCGGGACTGGGCCTGTTTCGCGGTCGAGGCGCGGGCGGAGTTGCGGGCGACATAGTCCTGCAACTTCTCACGCTCCGCCGCCTGCTTGGCGCGGGCGGATTCGAGCTGGGCCAGCCGTTCGGCGCGTTGCCGTTCGAACGCGTCGTAACCGCCGGGATAGAGGGTGACCTTCCCCCCTTCCAGATGGAGGATATAGTCGACCACATTGTTGAGCAGGTCGCGTTCGTGGCTGATGACGACCACGGTGCCACGATAGGCCTTCAGGAAATTTTCCAGCCAGAGCGTGGCTTCGAGGTCGAGATGGTTCGACGGTTCGTCCAGCAGCAACAGGTCGGGATTGGAGAAGAGCAAAGAGGCGAGCGCCACGCGCATCTTCCAGCCGCCCGAATAGCTGTCGAGCGGGCGACCCTGCATTTCCTCGTCAAAGCCGAGGCCCACGAGGATGCGGGCGGCGCGGGCGGGCGCGGTGTAGGCGTCGATCGCCGTCAGCCGCTCGTAAATATGGCCGAGGCGATCGGGGTCTTGCGTATGCTCCGCCTCCGCCATCAGTTCGGCGCGTTCCTTGTCGGCTTCGAGCACGGTGTCGAAGGGGGTCGCGGTGCCGGACGGGGCTTCCTGCGCGATATAGCCCAGCCGCGTGTCGCGGGGCATGTCGCACGATCCCTCGTCGGGATCGAGCTGGCCGATCATCACCTTCATCAGCGTGGACTTGCCCGCGCCGTTGCGGCCGATGAGGCCGACGCGGCTGCGCGGCGGCAGGGCGGCGGCGGCACGATCGAGAATGACGCGGCCGCCAAGGCGCACGGTGATGGCGTTGAGATTCAGCATGGGCGCGCCCTTAGCATGGGTGCGCGGGGTCGGAAAGCCGTGGTCGCGGCGTTTTGCAAGGCGGCGTGGCGTTGCGAAGTTCACACCGTCGTGGCTGACGCGAAAGCGTGGGGACGGACGGGTGGCATGGATTTCGCAATAGGAGAATTTTTGCGAAATGGGGGCGGGTCGCGATGGGGTGTTGCGCGGGGGATGGGAGGCTGACGGTGGGAAAGAGCTTGGGGGATTATGGCACGGGGGGGGGGTGTAGGACAGGGGGAAGTGGTCGATTGCGGAATGGCAGCTTACAGATACACTACTCGAAAAGCAGACGTTGGAAGCTCGCGCAAATTCTTCATTGACATATGTAAAATACGCGACGTGGTAAAGCCAAGGGTCGTCATATCTAGTAGTCACAACCATTGAGAACAAAGATAATTTCCTGCGGCGCTGTCACGGTTGACGCTTTACTCTGTGAGAGCGAATGGAACTAAGCGACAGCCCTTTCAGCACTGTGGATAACGTATCGCTTCGGTCGGCCGTCCATCGCGAGAATTCGAGTGAACGTGGCATTGACCTTACCGCCAGTTCGGTTTGTGTACTGGTCTAAGCCCCATGAGAATACCTGTCTAAATTGCCTCAGCTTCTCGCGCTTCATACTAAATGGTATGACGTGACCATGATCTTGGTCAAAAACGCTTCCATATCCGGAGTTGGCATTGAATGCTGAAACGCTGAAGGCTTTCGTTATCTCATGATTATCCTCAACGTTCTGCTTGACGTATTCCTTAGTTGATTCATTGAAGGTCGCTATGGGATTTATGTTTATACCCCCGGAGATCAACATCTCCTCGGCCCCAGATCCGATAACGCTGTGGGCTTGGCGGATGGGAGCTTCTGTTATTGCTACAAGGGCCTCGACATCACCTGTTCGTGCGCGATTAGCGAGAAGTTGGGCTAAAGCTTCGTCGTCGGCGGTCTGACCTAGGTTCTTATTGATAACTCGCCGGACTAGCGCGTCGAGGAAGCTACCACTGGCAGCACCTCCAGCCACCGCACCAAACACGACAGCGGGATTGTTAGTCAACTTGACAAAGAAGTCAGCGATGACGCTGCCTTCCTCTGGGGCCTTGGCTCGAACGGCGTGCCTGCCGTCGAACTCACCCCGCTGCCTTATCTTACCGGTGTCGGCATAGTTGGCGACCAGTGACAGGGTCCAAGCGAACCCAGCAAGTGCCATGTAACCATCATAGCCTTCAAACTGATGATCGTCAGCAAGGTCGCCAGTCAGCTTTAGGCGATAAGGTACGATCGCAGGCATTGCCCCCCACTTATCTACTATCTTCCCCCGCGCAGCATCTGTGCTAAACCACTGTCGGTCAAGGGGTAAAGGCTAAGGTGCGGACATCTGAATGGGCGGGGACATCAGCATTGGGGCCGTAGGTGCAGCGCTCATCGCTGGTGTTGTGTCACTCCTTGGCCTCATTATCAGCAAGGAACAGAAAACTTCCGAGTTTCGTCAGGCTTGGGTGGATGCGCTGAGATCCGAGATTACGGCCTACCTGACAAGCTTCAATGCCATCGCCGACGCCTTGGGGGTGACATACAAGGATCACGCCGAAAAGGTTAAGGCGCTTGCTCCGCTTTATTCGCAGCTAAACCAAGCAAGCTTCGCTATAACTCTGCGGGTCAATCCCGACGAGAGCCGGTCAAAGGCGGTGCTGGCTTGCATGAAACGATTTCAGCAGCTTACTGCTAATGACAGTAATATGGTGCCTGCCAACATTAGGCCAATCGAACTTGACTTCCTTAACGCCTCTAAGGAACTACTCAAGTATGAATGGAAGCGCGTTAAGAGAGGCGAGTTAACGTTTATCATCACGAAGGTACTGGCGGCACTCGTAGTCATCGCAGCGCTATGGTATTGGTTGTTCGCTGAACATAAGGATGAGTTTGAGAAAGACAAGCTTGATGGCAAGGCGGCTATAATCAGCAACGTGATCAATGATTTTAATCAGCCGAATCAGCCTCTTATCGCGCCGCCGCACAGTAAATTACCAATTGTACGACCCTTATGTGATGAACATGTGCGATGGAATACCTCTGATCACGTAAGGCTTGCAGGCCCGAAATACCCGGCCCGTCCCCAGCGCAAAACGAACGCTCCAGCCCAGCCCGCAACATCTGGCGTCAAACCCAATTCCGAAGCCGTCTGCCCTCGTGATAATGTTTCGCCGCAAACCAGAGAAAACGGCGTTGTACAGAATGACTAAGCGAACGTGTGTGAATGGGAGACACGCATTTTGCAGACGGCAGCTTTTGACGCAATCCCGACAGCCCCCACCCCAACCCCTCCCCTGAAGGGGAGGGGCTTTAAGTTCTACCCCTTCGCCGGCTCCGCCGCATAAAGCGTAAACTCGCCCTTCAATCCGCCCACGCTCGATTGCCCGACCCACAGGTCGAACGCGCCGGGTTCGGCGATGCGCTGGCTTCGGGCGCCGACGAATTCCAGATCAACGCGCGACAACGAAAAGCGGACGGTCTTGCTTTCGCCCGGACCCAGCGTCACGCGGGCCATGCGCTTTAGTTCGCGGATCGGGCGGGTGCGGCTGGCGACGCGGTCGCGGGTGTAGAGCTGGACCACTTCGCTGCCCTTGCGATTGCCCTTGTTGGTGATGCGGGCGGTCACTTCGATCGCGGCGTCCCAGCGCAGCGCGCTGTCGGACAGTTTGAGCTGGTCCAAGACAAAATCGGTATAGGTCAGGCCGTGGCCGAAGGGGAAACGGGCGCTGTTGTCGGTGGTAGCGTAGCGGGCCTTATATTCGCTACTGCCATTGCCCAGCACCGGGCGGCCGGTCGATTTGCGGTCATAATAGAAAGGCTCCTGCCCGCTTTCCCAGGGGAAGCTGACGGGGAGTTTGCCCGATGGATCGACCTTCCCCAGCAGGATGTCGGCGATGGCGTGGCCCGCCTCGCTCCCCAGGAACCAGGTGGCGAGGATCGCCTGCGCATTGGCGACGCCATCGTGCAGGGCGAGCGCGCGGCCGTGGCGCAGCAGGATGACGACCGGCTTGCCGGTGGCGGCGACGGCGTCAGCCAGCGCCTGTTGCGCGGGCGGGATTTCGATGACGGTGCGGGATTGGGCTTCGCCCGACATGGCCTGCGATTCGCCGATGGCGAGCAGGACGATGTCCGCCGCCTTGGCCGCCGCGACCGCCTCCGCGATGCCGCCGTCGATCGGCCCGCTAATGTCGCTGCCGCGCGTGACGGTGAGTTTCGTCGGGTCGGGGAGCGCGGCGCGCAGGCCCGTGGCGATGTCCACGCCCTTGTCCGGGTCGCCGTAAAAGGCCCAGGGGCCGTAGAGATTGGCGGTGTCCTGCGCGAAGGGGCCGATGAGGGCGATGGCCTGCCCCCTGGCCGGGTCGATCGGCAGGACGCCTTCATTTTTGAGCAGGACGACCGATCGGGTGGCGGCTTCGCGGGACAGGGCGCGGTGGGCGGGGGTGAAGATGCGGGTCTTTTCCGCTTCCTCGTTCAGCGATCGATAGGGGTTGTCGAACAGGCCGATGGCGGCCTTTACATAGAGGATGCGGCGCACGGCGACGTCGATCGTGCCCATCGGCACCGCGCCGCTCTTCACCAGATCGGGCAGGTAGCGGATGTAGAGGCCGCTCTGCATCGACATATCGACCCCGGCGAGGACGGCGAGGCGGGCGGCGTCACGGTCATCCTCCGCAAAGCCGTGGGCGACCAGTTCTTCGTCGGCGGTGTAATCGGAAAAGACGAAGCCGCGAAACTGCATCTCGCCGCGCAAAATGTCGGTGAGGAGTTCGCTGTCGGCGGTGGCGGGGACGCCGTTGATCTCGTTGAAGGCGGCCATGGTGGTGAGCGCGCCTGCCGCAAACGCCTTGCCGAAGGGGGGCAGATGGGTTTCGCGCAGCGTTTCCTCGCTGATGTCGACATTGCCATATTCCAGGCCCGCGGCGACCGCGCCATAGGCGGCGAAATGTTTGGGACAGGCGAGCAGCGCGTCGTCGCGGCGCAGGTCGCGGCCCTGATAGCCGCGGATGCGGGCGGCGGAGAGGATGCCGGTGAGGGTCACGTCCTCCCCTGCCCCCTCCACTACGCGGCCCCAGCGCTGGTCGCGGGCGACATCGACCATGGGGGCGAAGGTGAGGTGGAGGCCCGCTGCGGTGGCTTCGATCGCCTGGGCGCGGGCGGTGCGCTCGCACAAAGCGGGGTCGAAGCTGGAGGCTTCGGCGAGGGGGACCGGGAAGATGGTCTTGAGGCCGTGGATGACGTCGCCCGCGAACAGGAGCGGGATGCCGAGGCGGCTGTCCTTGACCGCGATCTCCTGCGCGCGGCGGCCGCCTGCGACGCCGATGCCGTTGAAGAGGCAGCCGACACGGCCCCGGCGGATTTCCTGCGCGAGACGCTTTTCATCCTGGATGCCGACCTGCGGGTTGGGCGGGTTGAAGGGGCGGAAGCTGTCGGCGAGGCAGGTCATCTGGCCCGCCTTTTCCTCCAGCGTCATCTTGGCGATCAGGGCGTCGACGCGCTCGACATCGCCCTGCGCCAGCGCGCGGCGGGGCAAGCCGATGGCGAGGACGCCGCCAAGGGTGCGGATGAGCAGGTCGCGGCGATCAAATGTCATGCAAAGCGGGACGTAACCGGGAAAGGATGAATGGAACTTGTCCAGCGAACGTGCCTGACCCGATTTTGTTGCGATGCGGCAATGGTCCTTGCGATGTGCCGTGCGCGCGGTCAGGCCGAGGCGAAGAGCTTCGTGCCCACGACGCCCACCACGATCATCGCCATGAAGGCGATCTGCGCCGGATTGACCCGGTCGCCGAAGAAGAGGACGCCGCCGATGATGACGCCCACCGCGCCAAGGCCCGTCCAGACCGCATAGGCGGTGCCTGCGGGAATGCCCTTCATCGCCAGCGCGAGCAGGCCCATGTTGAGGAAGCTGAGCGCGATCGGCACGGCGGACGCTTGCCAGCTTCCAAGGGTCGCGGCCCATTTCAGGCTCAAGGCCCAGCAGATTTCGGTGAATATGGCAATGCCGAGGATGAGCCACGCCATGGGCGCTGTCCCTTCGTCTTTCAACGGGCTCGAACGGGAGGCACGCAAGCCGGAAACCCGAAAAGAGGCGGCGCGCCTGAAGGCCTGTCGGGACAGGCTATGGTGGACGCACTTGGGCTCGAACCAAGGACCCGCTGATTAAGAGTCAGCTGCTCTACCAACTGAGCTATGCGTCCACACCGGCCTGTTTCCGGTCCGTAAAAGACCGCCTGCATCGGCCCGATGCAGTGGTGGACAGGGCTGGATTCGAACCAGCGTACGGGAAACCCGGGCAGATTTACAGTCTGCTGCCTTTAACCACTCGGCCACCTGTCCAGTGCCCTGCGCGACAAGAAATTTGCGTTCCCGCCGCGCTGGAGGCGGCTCAATGGCGAAAGGAGACTTGCCTGTCAATGGGGTGATGTGAAAAGAGCGCAATCATGAAAAAGCCGCATCGCTCCACCAAGCCCAAGGGCACCTTCCCCCGCTTCTACGGTCGCCACGCCGTCATAGCGGCGCTCGCCAACCCCAACCGCATCGTGCGCAAGATATGGGGCACGCGCGAAGCGCTGGGCGCCCTCGACCTGCCGCCGGTGCTGCCGATCGTCTATTCCGACGTCGCCGACATGGGCCGCATGGTCCCGTCCGACGCGCCGCATCAGGGCATCGTCGCCGAAGTCGAGCCGCTGGACGATGTCTGGCTGGGCGAAGTACTGGAGGAAGGACAGGACGACAGGCGGCCGATCCTGGTGCTGGACCAGGTGACGGACCCGCATAATGTGGGCGCGATCCTGCGCTCCGCCGCCGCTTTCGATGCGCTGTGCATCGTCACGCAGGACCGGCACGCCCCGCCCGAATCGGGCGTACTGGCGCGCGCGGCGTCGGGCGCGCTGGAAAATATACCCTGGGTGCGGGTGGTGAACCTGGCCCGCGCGCTCGAAGAGATTGCCGAAGCGGGCTATTGGCGCATCGGGCTGGACGGCGACGCCGACACCACATTGGGCGAGGCGATCGGCGAATCGCGTGTCGCTTTGGTGCTGGGAGCCGAGGGCGAAGGGCTGCGCCACAATACGATCGCCCATTGCGACATCATCGCCAAGCTGCCGATCAGCCCGCGGATGGAGAGCCTGAACGTGTCCAACGCCGCGGCCATCGCGCTATACGCTGCGACGGTGCGCTGACCCGCCTGTCAGGAAGGAGAATGCCATGAACCGCTTGTATCGCACCCTGGGGGCGCTGGCGGGGCTGCTGGCGCTCTCCGCCTGCCTGGTGACGCCGGGCACGTTCGAATCGACCCTGGACATCCGCGCCGATCGCAGCTTCGCCTTCGCCTATAAGGGGGAGATATTGGCGTCGGACATGGGCAAGAGCGGCATGACAGGCGGCGTACCGTCCACCAGCGATGACACGGACGGCGAGGCCGAGGCCGCGCCGACCCTGTTGCAGATCGCGGCGCGCGACGAGGATTTCAGCGACGCCGTCGCGGATAGTGCGGACAAGGGCGACGAAGCGCAGATGCAGGCGATCGCCGCCGCTCTGACCAGGGAAAAGGGGTTTGGGTCGGCCCGCTACATGGGCAACCGCAAGTTCGAGATCGACTATGCGATTACGGGCAAGCTGACCCACGCCTTCCTCTTCCCCTTCAACATCGACGCCCAGATCGTGCTGCCCTTCGTCGCGGTGGAACTGCGCGGCGACGACCGGGTGCGCGTCAAGGCGCCTGGCTTCGCCAACGGGTTCGACAAGAGCCAGGGACCGGCCGGCCTGGGCAGCGGTGGCGCGGGAGACGAGGCGGCCAAGGCGCTGAATGGCAGATTCACCCTGACCACCGACGCGGAGATCGTCAGCCAGAATCAGGAGGAGGGCGCGGAAACCACGCCCCAGGGCAAGCGGATCATCTGGACGATATCGCCGCTGACCAGCGACGCGCCGGCGGCCACGCTGCGGGTGAAGAATTAGGGCATCTACCGTCGTTCGCTTCGAGCGAAGTCGAGACGCGGCTAGCAAAGCGCTTCCTGTTTAGCTTCGCTGAACTCGGCTCTGCCTCGTTTCTCGACTTCGCTCGAAACGAACGGCGGTAGGTATATCGGCGCCTATGCGCCTATTCAGTCTTCCGGCGCGATGGTGACGCGCAGGCCGTCGAGCGAATCGCTCAGCATGACCTGGCAGGACAGGCGGCTGGTCTCGTTGCGGTGATCGGAGCTGTCGAGCAGGTCGTTTTCATCCTCGCTCATGGCCGGCAGCGCGTCGGCGAAGGCCGGATCGACATAGACATGGCAGGTCGCGCAGGAGCAGCAACCGCCGCACAGCGCCAGCAATTCATCAAAACCGTTGTCGCGGATGATTTCCATCACCGACAGGCCATTGTCGCCATCGACAGCCTGTTCTTCACCTGCACGGTTGACCACGATCAATTTCGGCATCTATCCAATCCCCTCGAATTTTCTTCGCCGCTCTGACCCACAGACGCCGGGAAATCAAGGGCTGGACAGCAGAGACATGGTTACGAGTGCAGAACAGTTACGCACCAGCCTGGACGCCATCGCCGCGCTGGAGCCCGGCTTTGGCGCAGCGATCGGCCGGGTGGGCTATCCCGCGCCGCGGGTGCGGGCGCCGGGCTATGAAACGCTGTTGCGGACGATCGTGGGCCAGCAGGTCAGCGTGGCGGCCGCAGCGGCGGTGTGGCGCAAGCTGGAAGCGGAGCTGGGCGAAGGCTGCGCGCCCGACGCCCTGCTGGCGCGGGATTATGACGCCTTGCGTGCCTGCGGCCTGTCCCGCCAGAAGCAGGGCTATGCCCGCAGCCTGGCCGAACTGATCCTGTCGGGCGCTCTGGACCTGGGCGCCCTGCCGGCCGACGACGAGGAGGCGATCGCGCAGCTCGTCCGGATCAAGGGCATCGGCCGCTGGTCGGCGGAAATCTATCTGCTGTTCGCGGAGGGGCGTCCCGACATCTGGCCCGCTGGCGACCTGGCGGTGCAGATCGAGATCGGCCGCATCCTGGGCCTGCCCGAACGGCCGAGCGAAAAACTGACCCGCGACGTCGCCGAAGCCTGGCGTCCGCATCGCGGCGCCGCCGCGATCATGGCCTGGCACCATTATAACACCGAGGTACTCTGACATGGCCCTGCCCCACGCCCGCTACATCGTCCTTCAGCATGAGGGCGTCTGGAAGATCAATCTGGACAATAAATATTATGGTCCCTTCCCTACCCAGGCGCTGGCGGTGGACAGCGCCACCGGCACCGCGCGGCAGGCGAGCGAAGCGGGCTATCCCGCGTCGGTGCTGCTGATGCAGGGAACCCAGTTCGAAACGCTGTGGACCAGCGTTGCGGACTGACCTGTCCTTTGGGGCAATCTGGTCGGTTTTTTGCACCGCAGCGGAACCAAGAGACGGGCAAGGACTTTATTTGCATCAAGTTTAACGAGTTAGGCAATGCGCAAGAAGGTTCTGATAGTCGAGGACGAGATTTTCGTCGCTTTGGAGATTGAGCAGATCGTCGAAGATGCCGGATTCCAGGTCGGCGCGATCGCCGCCGATCGCGAAGGCGCGCTTGCTTGCGCGCAAGATTGCGACATCGCCCTTGTCGACCTGAACCTGCGGGATGGCCCGACCGGGCCGGATATCGGCATCGAGCTGGCCACCCGTCACGGCATTCGCGTCATCTATGTCACCGCCAACCCGACCCAAATCGGCGCAGCGTCGGTCGCGGCGCTGGGCGTCATCACCAAGCCGTTCCGCGCGCACAGCATCTCCGCTACGCTGCGGCTGGCTGCGGCGGAGCAGCCCGACCTGACAGCAGCAGAAATTGCCGGTTTTACGCCGTTCCCGCCGTCCGGCTCATGGAACGCGATGGAATCCAGAGGCTGATGCGCAGGCCGTCCGGCCGCCAGTCTCTTTCTATTCGCCCACCCAGTTGCCGTTCGACGCTCAGCGTCATCAGCCGGTTGCCGAAGCCGTCGGCGCCGCCAGGCACGACCACAGGACCATGTTCTTCCTGCCAGTCGATGTGGATGTCTTCGCCCTCGACCCTTATGTGCAGATCGATCCGGCCCTCGGCCACCGACAGCGCGCCATATTTGGCTGCGTTGGTCGCCAATTCGTGGAACAGCAGCGCGAGCGGCGTCGCGGACCGATCGTCGATCGCCGGATCGTCGCCCGACAACAGGATGCGCGATCCCGCTTCGTTGCCATAGGGCGCGAAAATCTGGTCGAGCAAGCCCCACAGACTGGCTTGCCCGCCGCCAACCTGCGGCGCGGATTCGGCGCTGTGCGGCCGCACGAAATCATGGGCACGGCCCAGCGCCAATATCCGATCGCGCAGGTCGTCGGCCACGTCCGCAATCGCCGGATGCTGCCGCGCCGACAGGCCGATCAGGCCAGCGATCACCGAAAAGATGTTCTTGATCCGGTGCGACAGCTCGTGCGCGATCATCTCGCGCTCTTCCATCATCAGCTTCTGTTCGTGAATTTCGGTGCATGTGCCGATCCAGCGCACGATCGCGCCGTCGCCATCGCGGATCGGCAGCGCCCGGCCGAGCGTCCAGCGATAGTCGCCGCCATGGTGGCGCAGCCGATATTCGATCTCATAGGGTTCGCCGGTCGTCAGGCTATGACGCCAGCGCGTCCAGGCCCGATCCTGATCGTCGGGATGGAACATGCCGTTCCACGCCTCGCCATCGGTCGATCCGGTCGGCACGCCGGTATATTCGTACCAGCGGGCGTTATAATAGTCATGATAGCCGTCCGCCAGCGTCGACCAGACCATCTGCGGCATGGTGTCGGCCAGCGAGCGAAACAGGCGATCGCTTTCGGCGACGGCGGCGGCGTCCATGCGCTGGCGCAGGATCGTGTCGCGGTCGCGGCGGCGCCCTTCCAGTTCCACCATCACCTGCCGGGCGAGCAGGGTCAGACCCTGCCGCTGCAACGGGGTCAGGTCGGGGCGCGGGACCGTGTCGATGACGCACAGTGCGCCCAGCGGCGCGCCATCCGCGCTCACCAGCGGCGCACCGGCGTAGAAGCGAATATGCGGCGCGCCGGTGACCAGCGCATTGTCGGCGAAGCGGGGATCGCGGGTCGCGTCCGGGACGAGGAAAATCTCCTCCCGCAGCATCGCCAGGGCGCAGAAGGAGACGTCGCGCGGCGTTTCTTCGGCATCCAGGCCGACGCGGGACAGGAAGCGCTGCCGCACATCCTCGACGATGCTGACCAGGGCGATCGGCACATCGCACAATTGCGCGGCGAAACCGGTAATTTCGTCCAGATTACGGAATCCGCCGGCATCCAGGTCGTAGAGCGACAGCAAGGTCGCCCGATCGGTCGCCAGCCCGCACCCCTCAGCCATCGCTGACCCGCTCGATATCGGCGCCGACGGCCGAGAGTTTTTCTTCCAGCCGCTCATAGCCGCGATCGAGATGATAGACGCGCTGGACCTGGGTTTCGCCTTCGGCGGCGAGGCCCGCGAGGATCAGGCTCATCGAGGCGCGCAGGTCGGTCGCCATCACCGGCGCGCCGACCAGCCTGTCGACGCCGCGCACTACGGCGGTACGGCCGTTGACGGCGATGTCCGCCCCCATGCGCGCCAGTTCGGGCACATGCATGTAGCGATTTTCGAAGATGGTTTCGGTCAGCACCGACGCGCCGTCCGCCTTGGTCAGCATCGCCATGAACTGCGCCTGCATGTCGGTCGGAAAGGCCGGGAAGGGCGCGGTCGACAGGGTCAGGGGCTTGAGCTTGCCATCCGAGGCAATGCGGATGCCGTCCTTGTGCGGATCGACCTGCACGCCCGCGTCGCGCAGCGCGGCGAGGATGGCGTGCATGTCGTCGGCATTGGCGCCGACCAGGTCGACCGACCCGCCGGTTATGGCGGCGGCGCAGGCATAGCTGCCCGCCTCGATCCGGTCGGGCATGACGCTGTAGGTCGCGCCGTGCAGCCGATCGCGCCCGTGGATGACAAGCTTGTCGGTGCCGATCCCCTCAATGTCCGCGCCCATGGCGACGAGCAGGTTGCACAGATCGACGATCTCCGGCTCGCGCGCGGCGTTTTCGAGGATGCAGGTGCCCTTGGCGAGCGACGCCGCCATCACCGCATTTTCTGTGGCGCCGACCGACACGACGGGGAAAGTGTAGATGCCGCCCGGCAGGCCGCCGTCCGGCACGCTGGCGCGGACATAGCCGGCCGTGGTTTCGAGCGTCGCGCCGAACGCTTCCAGCGCCTTCAAGTGCAGGTCGATCGGGCGGTTGCCGATGGCGCAGCCGCCGGGCAGCGATACCCGCGCCTCGCCCACGCGGGCCAGCAGCGGGCCGAGCACCAGGATCGAGGCGCGCATCTTGCGCACGATATCATAGGGCGCCTCGGTCGAGGTGACGCGGCCGGCGCGCATCGTCAGGACGCGGCCGAAATCCTCCGGCCGGGCGCCCTCGATCATGGTCGATACGCCCAGTTGGTTCAGCAGATGGCCGAAACTGTCGACGTCAGCGAGGCGCGGCAGGTTGCGCAGCGTCACAGGTTCGTCGGTCAGCAACGCGCAGGGCAGCAGCGTCAGGGCGGCGTTCTTCGCGCCGGAGATGGGAAGGCGGCCATTGAGCGCGTTGCCGCCGCGGATGTGAATGCGGTCCATTGGACAGGGTTCATAGCGTCTATTGCGCCCCGTGCAAGGCGGCTCGACCGCCATTCGTCATGGTTAACCCGGTGGCACGGCGAACATATGCAACATAATTGCAAAGCGGGCGGCAACCTTGATCGAGTTTAGTGCGCGTCCTGAAAATGCAGCCAAAAGGCGCATGGGGCGTTTTGCCATCGTAACAACAATTGGAAAAAGGTGTATTGGGTGGCAACGAGCTGTTTCGCGGAAAGGCTGGCAAAACAGGTGCCCCTGTCCGACGCGGAAAAGAAGGCATTGGCTCGGCTCGAGGAAAATCCGCGCAAGATCAAGCGCGGCGGGATGATCCAGCGGGTCAATGACACGGTAACGGAACTGTTCGTGCTGAGAGAAGGCCGGGTGATGAGCTTCGTCATCCTGCCCGATGGCAGCCGCCAGATTTTGCGCGTCTATTTCCCCGGCGATTTCATCGGATCGGCCAGCACCATCTACAGCAAGGCGCCCGAATCGCTGGTCGCCCTGTCGGACGTGATCGTCTGCCCGTTCGACAAACATGCGCTGCGCCGGCTGCTGGAGGAATATCCGCGCGTCGCGGCGCTGCTGTTCCTGTTGTCCAATGCGGAGCGGGTGGCGATGACCGACCGGCTGGCCGCGCTGGGCCGGACATCGGCCAAGGCGCGCGTCGCGTCCTTCCTGCTCGACATGTTCGACCGGCTGCGCGTCACCGACGACAGCATCGTCGACAGTTTCGACCTGAAGCTGACGCAGGAGGAAATCGGCGATTCGATCGGGCTGACATCGGTCCATGTCAACCGGATGATCCGGCAGATGGAGCAGGAAGGCCTTATCAGCCGCTCCAACGGACGCATCATCCTCAACGACATGGCGCGGCTGGAGGAGATTGGCCATTATACCAACCGGCTCAAAGATATAGACCTGGACTGGTTGCCGGTATCCTGACCTAATGCACGGCCTTCGGTTCCGGCGCAAAACATGTTTGGCAGCGACGCCAGCAGGTGACGCCGGGCATGACCAGCGCCGGGGCCAGGCCGCGTTCGGGATAGAGGCCGCGCATGATGGCCGGCGCTATCCCCTCCGGCGCGGCGCGGCTGTGGCACATCAGGCAGTTGCGGACATATTTGGCGCGGGTCAGGCTGGAGTGATCCTCCTGCGCGAAGGCCATGCCCGGCAGCAGCAGAAGCGCCAGCAACGCCGCGCGTCGCGGCCTCACGCCATCAACTCGACATCCCAGTAGAGCCAGTCGTGCCAGCTTTCGTGCAGATAGCCGGGCGGGAAGGCGCGGCCATGTTCCTGCAAATGCCAGCTGGTCGGGCGGATCGGCTCGACGTGCAGGCGCATCCCCGCTTCCTTGGGCGTGCGCCCGCCCTTTTTGAGGTTGCAGGGCGAACAGGCGGTCGCGACATTCTCCCAGGTTGTGCGCCCGCCCGCGCGGCGGGGCACGACATGGTCGAAGGTCAGGTCGCTGGTCGTGCCGCAATATTGGCAGGAGAATTTGTCGCGCAGGAACAGGTTGAACCGGGTGAAGGCGGGATGTTCGGACGGACGCACATATTGTTTGAGCGCGATCACCGACGGGATCTTCATATCCAGGCTGGGGCTGTGGACCTGCCGCTCATAGCTGGCGATGATGTCCACCCGGTCCAGAAACACCGCCTTGATCGCGGTCTGCCAGGGCCAGAGGCTCAGTGGATAATAGCTGAGCGGCGTGTAATCTGCGTTGAGAACAAGCGCCGGGCAGTTTTCCGGATGCCGTATAAGGTCGGGATGGTACATAGAAACGCTTCTACCCCCTTGCCGACGCCGCTGATCCACCAACAACGTGACACGAGCATGACAGCATTAACGAATATCACTCGTCAAGAGCCTGTATGACACTATCCGTCGCACCACTGCATATGGTGACCCGCTTCGCTCCTAGCCCCACTGGGCTGCTGCATGTCGGCCATGGCTGGTCCGCCTTGATGGGACATGACATGGCCCGCGCGGCCGGTGGCGCCTTCCGCCTGCGGATCGAGGATATCGACGGCACCCGGAGTCGGCCCGACCATGTCGCGGGCATCATCGCCGACCTGACATGGCTGGGCGTCGCGTGGGACGGCGATATCATCTTCCAGTCGCAGCGGCTTGACGCCTATGAAGCGGTGCTGGAGCGGCTGCGGGGACAAGGGCTGCTCTATCCCTGTTTCTGCACGCGAACCGACATCCAGGCCAGCCTGACCGCGCCCCACGGACCGGAGGGGCCGGTCTATCCGGGAACGTGCCGGGGCCTGGGCGATGCGGAACGCGCACGGCGGATCGCCGCGGGCGAAGCCCATGCCTGGCGGATCGACATGGGCAAGGCGGTGGCGCGGGTCGGCACGCTGGAGTGGGAAGACCATCCCAGTCCGGTTCGGACCGACCCTGCCGCAGGGCGAGCGGGGTTGGTCAAGGCCGCGCCCCTCGGCCATGGCGACATCGTGCTGGCGCGCAAGGATGCGCCGGCCAGCTATCATCTGTCCTGCACGCTGGACGATGCCGCGATGGGCGTGACCCATGTGCTGCGCGGCGACGACCTGCGCGGCGCGACCGACGTCCACCGGCTGCTCCAGGCGCTGCTCGACCTGCCCAGCCCCGCCTATGTCCACCATCCGCTGCTGGCAGGCCCGGACGGCAGGCGCCTCGCCAAGCGCAGCGGGTCGATCGCGCTGGCGCAATTGCGGGCGCAGGGCGTGGACCCCGCTGCGCTGGCCGCCGACCTGCGCGCGGGACGCTTTCCGGTTGGAATCGGGCTGGCGAGCGCCTAGACTGCCGCCCATGAACACCATCCTCGTCATCGCCCTGATCCTTGCCATGATCGCCACGCTGGTCGCGCTGATCCGGGGCATCATCGCCTTCCTCCAGACCACGAAGGAGGAACTGAACCTGCCCGAAGGCGCGGTCCGGCCGTCCAGCCTGAAGCAGAACAAGATGATGATGAACCGCATCCTGTTCCAGGCCGCGGCGATCATCATCGTCGCGATCCTGCTGATCGCCAAGGGGCATGGCTGAGGCCCGCAACTTGCCCTGTCGTCACTCCGTTCGTGCTGAGTAGCCATTTCGACAAGCGCAATGGCTACTCAGGACGAACGGGTGCTTCAAATTCATTCGGTTGCCAAAGGGCGTGCCTACAGAGATGGTCAAGCTGAACAAGATCTACACCCGGACCGGGGACAATGGGACGACAGGTCTGGTCGATGGATCGCGTCTGCCCAAGCACGCGCCGCGGATGCAGGCCGTGGGCGATGTCGATGAAGCGAACAGCGCGATCGGACTGGCCGTCGTCGCCTTGGGCGAGCGGCCCGAAGCCGCCTGGCTGACCGTCATCCAGAACGACCTGTTCGACCTGGGCGCCGACCTGGCGACGCCGGTTCCCGAAGGCGCGGACGAACCCTGGGCGTTGCGCATCATTCCCAGTCAGGTGACCCGGCTGGAGCAGCAGATCGATACGATGAACGCCGATCTCGCCCCGCTCGACAGCTTCATCCTGCCGGGCGGTTCTCCCGCTGCGGCGGCCGTCCACCTCGCCCGCGCGATCACCCGCCGGGCCGAGCGCAGCGCAACCGCCGCGGCCGTGGAGGTGGCGCTTAACAGCCAGGCGCTGGCCTATCTCAACCGGCTGTCGGACCTGCTGTTCGTGCTGGCGCGCCGCCTGAACGACAATGGCGCGGCCGACGTCAAATGGGTGCCGGGCGCGTCGCGCTGAAACGCGCCGCCCCGGTGCAGCAACCGACTGGAAACGCAGCCTGACTCGCCTGCTGCACGGCCTGCCCGGTAGCGCGGGATTAACCTTGTTTCTTCAGACGGCATTTAGATGCCGCCCGGACGGTGCGCTCCATTCGCATCAGTCGGGGATCGCCATGCATTTCTACCTCGCCACCTCCTTCATCTTTCCGCGCTCGCTGCGCCTGCGACTCTTCACCCTCTGCTTCATCGCGACCCATATGCCGTTGCTGGCCTATCTGGGCTGGGGCTTCGCCAGCGGCCGCATCGCGCTCGCCGAGTTCGTCCTGCTGACGCTGGCCACGATCATTGGCACCGGCATAGCCCTGCTGGGCATCGGCGCACTGCTCAATCCGATCCATGCGCTGGCCGAAACGCTGCATCGCGGCGAGGACGTCGCCCCTGCGCTGCCGGACGTCGGCGACGTCATCCATACCCTTTATGCCGGGGTGCAACGCGTCGCCAGCGCCACGCGCGAGCGGCTGGATGACCTGCATCAGGCCGCGCATGAAGACCCGCTGACCGGCATCGCCAACCGGCGCGGATTCCTGGCCCATATCGACGCGCTGCCGGATCACCGGCGCAAGGGCTGTATCGCGATCATCGACATCGACTATTTCAAACGGGTCAACGACCTGCTGGGCCATGAGGAGGGCGACCGGGTGCTGGCCAGTTTCGCGACCCGCCTGTCCGCACTGGTCCGCCGCGTCGACATGGTCGCCCGCTGGGGCGGCGAGGAATTCGCGATCTTCTTCCAGGATTGTATCGAGGACGAGGCAAGCTGGTCGCTGGCGCGGATCGCCAGCCGGATGCGCAGCGAACCGATCGGCCGCGTGCAGGACCGGCCGATCAGCTTTTCCGCCGGCGTGTGCCGCTGGACCGGCGGCGAACTCGATGCGGCGCTGCGCCGCGCCGACGACGCGCTGTACGAAGCCAAGCAGTCGGGCCGCGACCGCGTCTGCCGTGCCGCGCCGATCCTGCAGGAGCTTTGATCCTGCCCTAAAGGACACGGGCCGGAACCGCCCGCCGCGTTATGCGCTTGTCCCTTCAAGAGAGCGGTGCAACCGTATCGGAGGGCAGGCATGGCGAAAAGCTGGACGGACGCGCATCAGGACGACCTGGAAGAGCGCTATCGCGCCGTCCGCGCCCTCACCGAAGCCCTGGCCGCCCCGCTTTCGGACGCCGACGCCACGGTCCAGTCCATGCCTGACGCGTCGCCCGCCAAATGGCATCTGGCGCATGTGACCTGGTTCTTCGAAACCTTCGTCCTGCGCGACCATGTGGCGGGATACCGCCCCTTCGATCCGCGCTACGCCTTCCTCTTCAACAGCTATTATGAGGCTGAGGGCGCGCGCCATGCCCGGCCGATGCGGGGGATGCTGACCCGCCCCTCGCTGACCGAGGTTCGGGCCTATCGCGCCCATGTCGATGCGGCGCTGACGGGCGCGCTGGGCATGTTGCCGCAACCCGCGCGGGCGCTCGTGACGCTGGGATTGCAGCATGAACAACAGCATCAGGAACTGTTGCTGACCGACCTGCTCCATCTCTTCTCGCTCAATCCGCTGGAACCGGCACTGTTCGGCGCGCCCAGCGCTGCGCCCGTCGCCCTGCCCGGCCCGCTCCACTGGATCGAGGGGCGCGAGGGGCTGGTCGAGATCGGAGAGGACGGGCGCGGCGGTTTCGCCTTCGATTGCGAGGGCCCCCGGCACAAGGCATTGCTGCATCCGCACACGCTGGCGCACCGGCCGATCAGCAATGGCGAATGGATCGCCTTCATCGAAGATGGCGGCTATCGCACCGCGGCGCACTGGCTGTCGGACGGCTGGGCCTGGGTGCAGAATGAAGGCGTGGACGCACCGCTCTACTGGAAGCCAAGCGAGCAGGGCTGGACCCGTTTCGGCCTTGACGGCCGCCAGCCGGTGAACCCCGCCGCGCCGGTCACCCATATCAGCCTGTACGAAGCCGACGCCTATGCCAGTTGGGCGGGCGCGCGATTGCCCACCGAAGCGGAATGGGAAAGCGCGGCGCAGAATGTCGCGGCGGTCAGCGGCAATCAGCTCGACGGCCCCGACAGTCCCCGGCCGCGCCCGGCCGAGGACGGGTCCGCGCTGACGCAGATGTTCGGCGATGTGTGGGAATGGACCGGCAGCGCCTATCGCCCCCATCCCGGCTTTCGCGCGGCGCCGGGCGCCGTCGGCGAATATAATGGCAAGTTCATGTCCGGCCAGTTCGTGCTGAAGGGTGGCAGTTGCGCCACCCCGCGCGGCCATGCGCGGAGCAGCTACCGCAATTTCTTCTACCCCCATCAACGCTGGCAGTTCACCGGACTGCGGCTGGCCAAGGATCTGTGAGCGCCATGTTGCTGACCGAGGACGCCCCCAACATCGCCCGGTCGATCGACCCGGCCTTCCGTCATGATATCGTTACGGGCCTGTCGCGCAGCCCCAAGGCGACGCCGCCGACATGGTTCTACGACCGGCGCGGGTCGGAACTGTTCGAAGCGATCACCGACCTGCCCGAATATTATCCCACCCGCACCGAAACCGCCCTGCTCGCCCGTCATGGCGTGGACTTCGCCGCGGCGGTCGGCAAAGGGCGCGCGGTGGTGGAGTTCGGCGCGGGCAGCGCGCGCAAGACGCCGCATCTGCTGCGCGCCATCGCGCCCGCCGCCTATGTGCCGATCGACATTAGCGGGGATTTCCTGCACGCGAGCAGCGCGGCGCTGGCGGCGGCCTTTCCCGGCCTGCCGGTGCTGCCGGTGGTGGGTGACTTCAACCGGCCGCTGGCCCTGCCCGGTGCGATCGAGGATTTGCCGCGGCTGGGCTTCTTCCCCGGATCGACGATCGGCAATATGGAGCCGGATGCGGCGGTCGACCTGCTGCGGGCGATGCGCCGGCTGCTGGGCGATGGGGCCAAGCTGCTGATCGGCATGGACCGGATCAAGGATCGCGACAGGCTGATCGCAGCCTATGACGATGCGCAAGGCGTGACCGCGGCCTTCAACCTCAATCTGGTCGAGCGCATCAATCGCGAGTTGGAGGGCGACCTGCCGATCGAGAGTTTCGTCCATCGCGCGATCTGGAACGACGACAAGGCGCGGATCGAAATGCATCTGGAGGCGCTGCGGTCGCTGCATTTCCACGTCGCGGGTCAATGTTTCCACATGGACGCGGGCGAGACGATCCACACCGAGAGCAGCCACAAATATGGCGCGCGCGACGAACGGCTGCTGCTGCGGGCCGGCGGATGGGAACCGGCCGCGGAATGGATCGACGATGAAGGGCTGTTCGCGCTGGTGCTGGCGGACGCGGGTTAGGGCGTTGCGGTAGGGCCGGGAATGGGCTGGACGCGTGACATGGTTACGCGAGGCTGATTGTATGCAAAAGAGCATTTTCGGCCACGCACAGGCAAGCATAATGCCTGCGTAATGGCGGCACGGGGCGGCATCGTTACCCAACTAAGGGCTGTGGGGATTTAGGATTCCCCTTTTGCTGGAGTTGTGATTCACACTCTGGATGGATCGCTTTGTACTGACGGACGCCCAATGGGCGCAGATGGAACCGCACTGTCTGGGCAAGATCACCGACCCCGGACGCAGCGGCAGAAACAACCGGCTGTTCGTGGAGGCAGTGCTGTGGATTGTCCGCACTGGAAGTCCATGGCGCGACCTACCGGCGATGTTCGGCAATTGGAGCACGGCATTCCGCCGATTTCGCGATTGGCGGGAAGCCGATGTTTTCAAGCGGATTTTCGATGCTCTGTCGGATGAACCCGACATGGAATACGCCATGATCGATGCCACCATCGTCAAGGTTCACCGGCACGGCCAGGGCGCAAAAGGGGGACTCAGAGCCAGGCCATTGGTCGTTCCAAAGGAGGCATGACGACCAAGATCCTGGCTTTGACCGATGCGCTGGGCAACCTTGTCCGCTTCCGCTTGATGCCCGGCCACCGCTTCGACACGGTTGGCGTTGCTCCACTCATCGACGGCATCAAGTTCGGCGCACTGCTCGCTGACAAGGCTTTCGACAGCAACGATATCGTCGCCGATCTCAACGAGCGGGGTGCAAAAATCGTCATCTCGCAGCACCCGCGACGCGCCAGACCCATCCCGCTCGACGCCGAAATGTACAAGTGGCGCCACCTCATCGAAAACTTCTTCTGCAAACTCAAGGAATTCAAGCGTATCGCCATGCGCGCCTGCAAAACCGATCGCAGCTTCGAGGCCATGATCCACCTCGCTGCAGCCGTCATCAATTCCCGGTGAATCCCCACAAGCCTTAGAGCATCGTACGGAAAAGTGGGAACCGGTTTTCCGCCAAAGACGATGCGAAAGCAGAAAACGAAAGCGTGCGACTTGTGTCCGGTTAAACGCAGCCCGCTCCAGCCACGCCAGATCACACCGACCGCGCGATCCGCGTCGCGATTCCCAAAAGCAAAAGGGCCGCCCTTGCGAGCGACCCCTTCCCTATCCTCTCCCCGGTAACAGGGATGGCCAGCCTCGGCCTTATTCGGCCTTCGACTGGAGATTCACCGCCGCATATTTGCCGCGACGATCGACTTCCAGTTCGAAGTCGAGACGGTCGCCCTCGTTCAGGGCGGCCATGCCGGCGCGTTCGACGGCGCTGATATGGACGAAGGCGTCGGGCTGGCCATCATCGCGCTGAATGAAGCCGAAGCCCTTCATCGCGTTGAAGAACTTCACCGTACCGCTGGAGCGCTCGCCGGTCAGCTGACGCTGCGGGCCGCCACGATCGGGCGCGCCACCGAAACCACCGGCGCGCGGTTCGCGCGCTTCACGCGGCGGACCGCGATCGGTGACGGGGAGCGGTTCGCCGTCGATCACCAGATCGGTCGCCGACACCTTGCCGCCACGATCGACCAGGGTGAAGCCGAGCGGCTGTCCTTCGGCCAGACCGGTCAGGCCGGCCTGCTCGACGGCGCTGATGTGCACGAACACGTCTTCGCCGCCATCGTCACGAACGATAAAGCCGAAGCCCTTCTGTCCGTTGAAGAATTTTACGACGCCCTTGCCTTCGCCGACGACCTGGGCAGGCATGCCGCGACCACCGCCGCCGCCACCGCCGAAACCACCGCCGCCGCCGCCGCCGAAGCCGCCGCCACTGCGACCACCGCCAAAGCCGCCGCCGCGATCACCGCCGCCAAAACCTCCACGATCACCGCCGAAGCCGCCGCCACCGCCGCCAAAGCGATCGCCGCCACCGAAGCCGCCGCCGAAGCCACCGCCGCCGCGGCCGCCCTGATCGTAGAAATTGTCGTCGCCGAAACCGTCGCGCTTGTCCTTGCCGCGCCCGCCGCGGCGACCTCTATCAAAACTCATGCCCTGTTAGTCACTTTCGCTTCGCCCCAAGACCAATCGGACAAACACATGTCGGGCGAATGACATGCAGAATCCACCGCAGACGCGGATTTGGGAATCACTATATCAACTTTTCTCGGCCGCGCGAATGATTTTCACTGTCGCGGTCCCGTTCCGTTCCAATTGGCCGAAATCGCCTTTCCTGTCCGTCATTCGCCGCGCAAAAGCCGTGTTTCGTCGCGAAGATTTCTCCCGACAAAGCCTTGATTGCGGTTGGCCCTGTTTCGCCATAAGGGGAGGACATGACCGTTCATTTCCATGAAGAAGATCTGCCCGCCGGCGTGCTCGCCCCCGGCCCGATCGCCATCGATACCGAAACCATGGGGCTGATCACCCCGCGCGACCGCCTGTGCGTGGTCCAGATCAGCGATGGCAAGGGCGACGAGCATCTCGTCCGCTTCAAGCCCGGCAGCGATTATGCCGCGCCCAATCTGAAGGCGGTGCTGGCCGATCCCGAGCGGCTGAAACTTTATCATTTCGGCCGGTTCGACCTGGCCGCGATCAAACATTATCTGGGCGTGGTCGCCGCGCCCGTCTATTGCACCAAAATCGCCTCGCGCCTGATCCGCACCTATACCGACCGGCACGGCCTGAAGGAACTGGTCCGTGAGCTGCTGGGCCAGGACATCAGCAAGCAACAGCAGTCGAGCGACTGGGGCGGCCCCGTCCTGTCCGACGCGCAGAAGGATTATGCCGCGTCCGACGTGCGCTATCTCCATGCGCTCAAGGCCGAGCTGGACAAGCGGCTGATCCGTGAAGGGCGGATGGAACTGGCCCAGGCCTGTTTCGATTTCCTGCCCCATCGCGCCGAGCTCGACCTGGCGGGATGGCCGGAGATCGACATCTTCGCGCATATGTAACGCAGCCTGAAAGGTCCAACCATGTCCGTCCAGGCCGATCAACAACGCGACGTCCGCCGCCATTGGGCGCAGCCGGGCGGCAGCCATGATCGGCTGGTCGCGCTGCTCAAAAACTGGCTGCCGGTCGCGGTCGGCGTGCTGGCCGCGCTGCTGGCGACCGCGCCCTTCACCGGCGGCGACAAGGTCAGCTTCGTCCTCGACAAGAACAAGGTCGAGGTGGCGAAGGACCGGATGCGCCTGACCGAGGCGCTGTATCGCGGCGAGGACAGCAAGGGCCAGCCCTTCTCCCTGCGCGCCGGATCGGCGGTGCAGAAAAGCTCGCGCGAGCCGATCGTGGACCTCAACAGCATGTCGGCCCGCATCCTGTTGTCGGACGGCCCCGCCGTGCTGACCGCGCAAAAGGGGCGATACGACATGGACACCGAACGGGTCGGTATCGAAGGGCCGGTGCAGTTCGAGGCGGCGGGCGGATACCGCCTGACCACGCGCGACGTCGGCATCGACCTCAAGACCCGGCGGATGAAGAGCGCGGGCCGGGTAGACGGCCGCATTCCGATCGGCACCTTCAGCGGCGACCATCTGGAAGCGGACATGGCCGCGCGCACGGTGACATTGAATGGCCGGGCAAGCTTGCGTATCGAGCAAAATGGCCTCAAAGGGCGAAACTGATGAAACGCACCCTGATCCTGCTCTCGACCGGCTTTGTGGGCGCCGCCGCGATGATGTTCGCCGGCGCCAGCGCCCCGTCCTTCGCGCAGGTGTTCAAGAATCACGACAGCAACGCGCCGGTCAATTTCAACGCCGACCGGATCGAGGTGCAGGACCGCGCCGATCGCGTCGTCGTGTCGGGCAATGTCGTGGTGACGCAGGCGGGCATGACGCTGAACGCCGCCCGCATGACCGTCGCCTACAGCAAGCAGCCGAGCGGCGGGACGAATGGCGTGGACATCGACCGGATCGACGCATCGGGCAATGTCGTCGTGACCAAGGCGGACCAGACCGCACGCGGCAATGTCGCCATCTACGACCTCAACAGCAAGCTCATCACCATGTTGGGCAATGTCACGCTGACGCAGGGGGCGAACAAGCTGACCGGCGGGCGGCTGGTGATGGACCTCAACAGCGGCCGCTCCACTGTCGATGGCCGTTCGTCGGGCGGCGTGCCGGGCGCCGCGACCAGCCCCAGCGGGCGCGTGTCGGGCACCTTCACGGTGCCGCAGCGGAAGAACTGACCAGCAGGACGACTCGCTGACGGCTGGGTCGGGAAGCAAGCTTCCCGGTCACGCACGACCGTCATCCAAGCGAAGGCCGGGATCACGCTTCTTCTAGCGAACCGCTAGGAAGAAAAGAAAGATGCCGGCCTCCGCTGGCATGACATTGCGGACAGCGAACAGCCCCCCCCTATTCCGTCGCCAGCAACAGGTCGCGCAGGTCGGTGAGGCTCGGCAATATCTGCGCGCAGGCGAGCGTCAGTTCCTCGGTCGGCGGCAGCAGGTCGGGCACCATCACCGTCGCGATTCCCGCTGCCGTAGCAGAGCGGACGCCGGCATGGCTGTCCTCCACCGCAACGCAATGCGCCGGATCGACGCCCAGCAGGCGCGCCGCCAGCAGATAGGGCTGCGGATGCGGCTTGGGCTGATCAACATCGCTGCGCGTCACGACAACGTCGAAATAATGCAGCAGGCCGCTCTTCTCCAGCCGCTGCTGCGCATAGGGCGCGGCGGTCGAGGTGGCGAGCGCCATGGGGATGCCCGCCTGCGCCAGATGGTCGAGCAGCAGCTGCGCGCCGGGGCGCAACGGGATGCCGGCCTCAACCGCTGCCTCGAACAAGGCGTCGCTGTCGGCATAAAAGCGGGCGAGCGGGAAGTCCGGTCCCAGATGGGCGGCCAGCATCCGCTCATTTTCGTCGCGATGGATGCCGACCATCGACAGCAGCAGGTCGTCCGCCATCGGCCAGCCGATCGCGTCACCCGTTTGCGCAAAGGCGCGGCGATGCGCCGCTTCGGTATCGAGCAGGGTGCCATCCATGTCGAAGATGACGGCCCGCACCGGGTTCGGCAGGGTGGATGCAATGAGCGATGGGGCGGATTGGCGCAGCGACTGGGTCATGGCGTCAATATGGCCGCGTCCTGTTCCAATACCATTGCAAAGCGCGGTGCGGCGGTTGCGGAATATATCATCCTGCCGACAGGATTATTCCGCCACCTGCGCGGACCATGTCCTGATCCAATGCCATGCGCCGCGGCATTCGCCCATGCTGGTTGCCTCGATCAGGCGGAAGCGGGTGCCGTCCCAGACATAGGCTTCGCTGCCGCCGCAATCGCCGATTCCGCGCCCCTTGGCGAAGCTGTCGAGCCGCAGCTTGTCGGCAGTCCAGCCGACATTGACCAGCATCGGCCGGGCTTCTTCCTCGCTCCAGCCCGGCTTCAGATCGAAACTGGCCAGGCGAAACGCGCGGCGGCCGGCATCGCCGGTGGCGATGACGGGGACCGAGGTGAAATTATAGGCGCCGCTGCCGCAGGGGACCAGGATCAGCGTTTCGGTGCGCGACAGGCGATAGAGTTGCGGCGGCTCCGCGCCCTTCATCTCGTCGGCGCAGCGGGTGAATTTACCCAGGGCGGTCAGTTCCTCCCGCCACAGCGCGGCGGGCGCGGTCGCAGCGGGCAAGGGCGCCCGTTTGATGACCGGCGCAGCGGGCGCAGCGCGCACCGCGAGCGGTCCGAGCGGGCCGGTGGCGACCAGCGCGGTGCTGGTCCCGGCCCGCCCCTGCCGCGCGTCCATATAGCGCAGGGCCGCCCCGGACCCGGCCAGCGACGGCTTGCCCAGCGAGCGATTGCCCATGCGCAATTCCAGCGCGCTGCCGCGCGCCATGGCGATGGCGAGCGCGGCGGCCTGCGGCCCTCTTATGGTGGCGTCGCCGTCACGGCTCATGGCGCTGGCGACACGGCGTCCGTCGACATGGATGCTGATCTCGCCCCCGCTATTAGTGTCGCGACTGACCCAGACTTCGGCGGCGGCATCGGGTCCGGCTTCGCGCACGACGCCGACCATGACCGGACTATCCGGCCACGCGCCGCCGTCGGGCAATAGCGACACGGTTTCGCATCGGTTGCGATTGTCGCAGCCGATGGTCCAGTCCTTATAGGTTTCCAGCGCGGCCGGCTTAGGCGGCAGCGCCCTTGCCTGCGTCGCAGGCGCCTGCGCGGACACGGCACCCGACCAGCCTAGGGCCGCCAGAGCGACCATGAAAAAATCTTTTGCCCCCATGGGTTAACCATAACCGATTTGCAGGGACGATGGTAGCGTTTCCGTTACGGAGCCGACCTGATCGAAATTACAGGCTGAGCATAAGCCCCGCCAGCGCCGCGCTCATCAGGTTGGCGAGGCTGCCGGCGACCAGCGCCTTCAACCCCAGTTTCGCGATCATCGGCCGCTGGTTGGGGGCGAGATTGCCGGTGACGGCCATCTGGATCGCGATCGAGCTGAAATTGGCGAAGCCGCACAGCGCGAAGGTGATGATGGCGATGGTCGCGGGCGACAGCGCGCCCTGCACCTGGCCGAGGTTGATATAGGCGACAAATTCGTTGAGGACGACCTTCGTGCCGAACAGGCCGCCCGCTACCTGCGCTTCGGCCCAGGGGATGTTGAGCAGATACATGACCGGCTGGAAGAGATAGCCCAGCAGCATCTGGAAACTGAGCGTCGGGTAACCGAACCACGCGCCGATGCCGCCCAATATGCCGTTGGCGAGCGCCACCAGCGCGACGAAGGCCAGCACCATCGCGCCGACCGCGACGGCGAGCTTGACACCTGTCTGCGCACCCTGCGCCGCGGCCATGATGAGGTTGGCGGGCCGTTCCTCGTCATGGGTGGCGACCGGCATGGGTTCGCCCGGCGTGCCTTCGGGCAACAAGGCGGCGGGGCCAACCCCGCTGATCCGCGTATCGGGCAGAGGGAGGTCGGGATGGTCGCCCAGCGGCAATTCGCCCTGCACCGGCACGCGCGGGTCGGGCATCATGATCTTGGCCATCAGCAGGCCACCGGGGGCCGCCATGAAGCTGGCCGCCAGCAGATAGTCGATCTTGATCCCCATCGACGCATAGGCGGCCAGGATGGTGCCCGCGACGCCCGCCATGCCGCTGGTCATCACCGTGAACAGTTGCGGCGGGGTGAGGCCGGCGAGATAGGGGCGGATGACGAGCGGGCTTTCGCTCTGCCCCACGAAGATGTTGGCGGCCGCGCACAGGCTTTCCACCTTGGACACGCCCGTCACCCATTCGATCGCGCCGCCGACCCAGCGGACGATGAACTGCATGATCCCCAGATAATAGAGGATCGACACCAGGCTGGCGAAGAAGATGATGACCGGCAGCGCGGCGATGGCGAAGCTGGCCCCGCCGATTTCGGGCTTCGCGAGCGGACCGAAGATGAAATCCGTCCCCGCCTGCGCATAGCTGAGCAGGTTGGCCACGCCCCTGGACATGCCGCCGATGATCGCGCGACCCGCCGGCACATAAAGGACCAGAATGGCGATCCCCGCCTGCAACAGGAAAGCAGCGCCTACGACGCGCGGACGGATGGCGCGACGATCGGAGGACAAGGCGAAAGCGATGGCGAGGATCAGGAGAATGCCGGCAAGGCCGATGAGAAGATGCATGAAGCGCTTTCGCGTGGAGGACAAACCCGGCGACTATATGGGCCATGACGCAGGGAGGCCAGAGCGTTTGACGGCTACAAAGCCGCTACATTGGGCAATCGGCCGGAGATATGCCGCGATTAGGGACGATCCCGAGGGTCTTTTTGCAACGAGACAAAGAGGGACAAGGGTAGATGCCTGGACATGATGAGGCGCACGACCATGGGTTGCTGCACGACCTGCAACAGATGCGCGCACTGGCGCGGGAGAATATCGGGCGGCGGCGCACCTTGCGGCTGCTGTTTTCGGCGAGCGGCGCGGCGCTGATCGGCGCATGCGGCGGCGGATCGGGATCGTCGGGCGATTCCACCGCGACGCCGACGCCCACGCCAACGCCGACCCCTACCCCCACGCCGACACCGACCGGCACCTGCATCGCCGACCCGGAGGAAACCAACGGCCCCTATCCGGCCGACGGGTCGAACAGCAGCAACGGCAGCGTGGTCAATGTGCTGGACGACAGCGGCATCGTGCGCACCGACATCCGGTCGAGCTTCGGATCGTCGAGCGGCACCGCAGCCGGCATCACGATGGAGTTGACCATCACAGTCGTCAACGTCAACAGCAGTTGCGCCGCGCTGGAAGGCTATGCCGTCTACATCTGGCATTGCACCCGCGACGGGCTCTATTCGCTCTATACCGTGCCGGGCGAAAATTATCTGCGCGGCGTGGGCGTGACCGACGCCAATGGCCAGGTCACCTTCACCAGCATCTTCCCCGGCTGCTATTCGGGGCGCTACCCGCATATCCATTTCGAGGTCTATCCGAGCCTGGCGCGCGCCACCAGCTACGCCAATCGCGTGCTGACGTCGCAATTCGCCATGCCGGCCGACGCCTGCAACACGGTTTATGCCACCAGCGGCTATACCAGCAGCAAGAGCAATTTCGCCAGCATATCGACCAGCAGCGACAATGTGTTCGGCGACAATACGTCTGCGCAGGTGACGGCGATGACACCGGCGATGACCGGCGACGTCACCAACGGCTATACCGGCACGGTGACGGTCGGGCTGGCGATTTGACCGGAGCAGCGTGCAGATGACTTTGCAGGAGGCGCATTCCGCCGATATGCTGGCGCCCATGGACGGTTCGCGCATTTTGGTGGTCGACGACGATGCGGACATCCGCACGCTGCTGTCGGATTTTCTGGAGCAACATGGCTTTGTCGTGACCGCGGTGGCCGACGGCGCGGCGATGGATCAGGCGCTGGCCGCGCAGGATTTCGACATCGCCGTACTCGATGTGATGATGCCGGGCGAAGACGGCTTGTCGATCCTGCGGCGGCTGTCGGCGCGCGGCGGCCTGCCTGTCATCATGCTGTCGGCGATCGGCAGCGACATCGACCGGATCGTCGGGCTGGAAATGGGGGCGGAGGATTATCTGCCCAAGCCGTGCAACCCGCGCGAGCTGCTCGCCCGCGTCCGCACCGTGCTGCGCCGCCACCGGCGGCAGGCGGCGGACATGCCCGAAGCGGGTGGGAAGAAACTGCGCTTCGCCGGCTGGCAGGTAGACATGGGGGGACGGTTGCTGACCGATCCCGACAATGTCGTCGTCACCCTGACCGACGGCGAGTTCCGGCTGCTGCGCGCCTTCATCGAACATCCCCGCCGGGTGCTGAGCCGCGACCAGCTGCTCGACTATTCGGCCGGCAATGACAGCGAAAGCTACGACCGCGCGATCGACGTGCAGGTCAGCCGGCTGCGGCGCAAGCTGGAGCGCGGCGCGCGGGCGGGCGGCCAGAAGGAGAATGGGGACGAACTGGTCCGCACCATCCGCAACGAAGGCTATATGTTCACCGCCGAGGTCCGCCCGGCGTGACCTCGCGCCTCGACCGCCTGAACCCGTCCATCCTGACCCGGATCGTCGCGCTGGTCGCGGCGACCTTGCTGCTGGCGCTGGGGGCGATGATGCTGGTGGCGTTCCGCGGGCCACCACCGCACAGCCGGCCCATGATGCCGGGCGAAGCCGCCGCGCTGCTACAGGGCGCAGCCGCCCCGGCCGGTAGCTGGACGGTGACGCGCTATCAGTCCGATCCCGTCCCACTGGTCGAACCGGGACAGATGGAGGACCGGCGCGGCGCCGCGCAGGTCGCCGCGCTGCTGGGCGCGCGCGCGGACGATGTTCGCCTCATGCGCGAATCGCCGCCGATGCGGATGGCCGATCCTGACCGGGAAGCCTGGCCCAGGCCCAATTTCGGTCCTGACGGGATGATGTTGCACGGCAGCTTCCTTCTGGCGCGCCGCACCACGGACGGCTGGCAGGTGGTACAGGCGCGGCAGGGCGCGAACGGGCGCTGGTACGCCATCACCCTGTCGCTGATGGCGGGCATCTTCATCCTGCTGCTGCTGCCGGCCTATTGGGTGGCGCGGCGCATCACCCAACCGATCCGGCAACTGGCGGACGGCGCGGCGACCGAACGGCCCGAACGCGCCGACCCGCTGCCGCTGACCGGCCCGCCTGAAGTCCGCGCGGTAGGCGCCGCCTATAATCACATGCGCGCGCGGATCGCCGACTATCTGGGCGAACGCACGGCGATGCTGGTTGCGATCGCCCACGATCTGCGCACACCCATGACCCGCCTGTCCTTCCGGCTGGAGGCGCTGCCCGACGGGCCGCGCGCCAAGGCGCAGGCCGACGTGCAGGAAATGCGGGCCATGGTCACCGACCTGCTCGATTTCATGCGCGGCCAGGGCGACGGCGCGGCGCAGGTGCGGATCGACCTGTCCGCCATCGTCGAGACGCTGGCCGACGATCTGGCCGATATGGGGCAGGATGTGGCGGTGACGCACAGCAGCCGCGCGGTGGTGCGAGGCGACGCGGTGGCGCTGCGGCGCTGCGTCGCCAATCTGATCGAAAATGCGGTACGCTATGGCGGGTCGGCGCGGATCGCGCTGGCGACGGCGAACGGACGTGCCACGGTGACGGTCGAGGATGACGGACCGGGCGTGCCGGAGGAAGCGATAGAAAGGCTGTGCGAGCCCTTCTATCGCGGCGAGGCGTCGCGCAACCGGGAGACGGGCGGCGTCGGCCTGGGACTGTCGATCGCGCGTTCCATTGCGGACAGCCATGGCGGACGGCTGGACTTCGGCAATCGCCGCGCCGACGCAGGCCAGGGCGGGTTGCGCGCCAGCCTGACCCTGCCGCTGGAACGCTAGCCTATTCCTCGCCCGAAAAGGCGAGCGAGAACCAGGAGGCCATCGCGTCCACCGCCAGCGGGGCCAGGCGCAATGCGCAGCGGCGCCGGCTGTTGGGCGAACTGCGATGCTCCATCACCAGCCCACGGCGTTCCAGCACGCCCGCCTGGCCGACGACGGTGTTGAGCGACAGCCGCAGCGTTTCGCTGAGCTGCTCCAGCGTCAGCGCCTTTCCCTCCAGCTCCGCCTGATAGAGGTGCAGCAATATGTCCCAGGCCGGATCGGAAAAAAGGTCATGGCCGAACAGCATCGACCGCATCCGCCGCGCGTCGAGATAGCGGGCGAGCGCAGGCAGATGGTCGCTCCCCTCGCCATCCAGGATCGCAGGCTCTTCCTTGCGGGCATGGAAATTGCACAGGCATCGTTGCAGCGCGACCACCAGGTCGACCGCTTCCTGGCTGGGCAGGTGGCGATCAGGCGGGATATGGACGGTCATGCAGCGCCTTCCGGTCGAGTTCGATGCCGATGATGGTGAAGAGCAGCAGGGGAATGACCCACACCGTGCTCAGCCCTTCGTAGATCCGTTCCGAAAAACCGTGCAGCAGCAAGGTCACGACATGGGTCAGCACCGTCATAAGCTGGCTGGCGGCCGCCCAGATCGGCCAGTAGCTGCTGCTGCGCAGCATCAGCCATATAAGACCGGCGAACAGCATCGTATCGACGATCGTCAGCCAGAATTGGGTGCCATGCCACGATCCGACCAGTTGGGCCGGCATCGTCAACAGCACGCTGGCCAGGAAAACAAGGGCGAACCATCGCCCGTCCTTGCCGCCGAACAGGGCGGCGAAGGCACAGGCGCACAGGGTCAAAAGCCAGAAAAAAGCCGCCAGCATCCGCATTTCCGATTGAGAGGGAGGGCAATGTCCATGCGGATGCCGACGGCTACCTGGTCAGGCGACCAGGGTCAGGTGGCGCGGCGCGTCGTCCTGCGCCGGGGCGTCCATGCCCAGCGGACAACCAACGGCCGTCACCTCCATCTGACTATGTTCCAGGCACCGCGTCAGCAGGGCGGTCGCGCGGATCATGTCGCTGCGGCCCTCGATGATCTTGCTGGCGCTTTCGTGGATGCGTTGAATGATGCGCTGGCTTTCGCTGGCGGTCAGGCCCGACCCCTGCGCCGCCGACAGGAAGGCGGTGGTGAGGTGCGCGGCATCGACCAGCGCCGTATCCAGCGCGGCAAAGGCCTGGCGGGTCTGGTCGGCGACGGCCTGGGTCTTGGCGGTATCGAGGTTGAGCACAAGTCTTCTCCTTCGCACGACGCCTGGCGGCGGTGCGTTGTCAGCATGGTCGTATCTGGATGGATCAGCCCAGCGCCTTGAAGGCTCCGGCAATGAGCAGCAGTAGCGTGATGACGCCGACACCAGTGAGAACCGCAGCGCGGATCATCGCCAATATGCGGCCATCTTTACTCAGTTCATTGGTCGATCCCCCGAGCGGCGGGCCGAAAGTGAGGATGCGGCGCAGAAGCGTGTCGCGCTCCCTTTGCCCATCCGGCCTGTCCGGCTGAGGCATGGATGACGCAGGATCGGGATCGGAGGCAAGGCGCTCCGGTTGATATATCAAGGGCTGATATGTGCCACTTTGGGGCTGCCGTTGCTCATCCGTAACAAATAGGCGGGCCGCCTCCTTGCGCGAGGGCACGCCGAACTTGCGCAGGCTGGTGCGCACGCGCTGATCGACCGTATGTTCCGACACATGCAGCTGGCGCGCGATTTCCTTGGAATTGAAGCCCTGCGCCACCAGGCGCAGGCACTGCTTTTCCCCCTCGCTCAAGGCTGGAAGGGTTTCGGCCACTCCATCAATCCTCCTGCGTAAATCACCCGTCCGGCCAAACGCACGACCAGCGCGGGAGACTCAGCCACCCACATTTTATCCGCTACTCAGGGTTGCGATTCGCTTTGCACCGCCCGTTAAAGTGACACGACAAGGTGTTGGGACGCAATGCGAATGGGCGGCGGACCATTCCGCCGCCCATCAAACGGTGCCGATCATGCCATTCGCGGCCTGTCGGGCCGGGTGCGATAGGCCGCTTAGCTGAAGATATCGCCCACATCCGCAGCCGTCTGCTTCGGGTCGGGGCCAAAGCGATTCTCGCCCCGCGTACCGTCCAGGCACATGAAGACCAGCACGATGATGCCGCCGACATAGGGAATGAAGTTCAGCAGCACGAACCAGCCGCTCTTGTCCTGATCGTGGAAGCGGCGGACCTGCACCGCGAGCGAGGGGATGATGAGCAGCAGGACCAGCAGGCCGAGCAGGATCATCAGCACAGATGCGCCGCCCGACGGTTCGCCATTGGGAAACCCGCCCAACAGGACGCCCACGATGCCAACCGCGAACGCCGCCAGCATATAACCGAGGAAGAACATCCAATATTCCTTGCGCCGCGAGCGGCCCGAGAAATCGGCGTACCGCCTGAGCGGCAAGAACATATATTCCATCTGCATATCCCCCCATTGTGAGAAGCGCCAGGATAGGCAGGCTTTTTGCGCCTGTCTCGCAAAAACCGGCTATGCAGAAAATATCGCTATGGATTCAGTCGCTTGGCTTGCCGGCCTGCCTGGCCTTATGGGCCGCGAGCAGCGCATCGATCTCGACGATGCGCAGGCGCTGGACCGTGTCCTTGGCCAGGCCCTTGAGCCGGCATTCCGCCCACAGCGCGCGACGCTCGGATGTCAGCGCCTTGAGATAGAGATCGGCCATATCGGCTCCTTTCAACAAGCAAAGGGCGGGAGCGCCTGAGACGCCCCCTGCCCTTTCACCAGCGTCGGCTGGTCTCCCTCCCCCAGCGAGCCTGGGGAGGCATTACATCAGGCCGCCCTTGTTCGAGCGACCTGAAACATCAGGCCGCCTTTGTCCGAGTGACCTGAAACATCAGGCCGCTTTGGAACGGCTCATGCGCTTGCGCTCGTTCGGGTCGAGGTAGCGCTTGCGCAGACGGATGGTCTTGGGCGTCACTTCGACCAGCTCATCATCGTCGATATAGGCGATCGCCTGCTCCAGCGTCAGCTTCCAGGGCGGGGTCAGGCGGACGGCGTCGTCCTTGCCCGATGCGCGGAAGTTGGTGAGCGCCTTGCTCTTCATCGGATTGACTTCCAGATCGTCCGGCTTGGCGTTCTGGCCGATGATCATGCCTTCATAGAGCGCTTCGCCCACGCCGACCATCAGGATGCCGCGTTCTTCGAGCGGACCCAGCGCATAGGCATTGGCCTCGCCCGCGCCATTGGAGATGAGGACGCCATTCTTGCGGCCTTCGATATTGCCCTTGTGCGGGCCGTACTTCTCGAACAGGCGGTTCATGATGCCGGTGCCGCGCGTGTCGGACAGGAATTCGCCATGATAGCCGATCAGGCCGCGCGACGGCGCGGAGAAGGTAATGCGGGTCTTGCCGCCGCCCGAAGGACGCATGTCGGTCATCTCGGCCTTGCGGATGTTCATCTTCTCGACGACCGTGCCGGAAAATTCATCGTCCACGTCGATCATGACGGTTTCATAGGGCTCGGTCTTGCCGCCATTCTCGTCCTCGCCGAACAGCACGCGCGGGCGGCTGATAGAGAGTTCGAAGCCTTCGCGGCGCATGGTTTCGATCAGCACGCCCAACTGGAGTTCGCCACGGCCGGCGACTTCGAAACTGTCCTTGTCGGCGCTTTCCGTAACCTTCACGGCGACGTTGGATTCGGCCTCGCGCGCCAGACGATCGCGGATCATGCGGCTCGTCACCTTGGTGCCTTCGCGGCCGGCCATGGGCGAATCGTTCACGGCAAAGCGCATCGAGAGCGTCGGCGGATCGATCGGCTGGGCCTGGATCGGCTCGGTCACGGAGGTGTCGGCGATGGTGTTGGCCACGGTCGCGACGGCGAGGCCGGCGAGCGAAATGATGTCACCGGCCTTGGCTTCTTCGACCGGCACGCGATCCAGACCATGGAAGGCCATGATCTTGGACGCGCGGCCGGTTTCGATGATCTTGCCGTCCATGTCGAGCGCGTGGATCGCCTGGTTCACCTTGACCGAACCGCTGGTCACGCGACCGGTCAGGATGCGACCCAGAAAATTGTCGCGGTCGAGCAACGTCACCAGGAAGGTGAAGGGCACGCCATCGACTTCCACGGCGGGCGCGGGAACGTGATCGACGATCTTCTGGAACAGCGGCTTCAGCGTGCCCGCGCGCAGCGTGGGATCTTCATTGGCATAGCCGTTGCGGCCCGACGCGTAGAGGACGGGGAAGTCGAGCTGCTCGTCGGTCGCGTCGAGCGACACGAACAGGTCGAACACTTCATCCAGCACTTCCTGGATACGCTCGTCGGGACGGTCGACCTTATTGACAACGACGATCGGGCGAAGACCCAGCGCCAGCGCCTTGCCGGTCACGAACTTGGTCTGCGGCATGGCGCCTTCCGACGAATCGACCAGCAGGACGACGCCGTCGACCATCGAGAGGATACGCTCGACTTCACCGCCGAAGTCGGCGTGGCCGGGGGTGTCGACGATGTTGATGCGGGTGCCTTCCCACTCGACCGAGGTTGGCTTGGCCAGGATGGTGATGCCGCGCTCTTTTTCGAGGTCGTTGCTGTCCATCGCGCGCTCTTCGACGCGCTGGTTGTCGCGGAAGGTGCCGGACTGGCGGAAAAGCTGATCGACGAGGGTGGTTTTGCCGTGATCGACGTGCGCGATGATCGCGATGTTACGCAGGGACATGTCTTGCCTTCGGGATATGGGTTCACCCAAGCCGACACAAGGCCGCGCAGAGGCTTCGGGCGCGCCCCTACAGGAAATGCCGCGATGCGGCAAGGGCGGGCGCGACATGGCGGGCTGGACCGCCCGATCCGCCGAACATGGCGTCTGCACAGGAAAGGCTCATGCCGGACATCGGCCGCCGCACCCGATCCAGACGGCGGCCAGGGTCGCGCCGCTGGCACGCATCCGCGGTCGCCGGCCACGGCCATGGCGGCGGTGATTGAAGGGCGGTGCATCTGACGCTGCTTTACGTCGGTGCAATATCTCCTTGCCCCGTGCGGCGACATTCCTATGGTGCCGCGCGTCGCCAACAATATACCATATCCTTGCCACGGAGCCTTTCCCTCATGCGGTCTGCCGCCACCTTCGCCTTCGCTTCGCTCATCGCTCTCGCCTCCCCCGCTCTGGCGCAGAAGGATGCGCCCGACTCCGTCAAACAACATGCCGACAAGGTCGCGGAGCAGGTCGCGGCCAACTGGGCCAGCGCCCCGGTCGAGGAAGTGACCCAGAGCAGCAAGGGCACGGCCCGCGTCGATGGGAAGGCCATCCCCTATACCCAGACCGCCGGCACGCTGACCATCCGCGACGAAAAGGGCAAGCCGGTCGCGAGCATGTTCTACACCGCCTATACGGCCGCCGGCAAGAACCGCCCCGTCACCTTCCTCTATAATGGCGGCCCCGGTTCGTCGTCGCTCTGGCTGCGCATGGGCAGCTTCGCGCCCGAACATGTGCGCACCGGCAATCCCGAAGCGGTCATGCCCGCCCCCTTCGACGTCGGCTCGAACAATGACAGCCTGATCGGCAGCACCGATATGGTGTTCCTCGATACGATCGGGTCGGGCTATTCGCGCATATTGGGCGATGCCAAGCCGTCCGACTTCTACAGCGTCGATGGCGATGTGGATGCCTTCGCCAAGGCGATCATCCGCTACACAACCAAGAATGGCCGCTGGGCGTCGCCCAAATATATTTTCGGCGAAAGCTATGGCACGACCCGATCGGGTGCGCTCGCCTATCAACTGGAGGATCGCGGGCTGACGCTGAACGGCGTGGTGCTGCTGTCGTCGATCATGAATTATGGCATCCGCCAATCGGGCTTCGATGCGATCCATGTCGGCTATCTGCCGAGCTATGCCGCGACCGCCTGGTATCATAATCGCGTCCCCGGCGGCCGTCCCGAAAGCCTGGAAGCGTTCGTCGAGGAAGCGCGCGTCTTCGCCAATGGCGCCTATGCCACGGCGCTGCTCAAGGGGTCCGACATTAGCGCGCAGGAAACCGATCAGATCGCCCAGCAGCTCAGCCGCTTCACCGGCCTGTCGGTCGATTATCTGAAGCGCGCCAATCTGCGCGTCAGCCTCAGCCGCTTCCGCAAGGAATTGCTGCGCGACGGGCATGAGACGATCGGCCGCTTCGACAGCCGCTACAAGGGGATCGACGCCGACGCGGCGGGCGAGGAACCGGAATTTGATCCGTCCAGCACCGGCATCACCGGCCTCTATGTCGGCAGCTTCCTGGATCAGGTGACGAACAAGATCGGCTACAAGACCGACCTCAGCTATCGGCTGAGCGCGCGGGAAGGTGGCGACTTCAAATGGGACTGGAGCCATCAGGCCCCGGAAGGCGGCAAGCAGAATGTCGCGGACGTGACCGCCGACCTCAGCGCCGCGATGCGCACCAACCCGCATCTGCGCGTGCTGTCGCTCAATGGCTGGTACGACATGGCCACGCCCTTCTTCTCGACCGAGCGCGATTTGAAGCACATGATGCTGGAGCCGGCGCTGCGCCAGAATCTCCAGTTCAAATATTATCCGGCGGGCCACATGGTCTATCTGAATCCGGAGGCGCTGCACCAGATGCGGCTCGACATGGAGCGCTATTACGCCGAGGGCGCGCGCTGAACGATGAAAGGGGCGGTGACGACACCGCCCCGTTTCAATAGCGCAGTTTCGGATACCAGTTCGCCGGCCGGCCATCGGGCGTCAGGTCGAGGATCGACCAGAGCGCGGCAATATCGGGCGCGTCGCGGGGGTCTTGCCCCGGATCGCCCATCTCGCCTGTCATCTCGCTCATCCAGAAGAGGCGGATGCCCTCGCCATCCTTCCGAAACACGACCAGCGCAGGATATTCGCCGTCCGGCGTCAGCAGGCCCAGATCATTGGCATAATCGTCGCCGACCGTCTGGACGAAGTCGGTATCGCGCCAGCCCCGCTCCTGCGCGAAGGCGAATTGCCGCTCGACCGGGCTGCGCCCGAAAATCTTGTAGGCGACGCGCTGCTTGATGTCGGCGGCATTGCCGTCGACCGACCCGATCCAGTTGGTGCACATCGGGCAGGGCCGTTCCCGTTCCGGGCCGTACATCCAGAAATAGGCGACCAATGCGTCCTTGTCGCCGAACAGGTCGGACAGGCCGACCTCGAAACCCTGCTCGTCCCTGAAGCGATAGTCTTTTTCGATCAGCGGGCCGGGCGGCAGCGAGCGCCGCTGTTCCACTAGCCGGGTCATGTGGCGGCGAAATTCTATCTCCTCCGCCAGCAAGGCCGTGCGGGCATCACGATAGGCGGCGCTCTCGCCGGGGAAGCGTGGCTTGCGATGGGTAACGAGGTCGGCAACGGGTTTCAGGCTGGCCATGACGGGTTCCTCTCCAGTCAAGATTGCCAAGCAATGCCGCAACATCCTATATCGTTCCCCTCAAGGCTTGCCCTGCGGTGTATTATCACCATATGACACGGGAAAGCCGCTTATGGCGACTGGAGACGATATGGCCACCACTGCGCCCACGACGACCGCGACTGCCGACGCCCTCAACCTGACGCCGCCCGATCCGGTGCCGGTGGTCGCGCCCGAAAAGGCGTCCGGCCTCGTACCCATCGAGGATGAGAAAAAGTCCAAGCTGGACGAGAAGGTCGACGCCTTCGTTGCGGACCTCGTTGCGCAGGACGCCAATTCGCCCGAATTCGGCGCGCGGGTCGACCAGTTGACCAATATGGGGCGCAAGGAGATTGCCGAGGCCGCGGGCCACTCCAACCGCTTCCTCGATCGCCCGGTGCGGGCGATGGACAGCGATACGAAGGTCGGCGCGGATCTGGCCGAACTGCGCCGCACGGTGGAAGACCTTGATCCGGGCAAGCGCGGCAATCTGCTCGTGCCCAAGAAGCTGTTCGGCATCATCCCGTTCGGCAACAAGATGCGCGACTATTTCGACGGCTATAAGAGCGCGCAGGGTCATATCAATTCGATCCTGGGGTCGCTGGCCAGCGGCAAGGATGTTCTCATCAAGGACAATGCCGCGATCGATGTCGAACGCCAGAATATGTGGCAGACCATGGGCCGGTTGGAACAGATGATCCATATCAGCAAGACCATGGACGCCCGCCTCGAATCCAAGGCGCTCGAACTGGATTCGACCGACCCGACCAAGGCCAAGGCGATCCGCGAAAGCGCGCTGTTCTACATCCGCCAGCGTACGCAGGATCTGCTGACGCAGATGGCGGTGACGGTGCAGGGCTATCTGGCGCTGGATCTGGTCAAGAAGAACAATGTCGAACTGGTCAAGGGCGTCGATCGCGCCAGCACGACCACGGTCGCGGCACTGCGCACGGCGGTCACGGTCGCGCAGGCGCTGGCCGGGCAGCGGCTGGTGCTGGAGCAGATCAGCGCGCTCAACACCACCACCGCCAACATGATCGATCGCACCGGCGAATTGCTCAAAAGCCAGACGGCGCAGATTCACGAGCAGGCCGCCAGCAGCACGATTCCGATCGAGACGCTCCAGCGCGCCTTCCAGAATATCTACGACACGATGGACAATATCGACGCCTTCAAGCTGAAGGCGCTGGAGAATATGAAGACGACGGTGAATACATTGTCGGGCGAAGTGGAAAAGTCCAAGGGCTATATCGCGCGGGCCGAGGGGCAGGCGCAGGCCGCCAAGGAAGTCCGCGCCGACAATCCGCTGCTGAGCGCGATCGAGGGGTGAACGCAATGCTTCCCCTATGTCCGTTCGGGCTGAGCTTGTCGAAGCCCTCTGCCGAGCGGAGCGAGGCGCCTTCGCTACGCTCAGGCGAGCCCTTCGACTTCGCTCAGGGCGAACGTATTTCGGAGGAAGCCCAGTGAGCCGATCCGACCGCGTGCTGGCCGATGCCGAAGCGGTGCTACGCCGCCATAGCGCGCGCGGGCAGAGCCTGTCCGCGCGCGCGCGGCAGCGGCGCAATGCCGGGCTGATCCGCAAGGTCAAATATGCCTTCTGGGCGGTGCTGGCGATCCTGCTGGCCAGCGCGGTGGCGGGCTTCGTCCTGCCGCTGGGCACCACCGGCGTCATGATCGCGCTGGGCGTGATGATCGCCGCGCTGCTGCTGATCGCGCTGGCGCCGACGGAAAGTCGGGTGAAGACGGAGGCGCTTGCCGCAACCCAACTTACCGCCCTGCCGCTCAAGACCGAAATCTGGCTGGAAAACCAGCGCAAGGCGCTGCCCGCCCCGGCAATCACCCTGGTCGACAGCATCGGCGTCAAGCTGGAAATCCTCGCCCCGCAACTGGAGCGGCTGGGCGAACAGGAACCGGCGGCGCAGGAAATCCGCAAACTACTGGCCGATCATCTGCCCGAACTGGTCACGGGCTATCAGTCGATCCCGCAGCCGCTGCGCCGCGAGGAGCGCAATGGCCGCGTGCCCGAGAAGCAACTGATCGACGGCCTGTCCGTGATCGACGCGGAAATCGGCCGGATGAGCGAGACGCTGGCCAGCGGCGACCTCGACAAACTGGCGACCCAGAACCGTTTTCTCGAACTGAAATATCAGGAAGCCAAGGAACTCGGCCAGTAGCGCCGTCTTGTTCCTGACATGATCCATCTCACCCTTATCATCGTCGATTTCCTGACGGGCCTGCTTGCGGCCGGCGCATGGGCGCTGGCGTCCGCCGGCGGCGCGATCGCGGCGGTGGTGGGCGGCGGTGTGCTGGGCGTGTCGCTGTTCCGGCGCTGGCGGCGGAAATAGCAGCCTATTCCTACGCTATTTCAACGCCGCGCGGCTTTTCTCGCTCTCGAAACCCTCTACGCCGACCGATAGATAGAGCGCCTCCCCGATGATGGAGGCGCAGGAATCATGGTCGATTGGCATCCCCGCCCCGCCGCGCAGATCGGCCTGCGGTTGCTGGGCCTCGCGCTGATCGCCAGCCTTGCGTTGCAGGGCGCGGCACTGCGCGCGCTTATCCGGCAATCCGATCTTGTCACGCCGGTGCAATTGCTGCTGGCCGCCACCTGCTTCGCCAGCGCAAGCCTGGGCGCGGCATTGCTGCTGCTGGGGCCGGACCTGTGGAAGCCGGTCGCGATCTCGCCGCGATGGCATGGTCACGCGGCCGATGCGCGAAAATAGAAGCGATGGGGAAAAATCGCCCCGGACGGCCGAAGATGCGTGCAGTTCATCAGAGGGCCGTCCGGGATCGCAACATCGTCCGACTTTGGAGAGGTCATGACAACGTTGTCCCGACGCTCTAGTGGATTCGCGCAAGCGACGCAACCAGCTTTGATCGGTAAAAATGGAAAGGGCGCGGCCATGCTGCGACGACCGCGCCGCGGCAGGCGTCATTGCTCGGAGATCAGCCCGCGTACAGGTTGGTCGGCAGGCCGCGCACGCCGCTCTCCACCTCGAAGAAACCGCCATCATATTCGGTCGGATCATCGAGGCCCACCGTCGCCGAACTGACGAACATGCGATCGAGATTCGGCCCTGCGAAGGTGATGTTGGTCACCTGCCGCGCCGGCATTTCAATGATGCGGTCCAGCCTGCCTTCGGGCGTGAATCGGCTGATCCGGCTGCCACCCCAATGGGCGACCCAGATATGACCGTCCGCATCCACGGTCATGCCGTCGGGATAGCCATCCTCCTCGCCAAACCGGATGAACGGCTCCCGCCCGGTCGCGCCATCCTCGGTCCGGCGGAAGCGGTACATCTGCTTTTTCGCAGTATCGCTGTGATAGAGCCACTGGCCGCAAGGCGAGAAACAGGGACCGTTGGGCACGCGATAGTCGCTGTCCACCACGGTCCAGCTACGATCGGGCGCGAGGCGATAGAGCGCGCCGCGGTCATGCTCTTCGGCCATGTCCATCGTGCCGCACCAGATGGCGCCCTGTCCATCCGCCTTGCCATCGTTCATCCGGTTGCCGGGGAAATGCGGCTCCGGATCGCCGAAGGGGGTGATGGTCAGGGGATCGAGGCTGATGTCGGCAAAACCGCTCTGAAAGCCGCCGATGAAGCCGCCCGCCCCGCGCTCCGCCACCCAGCCCAGCGGCTCGGGCATGGCGAAGCGTTCGACCGCCCCGCTCTCCAGTGACAGCCGGTTGAGCGCGGGGGCAAGGATATCGACCCAGTAGACCGCGTTGCCGCGCGCCGACCAGAGCGTCCCCTCCCCCAGCGTGTCCGCGACGCCGCGGTCGATCAGCCGCCATTCCGGCATCAGCGGGCCACCGACAGGCGATAGACCATTTCATGATGGTAGGGCTTGCCGGGATCGACGCGGGCCGAAATGAAGTTCGGCTTGTTGGGCGCGTCAGGGAATTTCTGCGGCTCCAGCGCGATGCCGTCGCCCATGCGATAGACATGGCTGCCCTTGCCGATGAAGGTGCCGTCGAGGAAATTGCCGGTATAGAATTGCACGCCCGGTTCGGTCGTCAGCACTTCCAGCACGCGGCCCGACACCGGATCTTCCAGCCGCGCGGCCAGTTCCGGCGTCCTGGTCGCGCCCTTGTCCAGCGCCCAATTATGGTCATAGCCACGGCCGGCGATGACCTGCGCATCGCGGCCATCGCGCAGCCCGTCCGCCACGCGGCGAGCGCTGCGGAAATCGAACACGCCGCCCTCGACCGGCTTCAGCTCGCCGGTGGGGATGAGGTTCGCGTCGACCGGCGTATAGGCCTTGGCCGGGATCGTCAGCATATGGCCCATCGCGCCGTCAGGCGAGCCTTCGCCCTGCAAATTGAAAATGGCGTGGTTGGTCATGTTGACGATGGTCGGCTTGTCGGTCTTCGCGTCGAAAACGATGCCGAGGTTGCCGCTTTCGTCCAGCGTATAAGTGACGGTCACGTCCAGCTTGCCGGGATAGCCCGAATCGCCGTCCGGGCTGGTCAGCCCCAGCACCAGGCTCGCCTTGGGGCCGCTCTTCAGGGACATGACCTTCCACACCTGCTTGTCGAAGCCCTTGCCGCCGCCGTGCAGCGTGTTGACCTTGTCATTGAGCGGCAACTGATAGGGTTTGCCGTCGAGGCTGAATTGGCCGCCCGCGATCCGATTGGCATAGCGGCCCACCGTCACCCCGAAATAATTGGGGAAGTCGACATAGGATTTGAGGTCATCGTAGCCGAGCAGCACGTCGGCGACTTTGCCGTCCTTGCCGGGGCCGGACAGCGACTGGAGCGTCGCGCCATAGGTCAGGACAGTGGCAGAGACGCCCGCGCCATTCTTCAGCGTGATCGCTTCGACCGCCGCGCCGTTGGCGGTGCCGGCCGGCGCGCGGCTGGCGTCGGCGGCGAGTGCCGTGCCGCTTGCGAGCGTGAGCGCCAGCGCATACAGACCGACAGCGGGTGACAACGCTGTTTTCAAATCGACGACCTTTCGCATGGACTTCCTCCCAGTAGCTGCGCCCATTGACGGGCGGTTGAGGGAGATATACTCCGACAAAATAAGCGGGCGCAACCCTTGATCGGGCGGCCCGCTGCTGGAACTGCAGTGGAGAAGGATGAATGGCAGGACCGATCTCATCAGGCGCGGGCGTAACCGCGACGCACAATCCCGGCACGCGCTACGGCCCGGCGCTGGCGTTGCTGGCCAGCCTCTTCTTCATGTGGGGCTTCATTACCGTCATCAACAACACGCTGCTGCCGCATCTGCGCAGCGTGTTCGAGCTGAGCTACACCCAGACGACCTTGATCGAATCGGTCTGGTTCATCGCTTATTTCGTGGCGTCGATCCCATCGGCCAAGCTGATCGAACGGGTCGGTTACCAGAAGTCGCTGGTCATCGGCCTGCTCATCATGGCGGCCGGCGCGCTGGGCATGACCGTCGCGGCGTCGATCCCCTCCTATGGCGTGACTTTGGTCATGCTGTTCGTGATCGCCAGCGGGATCACCCTGCTGCAGGTCGCGGCCAACCCCTATGTCGCGATCGTCGGCAAGCCCGAAACCGCCTCGTCGCGGCTCAATCTGGTGCAGGCGATGAACTCGGCCGGCACGATGCTGGCGCCGCTGTTCGGCGCCTATCTGATCCTGGGCCGGTCCAAGGGCGGCACGGCGCAGGGCGATGTCGTCCTGACCCAGGCCGAACGGCTGGCCGACGCCCAGTCCGTGATCCTGCCCTATGTGATCGTCGCGGCCGTGCTGGCGGTGCTGGCCATCGTCATCGCCCGCTTTCCCTTGCCCGCCATGGGCAATGCGACACAGCGCCACAACAAGGAAGAGCGCAAGAAGCATTCACTCTGGAACCACCGCAACCTGGTGTTCGGCATCCCGGCGATCTTCATCTATCTGATCGCCGAAATCGGCGTCGCCAACCTGTTCGTCAACTTCGTCAGCCAGCCCGACATCGCCAACCTGACCCATGAGCAGGCGGGCCGTTATCTCACCTTCCTGTGGGGCGGCATGATGGTGGGCCGGTTCGCGGGTTCCGCGATCATGCAGAAGTTCGACGCGGGCCATGTCCTCGCCGCCTTCTCGGTCGGCGCCTTCGTCGTGATGCTGGTCACCGTCTTCACCACCGGCCCGGTCGCCATGTGGTCGCTGATCCTGGTCGGCCTGTTCCATTCGATCATGTTCCCGACCATCTTCACGCTCGGCATCAAGGGACTCGGCCCGCTGACCGAAGAAGGTTCGGGCCTGCTCATCATGGCGATCGCCGGCGGCGCGCTGGTGGTGGTGCAGGGTTGGCTGGCGGATCATTACGGCCTGCAGACCAGCTTTCTGCTCACCGCGATCTGCGAGCTCTACATCCTCTTCTATGCGCTGTGGGGATCGAAGACGACCAATGCGCTGCCGGACCAACAGGTCGCGGCGGAATAAGGCCAAGGGCAAGCCCTTCGGACGGCAAAAAAGGCCGGAGCGGCATATCCGCTCCGGCCTTTTTATTTAGGCAAACCTCTTTTTTTCAGCGCTCCATCGCGCTCGCCGTATCCTCCAGCGCCAGATCGACCAGCACCCCCATCGCCTCCGCCGCGGCCGCGGGATCGCCCGCGGCGATCGCGTCATAGACGCGGACATGGTCGGGAATCGGGTTACGCGGCAAAGCGCGGGCGCGCTGCTTATATTGCGTCGTCCAATTCACCGCCGCGCCGATGCTGGCGGTCAGCACCAGCAGCGCGTCGTTGCGCGTTGCGTGCAGGATCGCATTGTGGAAATCGCGGTCAGCCGCCCGCCCCGCCTCGGTCGCCAGCGTGTGGCGGCGCATCGCGGCAAGCGCGTCCTTCATGATCCGCAGATCCTCCTTGTCACGGCGCTGCGCCGCCAGCCGCGCGGCGGCCGGCTCGACGATGGCGCGCAGTTCGAACAGGTCGCGCACGAACTGGATGTCCGGCTCGCCGGCAAAGGCCCAGGCCAGCACTTCGGGGTCGAGCAGGTTCCAGCGGTTGCGCGGCAGGACACGGGTGCCCGCCTTGGGCCGGCTTTCGACCAGCCCCTTGGCGGTCAGCACCTGAATCGCTTCGCGATAGGCGCTGCGCGACACTTCCAGTTCCTCGGCGAAGGCAACTTCGCCCGACAGCACGTCGCCCGGCTGATATTGGCCGGACAAGATCGCCATGCCCAGCTTGTGCGCGATCGCGCCGTGCAGCCGCCGTCCCGGACCCCGAACCGCCTTGGCTCCGCCGCCATTTTCCGTCTCATCACTGTGCAAAGACGGATTTTCCTTCACCATTTCCGCTCCTCTCGCCTTTCCCCAATCAGGCACATCCGTCCCTATAATACAAGCATTGCCATTACCATCATCCTGTAATATGTCGGAGTAATTATTAGATTCACCGCCGCCGCCTCGTTCGACAGGACGATGTTCAGGCGCGCGGCAAGAGGCTTGTGATTTGGATTGAGCGCCGTTTCCAGGCGCGCGGGAGGAGAGTTTTCATGACATTGCGCCTGTTGCAGCATCGTTCGGACAATGGCGAGCGGACGGTCATCGCCGCGCAGGGCGACGCTGCTTATGTCGTGCCGGGCTTTGCCACGATCCGCGCGCTGGCGCTCCATGCGATCGCGCAGAAGATCAGCCTCGCCGCCGCGGTCGAGGCTGCCGGCCGGGGTGCCGCCGTCGATATCGCCGCCGAATTCGAAGCGAACCGCCTGCTCGCCCCCATCGATCATGACGATGGTGCGCATGTGCAACTGACCGGCACCGGCCTCACCCATCTCGGTTCCGCCGAAGGCCGCGACAAGATGCACCGCGAAGCCGCCGCCGCCGAAAAGCAGACCGATTCGATGCGCATGTTCCTGGAAGGCCTGGAAGGCGGCAAGCCCGCCCCCGGCGTCGCGGGCCAGCAGCCCGAATGGTTCTACAAGGGCGACGGGTCGCAGCTCGTTGGTCCTACCGATCCGCTGGTCATGCCCGCCTTCGCCCAGGATGGCGGCGAGGAGCCGGAAATCGCCGGCGTCTACATCATCGGCGAAGACGGCACCCCCTATCGCCTCGGCCTCGCGCTCGCCAACGAGTTCAGCGACCATGTGACCGAGCGTCATAACTATCTGTGGCTCGCCCACTCCAAGCTGCGCCAGGCCGCGCTCGGCCCGGAACTGCTGGTCGGCACCCCGCCGGACCATATCGAAGGGTCGAGCCGCATCCTGCGCGATGGCGAAGTGATCTGGGAAAAGCCGTTCCTGTCGGGCGAAGGCAATATGTCGCACAGTTTCGCCAATCTGGAACATCATCATTTCAAATATGACCTGTTCCGCCGCGCGGGCGATGTGCATGTCCATTTCTTCGGCACGGCGACCCTGTCGTTCAGCGACGGCATCGTACCGCAGGAAGGCGATGTGTTCGAAATCCTCGCTGCCCCCTTCACCCTGCCGGTGCGCAACCCGCTGAAGCGCGCCGCGCCCGTTCAGGTCGCCGTCCAGCAGCTCTGAACCCATCGACATGGACCCGATCCGTATCGCGATCGTGGGCATAGGCAAGATCGCGCGCGATCAGCATGTGCCCGCGATCCGGGGCAACAGCGCCTTCAGCCTGGCCGCCACCGTCAGCCCGCACGACGCGGGCCTCGATGGCGTGCCGCATCATGCCAGCCTGGACGATCTGCTGGCGCAGGGGCCGGCGGTGGACGCGATCGCGCTCTGTACGCCGCCCCAGGTCCGCTACGATCTGGCGACGCAGGCGCTGACGAAGGGCGTCCACCTCTTCCTGGAAAAGCCGCCCGGCGCGACTCTGGCAGAGGTGGAGGCGCTCAAGGTCCAGGCCGACAAGGTCGGCGTCAGCCTGTTCGCCGCCTGGCACAGCCGCTTCGCCGCCGGGGTCGCCCCGGCACGCGCCTGGCTGGCCGAGCGCAAGATCGAGAAGGTATCGATCGTCTGGCGCGAGGATGTCCGCGTCTGGCATCCGGGCCAGGCCTGGATCTGGCAGCCCGGCGGCCTCGGCGTCTTCGATCCCGGCATCAACGCGCTATCGATCGTCACCCATATCTTGCCGCGTCCCTTCTTCCTGAAGGACGCGACGCTGGTGCTGCCGGAAAATCGCGCCGCGCCGATCGCCGCGGACCTCAGCTTTCGCGATACCGCGGGCGCGGCGATCCATATGGATCTCGACTGGCGTCAGACCGGCCCGCAAAGCTGGGACATCGTCGTAGACACCGACGCGGGTGCGCTCAAACTCGCCCATGGCGGTGCGGTACTGACCCTGCCCAGCGGCACCGAACATGGCGAGGATGTCGAATATGCCGGCCTCTACGCCCGTTTCGCCACGCTGATCCGGGGCGGCCGGTCGGATGTCGACACCAGCCCGCTGCGGCTGGTCGCCGACGCCTTCCTGCGCGGCACCCGCCAGACCACGCAAGCATTTCACGACTGATATCAACAGGAGAGGACGGACATGACAAAGACCCTGCGCCGCACCGCCAGCGCGCTGCTGTTCTGCGCCAGCGCCTTGGTTTGGCAGCCCGCCAGCGCCGACACCGGCGGCAAGCCCACGACCGCTACGATCGACGCCGCCAAGCCCGGCCCGGTCTATGACAGGCGCATCTTCACCCAGTTCGCCGAACATCTGGGCAACGGCATCTATGGCGGCCTGTGGGTCGGCAACGACAAGTCGATCCCCAACACCAACGGTTTCCGCAACGACGTGATTGCGGCGCTTAAGAATCTATCGGTTCCCGTCGTGCGCTGGCCCGGCGGCTGCTTCGCCGACGAATATCATTGGCGTGAAGGCATTGGCGGCAAAGCCAAGCGCCCGGTCAAGATCAACACCCATTGGGGCGGCGTGACCGAACCCAACACCGTGGGCACCCATGAATTTTTCGAACTGATCCGTCAGATCGGCGCGGAAGCCTATGTCGCGGGCAATGTCGGCAACGGCACGCCGCAGGAAATGGCCGAATGGGTCGAATATATGACCTCGCCCGCCGGCACGCTGGCCGACGAACGCGCCAGGAACGGCCATAAGGAACCCTGGGCCGTGCCCTATTTCGGCGTAGGCAACGAACTGTGGGGCTGCGGCGGCAACATGCGCGCCGAATATGCCGCCGACGTCACGCGTCGCTACGCCACCTTCATCAAGGCGCCGAGCGGCACCAAGATATTGAAGATCGCGGCGGGCGCCAATGTCGACGATTACAACTGGACCGAAGTGATGATGCGGGAAGCCGGCGCGCAGCTCGATGGCGTTTCGCTCCATTATTACACCCTGCCCCAGGGCGGCTGGCCGCCCAAGGCCGATCCGGTCAATTTCGACGAGACCCTCTGGGCCGACACCCTGTCCAAGGCCGTGCACATGGATGAACTGATCACCAAGCACACCGCCATCATGGACAAGTACGACCCCGCCAAGCGCATCTTCCTGGCGGTGGACGAATGGGGCACCTGGTATGCGCAGGACCCCGGCACCCATCCCGGCTTCCTGCGCCAGCAGAACACGATGCGCGACGCGCTAGTGGCGTCGATCCATCTGGATATCTTCGCGCGTCATGCCGATCGGGTGAAGATGAGCGCGATCGCGCAGATGGTGAACGTCCTCCAGGCGATGATCCTGACCGACGGCAAGAAGATGGTGCTGACCCCCACCTATCATGTCTTCGAAATGTACAAGCCGTGGCAGGACGCGACGGTGCTGCCGATCGGCATCGACACGCCCTGGTATAATAAAGACCAGTTCGTGATGCCGGCCGTCAGCGGCTCTGCGGTGCGTGGCAAGGATGGCAAGGTCCATGTCGGCCTGTCCAACCTCGATCCCAATCAGGCCAACACGGTCACGGTCAAGCTCGGCGGCCTGAATGCCGCCGGCGTCACCGGCCGTATCCTGACCGCCGGCGCAATGAACGCCCACAACACGTTCGATGCGCCCGAAACCGTCAAGCCCGTCGCCTTCACCGGCGCGCAGGTCAGCGGCGGCACGCTGACGGTGACGCTGCCGGCCAAATCAGTGGTGGTGCTGGAACTGCAATAACCTGTTTGGAGCGGGCGGCGGGTGGAATCATCGCCCGCTCCAATCCCCTGAATGCGATGATGAATGGAGAGGCCCGCATGAAGCGGCAGACGCTTGTGACATTGCTGGGCCTCGCCCTCCTGACCGGCCACATCTGCGCGCAAGCGGCGGCGCAGCCCGCCGCGCCCACGCTGGGCAGCCGCCTGACCGGCGACCTCGTGCCCACCCATGATCCGGTCATCGCCCGCGAAGGCGATATCTATCATGTGTTCAGCACCGGCCATGGCAAACGGCTGATCGAGACGCGCACCTCGCCGGACCTGATCCACTGGACCGCGGGCGATCCGATCTTCACCGCGCTGCCTGCCTGGGCGAAGGAAGCGATCCCCGGCAGCGACGGCATGTGGGCGCCCGACATTTCCTACGTCAACGGCCGCTATCGGCTCTATTATTCCGTCTCGACCTTCGGATCGAACCGCTCCGCCATCGGCCTCGCCACCAGCCCGACGCTGGACCCGAAGGCGAAAAATTACGGTTGGCGCGACGAGGGGCTGGTCGTCCTGTCCACCAAGGACGACGACTATAACGCCATCGATCCCAATTTCATCATCGACCGGGAGGGCCGCCACTGGCTGTCGCTCGGCAGCTTCTGGACCGGTATCAAGCTGTTCGCACTGGACCAGAAGACCGGCAAGCCCAGGGATGCGAAGGCCAAGCCGTTCAGCATCGCCCGCCGCCCTGCGCCAGCCGGCGGCCCTGCTCCGGTCGAAGCCCCCTTCATCGTCGACCATGGCGGCTATTACTGGCTGATGGTCAGCTACGACTATTGCTGCAAGGGCGCCAACAGCACCTATTATACCGTCATGGGCCGATCCAAGGATATCACCGGCCCCTATCTGGGCAAGGATGGCAGTCCTCTGATGGAAGGCGGCGGCACCATCTTCCTGCGTGCCGATCTGCAGGAACAGCAGCGATTCCGCGGTCCCGGCCATGCGGGCTGGCTCCACGACAAGGACGGCCAAGACTATGTCGTCTACCACGCCTATGACAAACAGGCGAACGGTGCCCCCACCCTGCGCATCGCCCCCGTCACTTGGGGCGCCGATGGCTGGCCGCAAGCCCACTATTAATCCATTAGTCCGACTAACACCTTCGGAGAGACACTGATGTCCCTAGCCCTATCCCGCCGCGGTTTCATCGGCACCGCCGCCGCCCTCTCCGCCGCGTCCGGCGTCGCCCGCGCCGCATCGACCCCGGCGACCGCGCCCGGCCCGATCAACCCGCTCGTCAAGCAGCGCGCCGACGCCCAGGTCTTCCGCCATGATGACGGCTATTATTATCTGACCGGTTCCGTGCCCGAATATGACCGGCTGGTGCTGCGCCGTTCCAGGACGATCGCGGGCCTGACCAGCGCGACCGAAGCCGTGCTGTGGCGCCATGAAGCCAGCGGCCCGCGCTCAGGCTTCATCTGGGCGCCCGAACTGCACCAGATCGACGGCCGGTGGATCATGTATTTCGCCGCCGGCCCCAGCGGTGGTGGCGACGATGTGTTCCGCATCCGCACCTATGCCGTCATCTGCGACGGCGCCGATCCGATGACCGGCAAGTGGAGCCTGCTGGGCGAACTGGAAACGCCCTGGGACAGCTTCAACCTCGATTCGACCAGCTTCGTCCACAAGGGCGTGCGCTATTTCGCCTGGGCGCAGCGCGAGCCGGGGATCGAAACGAACAGCAACCTTTATATCGCCAAGCTGGAATCCCCGCTGAAGCTGGGCAGTCAGGTCACCCGCCTGACCGTGCCGACGCTCGACTGGGAAATTCGCGGCTACAAGGTGGCCGAGGCCCCGGCCGTCCTGCACCGCAACGGCCGCCTGTTCATGACCTATTCGGCCAGCGCCACCGACGCCCGCTATTGCCTGGGCCTGCTGACGGCGGACGAGAATGCCGACCTGCTCGACGCCAGGAGCTGGACCAAATCGCCCCAGCCGGTCTTCGTCACCAACACGGCCACCAGCGTCTACGGCCCCGGCCATAACAGCTTCACCGTGGACGAGCAGGGCCGCGACGTCCTCGTCTATCATGGCCGCGACTATGCGGCGATCCAGGGCGACCCGCTGTTCAACCCGGACCGCCACACCCGCGTCCAGCGCCTCCATTACGCTGCCGACGGCACGCCCGATTTCGGCGTGCCGGTGGGCAATGGCCCGCTGCCCGAACGCTTCATTTCGTCCACCGACCCCACGCGCCTGATGGCGCATGACGGCGCGAAGCTTGTTGCGGGCAACCCCTCGCTGGCGCAGACCCAGTTCCGCCAGCTACCCGGCCGCGCTGGCGCCCGCAGCATCATGCTGTCCCCCATATTGATGCCGGACCATTATCTGTTCGCCGGCGAGGATGGATCGCTGACCCTGCAGCAGGACAGCAAGAGCGCCGATTTCGCCCTGCGCAGCCAGTTCGTCCGCTTCGACGAGAAGTCGCTGCACGCCGCGCGGTTCGTGTCGATCGCCGCACCGGGCAAGGCCATCGGCCTGTCCGCAGACCAGTTGGCGCTGGTGGCCAGTCGCGACCCCAGCGCCTGGTGGCACATCGACTGACCACATAAGTCTGACAATTCAATATCCCAAGGGCGTCCCGCGACACGCAGGGCGCCCTTTTTCCATGCGTGACCTTACGGAAATGCGCCGGAAAACCCAGCCATGCAGGCGTGCGGCAATAATATCACATCGCTGAAATTTCGCTGTAATGAACCGCAAAATTCCGCTTGCGATTCATTTGTCGGAGCAATAATTAGTCCGAGTAATTCACGCATGGCCCAAGCGCCAGCTCAAGGGGAGGATTGTCCAATGGCTTTCAAGCCGATCGCACTCGGTTCCGCGTCCATGTTCGCGCTGATGCTGGCGGGGGCCGCCCACGCCCAGACCGCCGTCGATGCCGCACCGCAGGACGAAGCCGCCGACATCGTCGTTACCGGCGTCCGCGCCTCGATCGTCGGCGCGCTCAACGTCCGCAAGCAATCGACCCAGATCGTCGATTCGATCGTGTCGGAAGACGTGGGCAAGCTGCCCGACAATAATGTCATCGAAGCGCTTCAGCGCGTCACCGGCATTCAGGTCACCAACCGCACCGGCGGCGAAGCCTCCGGCATCTCGATCCGCGGCCTGCCCGATGCACTCACCACGCTCAACGGCCGCAACATCTTTACTGCGGCTGGCCAGGGCTTTGCGCTACAGGATATTTCCGCGAACCTCGTCAATCGCGTCGACGTCTACAAGACGCGCTCGGCCGACCAGATCGAAACCGGGCTTGCCGGGCAGGTCGACGTCCAGACCCGCCGCCCGTTCGACTTCGACGGCTTCGCCATTTCCGGCCTCGCCCGCGGCATCTACAATGAACAGGCCGATACCTATAACCCCAACGTCGCGCTGCTGGTCAGCGACCGCTGGGAAACCGGCATCGGCGATATCGGCATCCTGGTGAACGGCAGCTACACCCGCACCAAATATCGCGACCAGACCGTCACGGCCGGCGCGCTCGTGCCCTTCGCCACCGAAACGCCCGCCGCCGGTTCCGGCCTGTCGCCGCTGGAGCGCATCTTCCCCGGCCCGGATAATGTGAACTGGCAGCCCGGCCTGGATCGCGGCCTGCCCACGGCAGCCGGTTCGACGCTGAACATCAACGGCGTCGATACGCCCTATTATCTGTCGCGCGATGCGGTGTTCAGCTCCGACCTCTATGGCAAGCGTGAGCGCCCGTCCTTCAACGTCGCGCTGCAATGGGCGCCCAACAGCAGCTCGGTCTACACGGCCGAAGTCTTCTACGCCGGCTTCCGCGGCGAAACCTTCAACAGCCTGCAGTTCAGCTTCGTCGACTGGTGGGGCAACCCCGGCACCGTCGAAACCTATGACGGCACCAACATCATCAAGTCGCGCACCGGCGTGGCGGACGTCTTCGGTTTCAACAGCGGCGACTTCAGCAAGTCGAAGACCGACAGCTATGTGTATGCCCTGAACGGCAAATGGGATCTGGGCGATCGCGGCAAGATCGTCGGCGACATCGCCTATCAGACCAGCACGGCGAAAAGCTCCTTCATCGCCATGCGCACCACGCGCGTCGCCGATTCGATCGACGTTGATTTCAACGCGGGTGGCGGCATCCCGTCCTACCATTTCAGCGACGACAGCCTGCTGAACGACACCAGCAAATGGAATGTCGCCGAACTGTACGACAACGCCAATCGCGACAAGGGCAGCGCCATCACCGGCACGCTCGACGGCTACTACACCTGGAACGAAGGCTTCATCCGTCAGGTCAAGGCCGGCATCCGCATCGACCAGCGCAAGGCGTCGAACGCCGTGCGCACACAGGACAAGGGCGGGCCGCTGATCGCAACCACGCTGGCCGGCCTGGGCGAAGACGCCAGTTTCACCAACAAGGACTTCTATCAGGGCCGCGCCGACGTGCCGTCAAGCTGGACGCTGGCCAATGGCTATTGGCTGCACGACAATGCCGACATGGTGCGGGGCCTCTACGGCCTGGCGACGTCGGACCAGCTATCGCTGCAGAAGACGTTCGACATCGACGAAAGCACGATCGCCATGTACCTGCAGGTCGATGGCGAGATTTCGATCTTCGGCCGCCCGCTCAAGCTGCAGGCCGGCGCCCGCTACGTCACGGTGGATACCGACTATAATTTCTTCGACCGCTACAACGACGGCGCCCGGACCAGCGTGTCGTCGGGGTCGGATCGCTGGCTGCCCAGCTTCACCGCCCGCTACGAGATTTTCGACAATCTGCGCCTGCGCTTCAACTATGGCGAAACGCTGCGTCGTCCCAATTTCGGCGACATCAACCCGAACTACAACCTGACCGGCGACCTCACCAATGTCGGCTATGGCAGCGGCAGCGCCGGCACAGCCAACCTGGCGCCCACCCATTCGAAGAATTTCGACGTGGCGCTGGAATGGTATTTCGACCGCAACAGCGCGATCACCGCGACCGCCTTCCGCCGCGAGATCAACGGCCTGGTCGTCCCGCTGACGGTGCAGGAATATATCCCGAACAATGGCATCGAAGCCGGCGCGACCGATTATTTCGCGATCACCCGTCCGGTCAACGCCTCGAACGGCGTGCTCAAGGGTCTGGAACTGGGCCTGACCTATTTCCCCGGCTACCTGCCCGGCCCGCTCAACGGCCTCGGCTTCGTCGGCAGCGTGACCATCCTCGATTCCAAGCAGAATATCCCGCTGTCCAACTCGGCCGGCGAGATTGTGGGGCAGGCGACCTCGTCCTTCTTCGGCGTGTCTGACCTCAGCTACAACGCCACGCTGGCCTATGATAACGGCCCGATCGGCGCGCGCCTGTCCTATATCTGGCGCAAGGAGTTCCTGGCGAACAACGAAGCCCGCCTGTTCGCCAACCCGATCGGCGTGTGGCGCAACCCGGAAAAGAGCCTGGATCTCCAGCTCACCTGGAACCTCAACGATCGTCTGGGCGTGACCTTCGACGCGGTGAACCTCACCAAGTCGAAGCAGCAAACCTATTATAAGTTCGAAGATGTCGGCGGCCCGGACCAGTTCAACCTGGGCACCACCCTGATCGCGCGCACCTTCGCGCTGGGCGTCCGTTACACCTTCAAGTGAGTGCCCATGGGGCGCGGCGTCTCCTCGCCGCGCCCCATAGATGGCGGCCGTATCGGGATACTCTCCAGTCCCGCTACGGCCGCCATATTCGTTTGTGACAGGAGGGATGACCCATGCGCGTGACGACCATGCTTCTGCTGGCGGGAGCCGCTCTGGCGAGCATGAGCGCCGCGCCTCCCCCGCCGCCCGCCGCGATGGACATAGCCGCCATCGCCGCCCAACGCTTCGGCAACGACGCGCCCTGGTATCGGGACCGCATCCCCTTCTTCGAATCCGCCGATCCGGCCATCGACGCCGTCTATTATTATCGCTGGGCGCTCTATCGCGCGCATCAGCGCGACCTGGGCGCAGAAGGCTATATCACCACCGAATTTGCCGACGATGTCGACTGGCAACGCCATCCCTATGCCAGCCTGAACGACGCCAGCGGCTTCCATATCGGCGAAGGGCGCTGGCTCAACGACCGGCGCTTCGCCGACGACTATATCAATTTCATGTATCGTAGCGGCGGCAACGATCGACACTTCACCGATCATATGGCGGACAGCGTCTGGGGCCGCTTCCTCGTCGACGGCGACCGCGCGGATGCGATCGAACATCTGCCCGTCATGAACCACATCTATCGCCTCTGGGACGACAAATACGACTTCGACAAGGGCCTCTATTTCGTCGAACCCCTGCTCGACGCCACCGAATATACCGTCTCCTCGATCGACGCATCGGGCGGCAAGGACGGCTTTAGGGGCGGCGACGCCTTCCGCCCTTCGGTCAACAGCTATATGTTCGCCAACGCCCGCGCCTTGTCGAACATGGCGGCGATGGCGGGCGACGCAGCCATGGCCGCCGACTATGCCGCCCGCGCCGACGCCCTGCGAAAGCGCGTCCTGGCCGACCTGTGGAGCGAAAAACTCGCCCATTTCATCGACCGCCACCAGTCGCGCAAGAACGATTTCGTCAGCTATTGGGAGCCGATCCGCAACCGCGAACTGGTCGGCTATCTCCCCTGGATGTTCGACCTTGTCCCCGACGACGCGAAATATGCCGCGGCCTGGGCGCATCTGCTCGACCCCGCTTCCCTCGCCGGCCGGGCCGGGATGCGCACGGTCGAGGCAAACTACGAATATTATATGCGGCAATATCGCTATCTGGGCGATGCGCCGGAATGCCAGTGGAACGGCCCGGTCTGGCCCTATCAGACCACGCAGGTGCTGCACGGCATGGCCAACCTGCTGGACCATGCCAGGGCGGCCGGCCCCGTCACCCGCAGCGCCTATATGCGCCTGTTGCGCCAATATGCCGCGCTTCACTATCAGGGCAGCAAACTGGACATCGAGGAGGATTATCACCCCGAAACCGGCAAGCCGATCGTCGGCCTCGACCGCAGCCACCATTATTTCCATTCGGGCTTCAACGACCTGATCCTGACCGGGCTGGTCGGCATCCGTCCCCGCGCCGACGACGTGCTGGAGGTGAACCCGCTGCTGCCCGATGCGGCCGACGCCCAGGCCCTTGCGTGGTTCCGGGTGCAGGACGTTCCCTATCATGGCCACAGGATCGCCGTGACATGGGACGCGGACGGCAGCCACTACAGGCGCGGCAAGGGCCTGTCGATCGAAGTGGACGGCAGGGAAGTCGCCCGCCGCGACACGCTGGGTCGGGTCGAAGTCCCGGTCGCGCGCGCCCCGACGCCTGCGATCACCCGCCCTGTCAACCGCGCGGTGCAACTGGTGCGCGGGCAATTCCCGATCGGCTCGGCCTCCAGCGCCATCGACCCTGAGAACATCCACGACGCGATCGACGGCCGGACATGGTTCTTCCCCGAACTGCCGAACGGCTGGTCGTCCGCCCCCTCTCCCGCTTCGTCCCCGGCCGATCAATGGTACGCCGTCGACCTGGGCAAGCCGGTCGCTCTCGCCCGCGCCGAACTGGCCTTCTTCGCCGATGGCAAGGGCTATGCCGTCCCGCAGGCCTACCGGCTTCAGGCCTGGGTCGATGGCGATTGGCGCGACATCGCGACGCCCCGGGGCAGCCCGATCGCCAACGGCGTCACCGACATACGCTGGCCGCGAGTGCGGACCAGCAAGGTCCGCCTGCGCTTCACGCAACCAAGGGGCAAGGCGACCCGTCTGGCCGAATTCAAACTGTTTGAAGAGTGAAAGACGAAGGACAGGCCGGAACCCTCCATTGCCGGCCCATCTTTTCTGGCCACCGCAGGAAAGGGATGATACAGCCCGAAATAAGTTAAATGACGCAGTTACGCCCCCCCTCCCGTCCCGGCATCTATGCTCGCGGCACCGAAACGGTCGACGCCATTCTCAAGGCGGCGATGGACGTGCTGATCGACGAGGGGGCGGATGCCTTCACCATCCGCCGCATCGCCGCGCGCTGCGACATGAAGGTGGGCAATGTCAGCTATCATTTTCCGCGCAAGGAAATGCTGATCCAGGTGCTCCTGGACGAACTGGTCGACAGCTATGGCAAGCTGCTCGACGAAGTCGTGCGCAAGCCCGGCCTGACCGCGGAAGAGCGGCTGAAACTGGTCATCATCCTGTGCCTCGACGATATCGGGTCGAAGCGGACTACCCACCTCTTCACCGAATTATGGGCGCTGGCCAATCACAACCCCTTCGTCGCCGACCGGGTCAAGGCCTTCTACGATCGGGTCCATGGCGTGATCGGCGACCATGTCGCGGCGATCAATCCTGCACTGTCGCCCGATGACGTCCGCACCGTCGCCCTGTTCATCAGCGCCACGATGGAAGGCGCCACGCCGTTCCTGGGCCATGGCAAGCCCTGGGCCGACAAGATGCCCGCCTTCACCGCGCTCGCCGTCCAGTCGCTGCTGACATTGGCCCGGACCGCGACCTCGGCGGATATCGCCGCCCTGGCTCCTGCCAGAGAGCCGGAACTGGCCTGACTTTTTCGCACCGCAACATTTATTTGTTGCTACGGCGTTTCGCCCCCTTGACCAAATCTGGACAGCTGTCAAACCTTGTTCCCGACGCAGCAGGGATCAGGGGGATCAGCCAGCATGTCGAAGACCAGTTTCAGGATATTCGCCGCCGCCCTCTGCGGATCGCTGCTCGCCAGCGCCGCCATGGCGCAGGCGGCGCCGGCCGACACCATGGCGTCGGTGGAGCCGGAAGAATCCGACACCATGACCATCGATCCGCCCAAGCCGACATGGTTTTTCGTGGACGGCGGGTGGGATATGCCGGGCACCAGCATCTTCGACGGCGAAAGCGGCAAGATGAAGGGCATGGTCGAAACCCGGCGACTGGCCGACATGGCGATCGATCCGGCCGGCAAATATTATTATGTCTCCGAAACCATCTGGTCGAAAAACGACCGTGGCACGCGGCAGGACATGGTCACCGTCTATGACAGCAAGACGCTCAACCTTGTCACCGAAATCCCGATGCCCGGCCGACTGCTGATCGGGTCGCGCAAGAATAATTTCATCATCAGCGACGATGGCAAGACCGGCTATGTCTATGATTTCAGTCCCACATCGGGCGTGAACATCGTCGATCTGGTCAAGCGCAAGCTGATCACCGCGATCGAACTGCCCGGCTGCGCCAGCCTGATGCCCAATCCGGGCGTCGGCTTCTCCGCGCTCTGCTCCGACGGATCGCTCGCCACCGTCGCGATCAGGGGGACGAAGGCCGACATCACCCATACGGCGCCCTTCTTCTCCGCCAGCGACGATCCGATCTTCGACAATTTCGCCTATGACCGGACCAGGAAGCAGACCACCTTCCTGACCTATACCGGCCAGATCTACACTGCGAAGATCAGTGCGACGCCGACCGTGTCCGCGCCTTTCTCTATCCAGGCGGCGGCCGGCATCCGCGTCGGCGACGCCAAGCCGCTCGACGTCAACTGGTATCCCGGCGGCCGCCAGCCGATGGCGCTCCACCGCGCGACCGGCATGATGTTCGTGCTGATGCACAAGGGCGAATATTGGTCGCACAAGGCATCGGGCGACGAAGTATGGCAGGTCGATATCGCCGCGCAGAAGGTGGTGAAGCGCTTCGTACTCAAGGAGCCGATGAACAATATCGAAGTGTCCCAGACCGACAAGCCCCTGCTCTACATGAACGGTGAAAAGGGCGAGGTGCAGGTGCTGGATGTCGCCACCGGCGAGGAAAAGCATAAGATCGAAAAGGCCGGCGGCGGTATCATCACCGTATTGGAGCCATCCTGACCATGGCGGCGCTGGGGGGACAGACGCTGGCCCTAGAAACACTGGCCCTGTTCGGCCTCGCTGCCTCGATCGCCATCGGCCTGCTGTTCCTGGCCGGCGGCGTGGATCAGTGGCGGCACCGTGCGCTGCTGCCCGGCGTGATCGCCAATTATCGCCTGCTGCCCCGGCGACTGATCATGCCCGTCGCACGCCTCTTGCCGGTGGTGGAGGTCGCGACCGGCGCGGCGCTGCTGATCGGCCTGCGCCCGTGGCCGGCATTACTCGGCATCGCCCTGCTGCTGCTGTTCGCTGGCGCGATGGCGATCAACATCGCGCGCGGGCGCGGCCATATCGATTGCGGCTGCGGCCATGGCGCGCTGCGCCACCCGATCGGCTGGCCGCTGGTGGCGCGTAACGGCGCGCTCGCTGCGCTGCTGGCGCTGCGCCTGCCTGTACCGCCCGTCTTCGGCGCGATCGACATCGCTACCGCGCTGGCATCCGGTGTCGCCATCACGCTTCTCTGCCTGCTCTTCCAGTCGCTGGCCGCGCTCGCCGCGTCGCCCGCCCATCGGAGATAACCATGCTGACTTCGCTGATCGTCTCCCAGATCCTGTCCTGGATCATCATCGTCGGCCTCGTCGTCGCGCTGCTGGCGCTGGCGCGGCAGGTGGGCGTGCTGCACATCCGCGTTGCCCCGGCCGGTGCGCTCGCCACCAGCGGCGGCCCGGCAGTGGGCGGCGCGATCGGCGCGATCCCCGCCACCACGCTCGACGGCCAGCCGGTCAGCGTCGGCGGCCACGCCCATGGCGTGAAGCTGCGCCTCCTGCTCTTCGTGTCGGCGCAATGTCCGCTGTGCAAGGCGGTGATCCCGATGGCGACCAGCTTCGCCCGCGCCGAACGCGTGGCGCTGACCTTCGTGGGCGACGACGATGTCGCAACCCAGCGCGCGATGATCGCGCAGCATGGGCTGGAGGGCCATGCCTTCCTCAATGGACCGGAAGTGGGCCAGGCCTTGTCGGTCGCCAAGCTGCCCTTCGCGGTGCTGCTGGACGAGGAAGGCGCGATCCTGTCCAAGGGGCTGGTGAACAGCCGCGAACATCTCGAAAGCCTGGTGGTCGCGCATGAAATGGGCATCGCCACGGTGCAGGATTATATCAGCGGGCTGAAGGCGCAGGCGGCCTGACGGCAGAAATGGGGGCACATTCCATGAAAAAATTCGACGCCGACAGCATGGGCGAAAAGCTGCTGCGCACATTCGCCGGGGCCAGTTCGCGCCGCTCGATGCTCTCGCGCCTGGGCGCCGCGCTGGTCGCCGCCCCGGCCTTCCCGCTGCTGCCGGTGAGCCGGGCCGAGGCGGCCAAGCCCGACCGGTCGCCCGACGGCAAGACCTTCTTCGCCCGCAGCGCGCAGACGAAGGACGACAGCAAATGCGACTATTGGCGCTATTGCGCGATCGACGGCGCGCTCTGCACCTGCTGCGGCGGCGGCATCCACAGCTGCCCGCCGGGCGCAGAGCCGTCGCCCGTCTCCTGGGTCGGCACCTGCATCAACCCGGACGACGGCAAGGCCTATCTCATCGCCTATCGCGACTGTTGCGGCAAGCCCGCCTGCGGCCAGTGCGGCTGCGACAATACCGATCGCGAAACCCAGCTCTACATGCCCCAGCTCAACAATGACGTGATCTGGTGCTTCGGCACCAGCAGCATGGACTATCATTGCTCCACCGCGGTGCTGGTGGGGGCCGCGAGCTAAAACATAATGCCCTTGTCAGACCGTCCCATGTTCCCGCGCAGGCGGGCGCCCAGTCCAGACGGTGGCACGGGGCGCTTGCCTGCGCGGGCGCACGGAACGGCGCGGCCGATGATCCTGTGCGTCCTGCTCCTGCTCGGCGCTACCGCGGGCCTGCGTGCGGCACTGCCGCCCATGGGCCTGCTGCCCGCGGCGATCACGGACCCGGCGACGGCCCGCGCCGACTATGTCGAACAATGCGCGGGCTGCCACGGCGTCGCAGGCAGCGCCGCGCCCGCACGCCTGCCCGAACTGCGCGGGCGGGTCGGCTGGTTCCTCTGCACGCCGGCGGCCCGCGCCTATCTGATCCGCCTGCCCAATGTCGCACATAGCCGGATCAAGGATAATCAGCAGCTCGCCGACATGATGAATTTCGTCGTCTTCGGGCTGGGCGGGGCCAGCGCGCCGCGCGGCACCGCGCCCTTCACCGCCGAGGAGGTCGCGCGCGAACGGCTGCACCCCCTGTCCACCACCGCGCTCAGGGCCGAACGCGCCCGCCATGTCGACGCAGCGATCCGCCAGTGCAGCGCGCCCGCCTCGCTGCGCCTGCTCTATCCGGGGCAGCAGGGTTAGGCTCTACTGGCCGGCCAGGCTCGCATCGGCGCTGCTTGCCGCGGCATTGAGGAAAGGCTGCACCCGCAACCGGGGAAACACCTCTTCCAGCGGCTTGCTGTCGGGCAGGATATAGACATAACCGCCCTTCTTGCGAAACCGCGGGCTGACATTCTGGTTGTAGAAGATCTTGGGCACGTTGATGCAGCCGAAGGTGATGCGATTATCGTCGATCCCCGGCGACAGCATCCGTTCCTTGCGCTTGTCCTTCGGATTGCCGGGCGGGATCGTGTGCAGCGCCACCGACGTCGCATAATCGACCCACAACACCCGCTGCTTGCCCGCAGCGACGCCGAATTTCGCCAGAAAACGCCCCGCCGGCGTGGTCTTTTCCGCCGGTCCGATCTCGGACAGGTTTTTGCTGCCGATGCCCGGCGTCGCATCGTCCCCCGGCGCGATGCCGATCAGCACCGGCGCATGGGCCAGCATCTTGCCCCTGGCGTCGAACAGATAGGCGGCGGCGGCCGGCTTATCGATGATGATATAGGGCAGCGCATGATTGTCCTTCGCCGTGGCGACCCAATCGGCGACGCGCGTGGCGCCATCCGACAACAGGACCGCTTCCTCTATCGCAGGCGCCGCTGCGGCCGCCTTGCCCGTCTCCGCCGCCCGCGCCGGTCCGGTGGCGGTCAGACCCAAGCCGGCGCCCAAGAAGGCGATCGCCGGCAGCATAGGAAACTTCATCTAATATTCTCGCAAAGAGGGGTCGGCAAAAAGGGCCGACGCCAAGGGAAGCGCCGGCCCGATAGCGATCAGGACGACACCGCCGTCCTGTATCATTGGCGCGGATCAGTTGCGCGCGCGCTTGCGCTGGGCTTCCTGCATCCGCTGCTCGACGCCATCGACGCGTCCGTTCAGCTGGTCGAGCCGCTGGCTGTTCTGCTGCGACTGACCCGATGCGGCGCGGGCTTCCGCCAAGGCCTGCTGCGCCGTGCCGTCGGTCGTCTGCAATTTCGCGTCGAGCGCGTCGACGCGCTGGTTCACGGTGGCGACCTGTTCGCGTACAAACCCTTTGGTGGCGCAGCCCGTCAGGCCCATCGAGCCCACCAAAACCGCGGTCAGGGCCCCTATTTTCGTCAAAGAGGGCGACATATTATTCTCCTGATAGTCAAAATGACTGCGTCGTTGGACGCTGGAGAAGGGCGTTCGGGCAATGCGATTCTGTCCGGTCGTGCATCCGCCCGGTTGAGTTGAAGGACTGGCGGAAAGCACGCTATTCCGCCAAAAAGGCGGATGAATTACGGATTAACCCGGCCCGGATTGCCGGTTTCCACTGGCCCGATGTCATAAACGCTCCGTCGATGACGTCCCGGCGGCCGCCACGCGCGAATCGCCGCCGAATCTGCTGATTCGACGGCGGTCCCCATTTCCTGGAAATATCGCCGCGATCAGAATTTCTGGCCGAAGCGGATGCCGAAAAACTGCGGCTTGATCGTGAAGGTACGCGACGATCCCGAACAGAAGTCGATCGAGCAGAAGGTGTTCCGGGTCAGTTGCCCCCGCTTGTCGAAGGCGTTCTGCAGAAACAGGGTCACGCTCCAATTATCCTTCCTGATCCCGCCGGAAAAATCGAAGCTGACGAAGCCCTTGGTGTTGCCCAGCAGCGCATTGCTGTCGACGTTCAGGTCCTGCGTCGCGCCGGTCTGGTAGAGCGCCGCGCCCTGAATATAGGCACTGTAATCGCCCATATAGGTGTCGTAGCGGATCGATGTATTGCCCTTGAACTTGGGCTGGCGCGGCAGGCGTGTGCCGTCGGCGGCGGCGACGGACGGGATCGGCGGATTTGCGCCAACATCGACACCCGGCGCGCAACTGCTAAGTTGCCCGATCGCGTCCCCGGCTGCATTCAACGCAAAGTTGCAGAAGTCCCCCTTCAACTTGCCGTCATTATACGCGCCGGAGGTGGAGAAGGTGAACTTGCCCAGTTTCAGGTCGGCATCATATTCGATGCCCTTGACCACCGCCTTGCCCGCATTGCCGGTCATCCCCGCACCCTGCGCGCCCGCGACCACGACACTATACTGGATATTGTTCCATTTCTCGTAATAGACAGCGGCGTTGAAGCGGAACATATTGTTCCATGTGGTCTTCACGCCCAGCTCGAAATTGGTCAGCTTTTCCGATTCGAACGGGGCGACGTCCACGATCTTGCCCAGGCTGCGGATGCGCAGCGGCCGGTTGTACCCACCGGGTCGGAAACCGGTCGAATAATTGAAATAGACCATCTTGTCGGGCTGAAACTGCCAGTCGACCGCGATCTTGTGGGTCTCGCCATCCTCCTTGTAACGGCCGGTGCCGTCGGCTGCATTGGTGTTTGTGTTGATACAGGTCAGGCGCTCGTCGTCGGGCAGGGGCGTCGTACAGCCCACGCCGGCCGCCGATCCGGCGACGCCGGCAAAGCCCTTCACCTTATAGTCGGTCCAGAAATAACGGATGCCGCCGGTCAGTTTCAGCGTGGGCGTGATGTTATAATGGCCTTCGGCGAAGATCGCCTTGTCATGATAGAGCTGGTTCTGCTCGACGAAGTAGAAGGCGTCGCCCTTCACCGCCTGCGTCCCGAGCAACATCGTGCCGAGCGGATTGCCGTTCGGATTGATGACGTCGGTCGTGTCGAAATAGGGATTGCCGTCCTCGTCATAGGCGATGCCGTACATCGCGGGCACACCGATCAATCCGCCCGCGACATCGCCGCCGCCGGTCGCGGTATAGCCGGTGATCGTATCCAGCCCGCGAATGGCGTAACTGGTGTTCAGCTCATTCTTCTGCCGCTGGTAGAAACCGCCGATCGTGACGTCGAACGGCCAGTCCTTGGGCGTGGAAATGCGCAGTTCCTGCGTGAACTTGTTGCGATGCGTATCGGCATGATAATATTGGGTCGGGTTGATCATCGCGCATTGCTGCGCCGCGCCCGTTCCGGTGCAATTGTCGAAAAACTGCAGATAGCTTTCATAGCCCGCGCCGAAGCCGTCATAGGTGACGGTATAATAGGTATAGTCATTCAGCGTGCGGGTACGGCGCTTGAAATAACCGGTCGCGGACACGACGTCCCAGTCCCCGATATGGCCATGGATCGACAGCGCCGCCTGATACCAGCGGTCGTCATTCCTGGTCTGGTCATAATCATGGACTTCCAGGTCGCCGACGCGCGGGTCATAGCCGAAATAGCCGTTCGACACCTGTTTCTGCGCGGTGATTTCCGGCGTGATGTCCCATCCATCGACCGGCTGCCACAGCAACTGGAAGCGGCCGCCAAATTCCTTGATCGTGTTATAATCATCCTTGGCGATCGCGGCGTTGCTCAGCGCGTAGGTGGTGTTGGGATTGTTGTCGCCCAGATTATAGACGGCCGGGCGGCCATCGTTGAACGTGCCGTTGTTGAACGTATTGTCGATATAGCCGCCGTCGCGGCGATAATAGCCCATGGCCCGGACCGCCATCGTATCGCTCAGCGGCACGTTGACATAGGATTCGAGCTGGCCGCCGAAATCGCCCTTGCCATATTTATTGGCTTCGACGTCGTAACCGAATTCGAACTTGTCCAGATTGGGCTTGTTGGTGATCAGGCGGATGGTGCCCGACAGCGATCCCGCGCCGTAGAGCGTACCCTGCGGCCCGGACAGCGCTTCGACGCGCTCCAGATCGTAGGCATGGATATCGGGGACTTCGGTACCGGTGATCGGAATGTCGTTGAGATAATAGCCGACCGAGGCGTAAGCGCCGCCCGCCGGCACGATGCCGCGGAAGAAGGCGGTGTTGCGGCCCGGCCCGATCCCTTCGAACGACACCGACGGCAGCAGCGTGGCGAAGTCGCTCAAGCCTTTGACCTGCCGCTCCGCCAGCGTCTCGGCGCCCAGCGCCTGCATGGAGATGGGCACCTTCTGGATCGACTGCGCGCTGCGCGTCGCGGTAACGACGATTTCGGTAAGGCCGCCACCGGCATCGTCGGCAGCGGCAATGGCGGCCGGATCGGGTGCGACCTGCTCCGCCGCTTCGGCGGCAAAGGCGACGGCTGGCCCGGCCAGGCCGGCCAATATGGTGGTCACTCCCAAAATCTTCATCAACTGCGACCGACGACGCGACGGGACTTTCATCTTGTTCTGACTCCCCCTTGGATAAACCGCGCCCTTCGCCTCACTCTCCCTGTCCCGCGGCTTGCCCGCATGTTTATGACGCACTGCACCCTGCCCTTGCGGGCATATTCTTCCGCCGGCCCTCGCAAAGGCACAGGCCTCCGCGGCCAGAAACCGGATGGTTTCCAGAGCCGTCGCGCGACCGCGCAACATCCATGATTCTATGACTACCCCTTGGACTTTCGCCATTCCATGACGATCGTCCAGCTTTGATAATGCGGCAACGAAAGCAGGAGTCAACAGCTTAGTTGCGCCGCCTCCCATAGATTGTTGCGCCGCCGCAAAATCGCGTTCATGCTGCAGCACCGAAAGGAAATAGGACAGACGATGCACCCTGTTTCGACCGCTGCCGGCACGATCGATCGCCCGCCCCCTTCGTCCTGGGCGTCGGCGCAGGCCGCGGCCGCGGCGGGCGATCACGCCCGCGCCATCGCCCTGCTGGAAAGCCTGCTGCGGCAACAGCCCGCTCTGGCCCCCGGCTGGTTCCTGCTCTCGACGCAGTTGCGCCAGATCGGGCGGGAACAGGACGCCTGGCGCGCCGACCTGTCGGGCGTCCACGCCTCGTCCCGCGACCGCATCCTGCTCGAAGCGGCCATGGCGATGAACGCGGGTGATCTCGACACCGCCGCCGCGCGCATCGCCGGACGCGACGATCCGCCCGCGGTGCGCATGGCCGGCGAAATCCAGTGGCGGCGCGGCGACATGAGCGCGGCGCTGGCACTGGTCGAACGCGCCGTCGCGCTTGCCCCCGGCTTCGACCTGGCGCGCGACTTCCTCATCCGCCTGCTGCTCCAGAACAACCGGCTGGCCGACGCGCTGGACCATGCCGACATCCTCGCCGCCTCGCCGATGAAGCATCCCGGCTACGACCTGATCCGCGCCTCCGTGCTGGTGCGGCTGGGCGATCAGGACGGCGCCCGCGCGATCTACGAACGGCTGCTCGCCCTCAAGCCCGACCAGCCACAGGTCTGGCAGAATCTGGGCCATGCGCTCAAGACGCTGGGGCGGCAGGAGGACGCCGTCCACGCCTATCGCCAGGCGGTGGCGCACCAGCCGACCATGGGCGAAGCCTGGTGGAGCCTCGCCAACCTCAAGACGGTGCAACTGGACGCGCCCGACATCGCGACGATGGAACGCGCGCTCGCCACCCTCGCCCCCGATCGGGCGACCCGGCAGGAGGACATCTTCCACCTCCATTTCTCGCTGGGCAAGGCGCTGGAGGATGCGGGCGAGGACGAAGCCGCCTTTGGCCATTACGACCGGGGCAACCGCCTCCGCCGCACGATGATCCGCCACGACGCCGCCGAATTTTCCGCCGAAGTCGCCGCGGCGCGCGATGCCTTCACCAGCGCCTTTTTCGCCGCCCAAGGCACTGGCGGATGCACGGCGTCGGACCCGATCTTCATCGTCGGCCTGCCGCGCGCGGGATCGACGCTGGTCGAACAGATTCTCTCCAGCCACAGCATGGTCGAAGGCACGATGGAGTTGCCGGAGATGATGATGATCGCCAGCCGCCTCCAATCGCGCGTGGACGAGGGCGAATTTCCCGATTTCGCCGCGATGATCGCCTCCCTCACTCCCGCCGACCGGCTTCGGCTGGGCGAGGAATATATCGACCGCACCCGCATCCACCGCCACACCGACCGGCCGCACTTCATCGACAAGATGCCCAACAACTGGCAGCATGTCGGCCTGATTCGGCTGATCCTGCCCAACGCCCACATCATCGACGCCCGCCGCCATCCCATGGCCTGCGGCTACTCGGCCTGGAAACAGCATTTCGCCCGCGGCCAGGCATTCAGCTACGACCTGACCGACATCGGCCTCTATTATCGCGACTATGTCGCCCTTATGACCGCCTTCGACGCCGCCGCGCCTGGCCGGGTCCATCCTGTCCTCTACGAACAGATGGTCGCCGACACGCCGGGCGAGGTCGCGCGCCTGCTCGCCCATCTCGACCTGCCGTTCGAACAGGCCTGTCTCGCCTTCTGGACCAACAAGCGCGCGGTGCGGACCGCCAGCAGCGAACAGGTGCGCCAGCCCATCTTCACCGACGGGGTCGACCATTGGCATCGCTTCGCCCGCTGGCTGGAACCGCTGGAACGGGCATTGGGGGCCGCCTTGCGCAACTGGGATCGCTGACGCCACCCGCCGCCCTATAGCCTCGCATCGGCACATTTTCCCCTTGCCCCGACGGCAATCCCATGCACAAAGCTTGCCAACCGCCCTATGCGTTCCGAAATTCAAGGGATGCTTGGTCAAAGGGCTGCAAGGACAAGACGCATGGACGACGTGATGACCCCGGAACGGACGGCGCAACGCCCGCAAATCCCGCAGGAAGTGAGCGACGGCCTGTCGGTCATCTCGATCGCCAAAAGCTATGACAAGCGCGTCGTCCTCTCCGACGTGTCGCTGACCGTGGGCAAGGGCGAAGTCGTCGGCCTGCTCGGCCCCAACGGCGCGGGCAAGACGACCTGCTTCTATTCGGTCATGGGCCTCGTCCGTCCCGATCATGGCCGCATCGTGCTGGACGGGCAGGACATCACCAACCTGCCCATGTATCGCCGCGCGATATTGGGCCTGGGCTATCTGCCGCAGGAAACGTCGATCTTCCGCGGCATGACGGTCGCGCAGAATATCAGCGCCGTGCTGGAACTGGCCGAGCCGGACAAGTCCGCCCGCGACGCCCGGCTGGAACAGTTGCTCGACGAATTCGGCCTCGCCCGGCTGCGCGATTCGGCGGCGATGGCGCTGTCGGGCGGCGAACGCCGTCGCTGCGAAATCGCCCGCGCGCTGGCCGCCAACCCGTCGATCGTACTGCTGGACGAGCCTTTCGCGGGCATCGATCCGCTGTCGATCGCCGACATTCGCGATCTGGTGAAGGATTTGAAGACGCGCGGCATCGGCGTCCTCATCACCGACCATAATGTGCGCGAGACGCTGGAAATCGTCGACCGCGCCTGCATCATCTATGACGGCCAGGTCCTGTTCGCGGGCAACCCCACCGAACTGGTCGCCAATGCCGACGTCCGCCGCCTCTATCTGGGCGAGAATTTCCAGCTTTGATATGATGCGGGGGCGCGCTCTTCTCATGCCGCACCGGCTCGCACCCCCACCCGGTTGCCCGACGTCAGTAGCCTGTGGGCGGCCGGGTGGGGGTGTGGGCCGGTGCGGCACCAGAACGCGCTCTTTCGCGCGTTCTGGCGAAGGAGCGCGATAATGGCGCTCGGGCCACGCCTGGACATTCGCCAGAGCCAGTCGCTCGTCATGACGCCCCAGCTCCAGCAGGCGATCAAGCTGCTGGCGCTGTCCAATCTGGAGATCGAGGCGTTCGTCGCAGGCGAGCTGGAAAAAAACCCGCTGCTCGAATCGGGCGGCGGCGAAGACGCGGCCACCGCCCCCGACGGCATCGACCGTAGCGTGGACGCCCCCACGCTTTCCGCCGAAACGGGCGCCACCGACGATCTGATCGCACAGGGGCTGGGCGGCGCCGACAGCCCGCTCGACGTCGATCATGGCGCAGACAGCTTCATCGACGACGGACCGGGAGACCGCATGGCCGACGCGCATGGCGCCAGCGGCGGCGGCATGGACGCGCTGTCGGGCGGCTATAGCGAAGATGCACCCGACTTCGACAGTTTCGCCGCGCCCGACATCGGCCTGCAGGAACATCTGATGGGGCAGGCCCGCGCCGCCTTGTCAGGCATGGACCTGTTCATCGCCACCCAGTTGATCGGCCAGATCAGCGAGGCCGGCTATCTGGAGGCCAACCTCCTGCAAACCGCCCACGGGCTGGGCGTTCCGCTCTTCGACGTCGAACGCGTGCTGGGCGTCATCCACAGATTCGATCCCACCGGCGTCGGCGCCCGCTCCCTGTCCGAATGCCTCGCGCTACAGGCGAAGGAAGCCGACCGCTACGATCCCTGCATGGCCCGCCTGCTCGCCAATCTCGACTTGCTCGCCAAGGGCGCGCTGCCCCAGTTGCGCCGCATCTGCGGCGTGGACGAAGAGGATATGGCCGACATGATCGCGGAGTTGCGCGGTTACGATCCCAAGCCCGGCCTGCGCTTCGCCGATGATCGCGCCGCCCCGGTCACGCCCGACCTGTTCGTGCGCCCGGCCAAGGACGGCTGGGCCATCGAGATCAACAGCGCCACCCTGCCCCGCCTGCTCGTCAACCGCAGCTATTATGTCGAACTGGCCACCGGCCCGCAGGACAAGAGCGCCAAGGCCTGGCTGGCCGACTGCCTCGCCAGCGCCAACTGGCTGGTCAAGGCGCTGGACCAGCGGCAGAAGACGATCATCAAGGTGGCGAGCGAGATCGTGCGCAGCCAGGAGGCATTTTTCCAGCAGGGCGTCGCGCACCTCAAGCCCCTGACGCTGCGCGCGGTGGCCGACACGATCGGCATGCACGAAAGCACCGTCAGCCGCGTGACCTCCAACAAATATCTGTCCTGCCCGCGCGGCCTCTACGAACTGAAATATTTCTTCACCAGCGGCGTGTCGTCATCGGGCGGCGATGGCGGTTCCGTCTCCGCCGAAGCGGTCAAGAGCCACATCAAGGCGTTGATCGGCGCCGAAGACCCGCAGGCGATCCTGTCCGACGACACGCTGGTCGACCTGCTCCGCGCCAAGGGCATGGACATAGCCCGCCGCACCGTGGCCAAATATCGCGAGGCGCTGGGGATCGGCTCGTCGGTGCAGAGGCGGCGACAGAAGGCGCTGAAGGGGAAGGCGGCATAGGGCGCGTTTGCGCGGAGCCGTTGGCTGCGAGTTAATCGACGACGGTTGGCGGCCGATTTGGGTGGTTTGCGGAATGGCAGTTTCTGAGCGAAAATGCAGATTTGCTGACGTTCAATACCCGAGCTACGATGACGTGATGCGCGAACCAGACATACGAACTGACGGATGGTGTCTTGAGAATGGAGAGGCCTACCATAGAGCAGCGCCAGAAACCTTTTGCATACCCGAGCGATTAAGCCGCGAAGCCCTTCAACCCGGCGACTTGGTAAAGCTCATATTTCGGATCAGCATCGACGATCCAGATGAGCCGGAAGCGGTAGAGCGAATGTGGGTTCTCGTTAGAGAGCGGATAAAAGGCGGAGGATATCTCGGCATCCTCGATAACGATCCTTATGCAGTCGCTGAGAACGACGAGTTTTGGAGTGGGATCGAATTACCGTTTTGGCCGCATCACATAATCGACATCCAGCAGCGTGACGAAAACACTCTTTCGCTTGCTTGCGAAGAGCCGAAGAGGCGTTGGCTCTAAGGGCTGTGGGGATTTAGGATTCCCCTTTTGCTGGAGTTGTGATTCACACTCTGGATGGATCGCTTTGTACTGACGGACGCCCAATGGGCGCAGATGGAACCGCACTGTCTGGGCAAGATCACCGACCCCGGACGCAGCGGCAGAAACAACCGGCTGTTCGTGGAGGCAGTGCTGTGGATTGTCCGCACTGGAAGTCCATGGCGCGACCTACCGGCGATGTTCGGCAATTGGAGCACGGCATTCCGCCGATTTCGCGATTGGCGGGAAGCCGATGTTTTCAAGCGGATTTTCGATGCTCTGTCGGATGAACCCGACATGGAATACGCCATGATCGATGCCACCATCGTCAAGGTTCACCGGCACGGCCAGGGCGCAAAAGGGGGACTCAGAGCCAGGCCATTGGTCGTTCCAAAGGAGGCATGACGACCAAGATCCTGGCTTTGACCGATGCGCTGGGCAACCTTGTCCGCTTCCGCTTGATGCCCGGCCACCGCTTCGACACGGTTGGCGTTGCTCCACTCATCGACGGCATCAAGTTCGGCGCACTGCTCGCTGACAAGGCTTTCGACAGCAACGATATCGTCGCCGATCTCAACGAGCGGGGTGCAAAAATCGTCATCTCGCAGCACCCGCGACGCGCCAGACCCATCCCGCTCGACGCCGAAATGTACAAGTGGCGCCACCTCATCGAAAACTTCTTCTGCAAACTCAAGGAATTCAAGCGTATCGCCATGCGCGCCTGCAAAACCGATCGCAGCTTCGAGGCCATGATCCACCTCGCTGCAGCCGTCATCAATTCCCGGTGAATCCCCACAAGCCTTAGAACGTCTCACCAATATTGCCTCACGGACTGGCAGCTATCGCGTATAGGATCACATTGAATTAAAGCCCGGCTTTGGTCGTTCCGCGACGCGTCCCTTACCTCGACATCCTCCTTCAACCAACACTTCCAATGTAGGATTTTCTCTGATCTACCCATGGGATGCGACAACGCCCTTCCTTCTACCCCATCCCATACCCCGTGACCCGGATGGCGCGTCACAGGCGCGTGGGTGTGACCCAGGTGGCGCGTCCGCGATACCTATGCGGGGCTCAACCGAGGCCTGACCGCGACGCGCGCCCTGCCTCACCCACGCCATTCCGTCGCATTCTCGAATCCTCGATCCCCAAAAAACGCCAGCGACGGTGTGAACTTCGATGCGTGACCCGACCGCGACGGTCCTTGCCCCTCACCCCTTGACCCCGCAGACCCGACCGGCAAAAGCGGCGGCCAAACCCACCCGATAAGGATCGCACCCGCTCCCATGTCCGCCTCAACCGCCATCGCCTATCTGAACGGCCGCTTCCTGCCCCTCGAAGACGTCCGCATTTCCCCGCTCGACCGCGGCTTCCTGTTCGCCGACGGCATTTACGAAGTCGCAGCCGTGATCGACGGCAGGCTGGTCGACAGCGCCAGCCACCTCGCCCGGCTCGAACGCTCCACCGCCGCGATCGGCATCGCCCTGCCACTCAGCCTGGCCGACATCGAAGCCGCGCAGAAGGAACTGGTCGCCCGCAGCGGCCTGACCGAAGGCCTCGTCTATCTCCAGATCACCCGCGGCGCCGACGCCAGCCGCGACTTCATCGCCTCGCCCGACATCCAGCCGACCCTGTTCATGTTCATGCAGGACAAGGTGCTGGTCGATCTGCCCGGCGTGCAGACCGGCATCGCCGTCGCGACCATGCCCGACCTGCGCTGGGCGCGGCGCGACATCAAGAGCGTCGGGCTGCTGGCGCAGGCCATGGCCAAGCAGGCCGCCAACGAGGCCGGCGCGCAGGAAGCCTGGATGGTCGAGGACGGCTTCGTCACCGAAGGCGCCTCATCCACCGCCTTCATCGTCACCGACGAAGGCATCGTCACCCGCCCCTACAGCCAGTCGGTGCTGGCCGGCTGCACCGGCGCGGCGCTGACGGCGCTGGCGGAGGAAAGCGGCATCGCCGTCATCCGCCGCGCCTTCACCGTCGATGAAGCGCTGGCCGCCAAGGAGGCGTTCATCACCAGCGCCTCGACCCTGTGCCTGCCGGTGGTCCGGATCGACGGGCAGGCAGTGGGCGACGGCACGCCCGGCCCGGTCGCGATGCGACTGCGCGCGCTCTACCTCGATTTCGCCCGCGCGACGGCGGTGTGACAATTGACTCCATTATGGAGGTGGCTTCATCCTTTGTTGGGAGGATAGGAAACTTCCTGCATTCTCCCGCCAAAACGGCGACAAGCTGGACGAAAGATCGCGCCAGATGGGCGCGGCGCGCAGCCCTGCGACGCCTTTGCTCCAGACCCTATCCATAACGGGCATTGTGTGGGGCTGAAACGATCCGTTCTTGCTTTATTCTCCGTAACGAAGGTAGAACAGGATTCGGATCATGATGGAAGATTTCTCCTACGCCCACCCCCTGACCGGCCAGGCCACCCCGCTGGCGCCGCGCGACGAGCGCGCCAGCCTTTTGGTGATCGCGGACCGGATGGACGCCCGACCTGGCGCCGGTGGCCGCGGCGGCGGGCTTCCGCCTGCTGGGCGTGACCGCGCTGGCCGACGCCCCGGTCCGGCTCGACCTTCAGGCCCAGTGCGACACGGTCCTGTTCTTCTGCCCGGCCATGACGCCGCTGCTGGAACGGCTGCTGGTGCAGCTCGAAACTCAGGCGATCCAGAATGGCATGGCGGTGATCCTGGTCGCCGGGTGGGAAACGGTGGAACTCGCCTTCGCCTGCCTGCGCGGCCCGCATACGCAATTGCTCTGCGATCCCGACCGCACCGAACTGGCCGCGGCGCTGGTCGCCGCGGGCGAACATCGGCCGGTCGTCGGTCATGTCCATGAAGTCGATCGGGAAGGCGCCCGGCTCCAGCAGTTGAGCGAGGAGGTAGGCCGCCTCGCCCGCACGCTAGACGCGCTCACGGAGCGGACGCGGATGGCGACGCCCAGCTTCGACCTGGGCCCGCGCATTTCCGATCGGCCGAGCGACTATATCGGGATGCCTGCGCTGGCCCCGATCGGCACGACTGTCGGGTCGCTGGCCCAGACGGCGGAGAAAGCCGCGCCCGCGATCACCGCCGCCCAGGTCCGCGACCTGTTGCGCGCCAGGCGCATCCGCGCAGACTTCCTGCCCGGCGATCTGTTCGCCGATCCGGCCTGGGACATGATGCTGGACCTGCTTGCCGCCCGGCTGGACCATGAGCGGGTATCGGTGTCGAGCCTCTGCATCGCCGCTGCCGTGCCACCGACCACCGCGCTGCGCTGGATTCGGACGCTCACCGACAAGGGACTGGTGGAGCGGCATGCCGACCCGCATGATGGCCGCCGCGTCTTCATCGCTCTGGCGCAGGAGGCTGCCGATGCGCTCACCCGCTGGTTCGGCGCCAGCCGCCGCCTGCTCGGCGCCTGATCATGTCCTTCCACCCTTGACCGCCGCGCTTTTTGCCGTAGATAGGCGCTCTCCCGATAGGGGGCGATTAGCTCAGTTGGTAGAGCGTCTCGTTTACACCGAGAATGTCGGCGGTTCGAGCCCGTCATCGCCCACCAGTTTTACCGATGAAGACACGGTCCCAAGCACCGCTTACGGCGAAACAGGCGGGCGCGGGCGCGCGCCGCCATCAATCCGCATCCGTAACGTTCATCGTGCAGCAAGCATGGATATCGCATTGTTACTGCATGCCATTCGCAGCTTTCTTCGGCGGCACGTTCATGCCTCTCATGCTGATGCTGTCGCCGCTGGCGGTGATAGCGGTCAGCGATTGCACACGCTGGCATTCCGTCGCCAAAGCGGCCAAGGCGGACGGCCCCAGGCCGTGCACCCGCCATCGCCTGCCATTGATGTAACGGCGGATATTGCGGCGCAGCGCGGCCGCTGCTAATCCCGCGTCCCATGATCCAACCGCCCGAAATCCTCCGAGTCTCCAAATCCCGCGTGTCCTGCGACGGTAGCGGAGATATCCCTGCCGCGCTTGGCCACCCCCGCGTCTTCCTGGAGATCGACGAACATGGCTATGTCGATTGCGGCTATTGCGACCGGCGCTTCGTGCTGATCGGCGGCGCGGCCGACAATGGCGAGATCGTGACCAAGCCGGATATCGCATCGGGCGCCAGCCTCTAAAATTTCCATTGGGCTTGGGGACCGCCGCCCCTATATCGGGCGGCATGACCGATCTCGCTCCCCTGTTCACCCCCGGCTTCACTGACGCCCGCGGCCTGCTCTATCGTGCGGGTCTGCTCGATCCCGATGGCGCCCGGCGCCTGACCGCCGAGGCGTTGAAAGCCTGCGACGACGGCGAACTCTACCTGCAATATCGGGCAAGCGAGAGCTTCGGCTTCGACGACGGACGACTCAAGACCGCCGATTATTCGACCGACGCGGGCTTCGGCCTGCGCGGCGTATCGGGCGAAATGACCGGCTTCGCCCACGCCAATGACATCAGCGAAGCGGCGATCCGCAAGGCGGCGCAGACGCTGACCCTGCTCGATCCGGCCAGCAGCCCGCCCGCGCCGCCGCCCCAGCGCACCAATCGCCACCTCTATACCGACGCCAACCCGCTGGAGATCGTCCCCTTCGCCGAAAAGGTGAAGCTGTGCGCCGAGATCGATGCCGCCGCCCGCGCCCGCGACCCGCGTGTGGCGCAGGTGTCGGTCAGCCTGGCCGGCAGCTGGTCGGTGGTCGAGATCATCCGTGCCGACGGCTTCACCGCGACCGACATCCGTCCGCTCGTCCGCCTCAACGTCTCCATCATCCTGGAAGAAAATGGCCGCCGCGAAACCGGCGTGTTCGGGATTGGCGGGCGCTATCTGTATGACGAAGTGATGGACCGCGCCGTCTGGAACCGCGCCATCGACGAAGCGCTGGCCCAGGCGCAGGTCAATATGCGATCGATCGCGGCGCCTGCGGGCGAAATGACCGTGTTGCTCGGCCCCGGCTGGCCAGGCGTGCTGGTGCATGAGGCGATCGGCCATGGCCTGGAAGGCGACTTCAACCGCAAGGGCACCAGTGCCTTTTCCGGCCGGGTGGGCCAGCGGGTCGCTGCGCCCGGCGTCACGGTGGTCGATGACGGCAGCATTCTCAATCGCCGCGGCTCGCTCTCGATCGATGACGAAGGCACGCCGACGCAGGAAAATATCCTCATCGAAGACGGCATCCTCAAGGGCTATATGCAGGACCGGCTCAACGCCCGGCTGATGGGCGTCGCGCCCACCGGCAACGGCCGTCGCGAAAGCTACGCCCATGCCCCCATGCCGCGCATGACCAACACCTTCATCAAGGGCGGGCAGGACGATCCGGCCGAATTGCTCAGCCGCATGAAGTCCGGCATCTTCGCCAAGAGCTTCGGCGGCGGGCAGGTGGACATCGTATCGGGCAAATTCGTCTTCTCCTGCACCGAAGCCTATAAGGTGGAGAATGGCAAGCTGACCGATCCGATCAAGGGCGCGACCCTGATCGGCGACGGCCCGACCGCGCTGACCAAGGTGGCCGGCATCGGCAACGACTGGGCCTTGGACGAAGGCATCGGCATGTGCGGCAAGGGCGGGCAAAGCGTGCCCGCGGGCGTGGGCCAGCCGACCTTGCTGATGGAAGGCCTGACGGTCGGCGGCACGGCGACGTAACAAGCCAGGGTCTCCGTACGGCAGCGCGGCGACCGGAGCCTTTTCATATATGAGTGGCGGGAACCGAAGCGGCCGTCCGTCATTGGACTTGGATGAACATGCTGACCGACAGCCATGATGCAGTGACCGCAGATTGGGCCGCGGCGCTGCTGGATTTCTGGTTCAATCAGGTAGGCGAAGCCGGCTGGTGGAGCCACGACCCGTCGCTCGACCGGCAATGCGCCCGGCAATATCGTCAAACATGGCAAGACAGGCGGGCCCTGCCGCCCGAAACCTTTCTCGACCGGGCCGATGATGCGTTGGCGGCGGTCCTGCTGTTCGACCAGATGCCACGCAATATGTTCCGCGGAACGGCGCAGGCCTTCGCCACCGATGCGCTGGCCCGGGATGTGGCGCGCGGCGCCATCGCGCACGGCTATGATATCCAGATCGGCGGGGCAGGCCGGCTGTTCTTCTACATGCCCTTCCAGCATAGCGAGGCGATCGAGGATCAGGATTTGTCGCTAACCCTGTTCGAAGGCACAGGCGACGAACGGTCGCTCGATTTTGCGCGTCAGCACCATGCAACCATTGCCCGGTTTGGCCGTTTCCCGCATCGCAACGCCGCTCTGGGCCGCGAAACGCTGCCGGAAGAGGCAGACGCGGCGGCCAAGGGTGCTGGCTGGTAAAAAATCTGCCCATTTTTTAGGCAGAGAATGGCTGCTGCTCATTTTTTCGGCGCTGCACCATAGGCGGCCGCGATCCAAGCCCGCATTAACGCGTCATTAGCGTTTTGGCACGCCTCTTGCTGAGTATGCCCTCGCACACCAGTAACAGGGGGCGACATGAAACTTGTCATGGCTATCATCAAGCCGTTCAAGCTTGACGATGTCCGCGAGGCACTCTCCTCGCTCGGCATCGCAGGAATGACGGTCAGCGAAGTGAAGGGCTTCGGCCGCCAGAAGGGGCAGACCGAAATCTACCGCGGCGCCGAATATTCGACGAATATGGTCCCGAAGATCAAGATCGAGGTGGTCTGCGACGACGACCTTGCGCCGCGCGTGGTCGAAGCGACCCAGGCGGCCGCCAATTCGGGCGCCATCGGCGATGGCAAGATCTTCGTCCTCGATGTCGGTCAGGCCGTGCGCATCCGCACCGGCGAAACCGGCGAAACCGCGCTGTAAGAAGGGGGAAATAATGACCTTTTCCAAGAAACTTTGCGGGATAGCGGGGGCAACCGGCCTGTCGCTGTTCGCCGCGCTGCCTGCCTGGGCGCAGGACGCGGCGGCGCCCGCCGCCACGGTCGACAAGGGCGACGTCGCCTGGATGATGACCTCCACCGTTCTGGTCCTGGCCATGATCCTGCCCGGCCTCGCCCTCTTCTACGGCGGCCTGGTGCGCAGCAAGAACATGCTGTCGGTAATGACGCAAATCGGCGCGGCCGCGTGCCTCGCGATGCTGATCTGGGTGATCTACGGCTATTCGATGGCCTTCGGCCCCGACTACACCAGCGGCCTTTCCAACTTCATCTCGACCTTCGACAAGGCGTTCCTGAAGGGCGTCACGCCCGCTTCCCAGGCCGCGACCTTCACCGCAGGCGTCGAAATCCCCGAATATGTCTTCATCTGCTTCCAGATGACCTTCGCCGCGATCACCGTGGCGCTGGTGCTGGGTTCGGTGGTCGAACGCATCAAATTCTCGGCCGTGATGGTGTTCGCGGCCGTCTGGCTGACGATCGTCTATTTCCCGATCGCACACATGGTCTGGGCGGCTTCGGGCTACTTCTTCAAGGCCGGCGCCCTCGACTTTGCGGGCGGCACCGTGGTCCATATCAATGCGGGCGTCTCCGCGCTGGTGGCCTGCATCATCCTGGGCAAGCGCATCGGCTTCCCCAAGGAGCCGATGGCCCCGCACTCGCTGGTCCTGACCGGCGTCGGCACCGGCCTGCTGTGGGTCGGCTGGTTCGGCTTCAACGCCGGTTCGGCGCTGGAAGCCAATGGCTCGGCGGCTCTGGCCATGATCAACACCTTCGTCGCCACCGCTTCCGCCGGCCTGTTCTGGATGCTTGCCGAAAAGCTGAACGGTCATAAGGGTTCGGCTCTGGGCTTCTGCTCGGGCATCATCGCCGGCCTCGTCGCCGTCACCCCGGCCGCCGGCAACTCCGGCCCGTTCGGTGCGATCATCCTGGGCGCGGTCGCCTCAATCGTCTGCTTCTATGCCGTCACCGTCCTCAAGCCCAAGCTTGGCTATGATGACTCGCTGGATGCCTTTGGCATTCACGGCATCGGCGGCATGATCGGCGCCATCGGCACCGCCATCGTCTACTCGCCCGCCTTCGGTGGCCCCGGCGCGGAAGACTATGCAATCGGCGCCAAGCTGCTGGTTCAGGTCGAAGCGGTCGTCGTGACCATCATCTGGGCGAGCATCGGCACCGCCATCGCCATCTTCATCGCCAAGGCCGTCACTGGCCTGCGGGTCAGCCAGGAAGTCGAACTGGAAGGCCTGGACCTCGGCGAGCATGGCGAACGCGCCTACAATTATTGAGATTGGCAGGGCGGCCCGCCTGTCGGGCAAGGGCCGCCCGCCTCACCTTGTTCCTCCTGCGAACATGCCTTGGGCCGGTGTGAAAGCACCGGCCCTTTTTTTTGGACGCGCCGGTGCGAAAGCATCGGCCCTTTTTTCGTCAGGCCGGGCGGGTCCAGAGACTCGCAGGGCGCGGCACAGCGGCCGGCCAGCGACTTGCACGGCCGGCTACCTGCACCGCCGCGCGCGCCACCCAGCCCAGCTTCTCACGCTTGGGGGTGACAACGCGGTGGTCCCACGCCTGTTCGCCACGGCGCGCGACTGCGCGGGCGATGTCGCCGTAAATGCCGGCGGCCGCCAGCACCGCCCAGGCGGCGCGGGGCGGCAATGCACCGGTGCCGTGGCGGGCGCTGTCCTCATAGGCGGCGGCCATGTCGGCCAGTCGGCGGGACAGGATCGCCAGCCGGGGCCTGACCCAGGGCTTCATATGCTCGCCCGGCGGGATGTCCATTTCGGCAAGCCATAATTGCGGCAGGTAGCAGCGATCCGCCGCTTCATCCTCGCTGATGTCGCGGGCGATATTGGCCAGTTGAAAGGCAAGGCCCAGATCGCAGGCACGGTCGAGCGTCGCGCGGTCTTTTGGGTCCACGCCCATCAGCACCGCCATCATGCAACCGACCGCGCCCGCGACATGATAGCAATAGCGCAGCATGTCGGCTTCGCTGCGCGGCCGCCAGTCGCGCGCGTCGAGCGCGAATCCCTCGATCAGGTCGTGGGCGTAGCGTTCGGGGATGGCGCATTCGCGCATGACCACGCCGAAGCCGTCGAACGCCGGGTCGCCGGTCGGTTCGCCGCGTAGCGCCTTGTCCGTCAGCACGCGCATCATCGACAGACGGGCCTGCGCATCCGAAACGCTGGTCATCGCGCCGCCATGATCCTGGCCATCGGCGATATCGTCGCACTTGCGGCACCAGGCGTAGAGCAACCAGGCCCGCTCACGGGTTTTCCGGTCGAACAGCTTCGATGCCATGGCGAAGGATTTGGAGCCGCGCGCGATGCTGTCGCGGGCGTGGGCGACGAGGGCGGGGCGGTCGGGGATTGAAGAGGACATGCGGCGAGACATGCCCTGCCTTGCAAGGAAAGTCACCCAACGACCGTTCGTTTCGAGCCTAGTCGAGAAGCACAGGGAACGCGCCAACCGCTTCTCGACTTCGCTCGACGCGAACGGATGCGTTTTTATACCGTCAGAGCCTGTCTGCCTTCATCGCGAAGATCGTCTCGTGAGGCTGATAGGCGGCCATGGCGTCGACCAGCGCCTCGATGCCGTCGGCATGGATCATGATTCCCGCATGTTGGGCGCGGATGAAGCCGGCCTCCACCATCTGCCGGTTGAAGCCGATCAACTGATCGTAGAAGCCCGCGACATTGAGCAGGCCGACCGGCTTGCTGTGATAGCCCAGTTGCGCCCAGCTGATCGCTTCCCACAATTCGTCCATCGTGCCGACGCCGCCCGGCAGGGTGACGAAGCCGTCCGACAGGTCCGTGAAGAGCTGCTTGCGCTGGTGCATGGTCTGGACGACATGCAATTCCGTGCAGCCGCGATGCGCGACCTCCGCGCCGACCAGGGCTTCGGGGATCACGCCGATCACCTCGCCGCCCGCTTCCAGCGCCGCATCCGCCACCGCGCCCATCAGGCCGAGCCGCCCGCCGCCATAGACGACGCCGATGCCGCGCTCCGCCAGCGTCCGCCCGACATGGCGCGCCGCGTCGATATAGGTGAGGTCGGCGGGGGTCGCCGATCCGCAATATACAGCCAGTCTTTTCATTATGTCCGTCCGCGGGGTCATGCCCCTCTATCGTAAATCGTCCAGCATCAGCGCCGCGGTCGCCTTGGCGCTGCCCACCACGCCGGGAATGCCCGCGCCGGGATGGGTGCCGGCCCCTACCAGATAGAGGTTGGGAATGACATCGTCGCGATTATGTGCGCGGAACCAGGCGCTCTGGGTCAGCAGCGGCTCCAGGCTGAAAGCGCTGCCCATGTGGGCGTTGAGGTCGCGGCCGAAATCGCTGGGCGCATAATGGAAGCGCGTGACGATGCGCGAGCGGATGTCGGGGATCAGGCGATGCTGGATTTCATCCAATATGCGTTCGGCATAGGCATGGCCGAACTGGTCCCAGTCGATCGGCAGCTTGCCCATATGCGGCACCGGGGCCAGCGCATAGAAGGTCGAATGGCCGTCCGGCGCCATCGACGGGTCTGTGACCGTCGGATGGTGCAGGTAGAGCGAGAAATCCTGAGGCAGCACGCCATGATCGTAAATGTCGGTGAGCAGCCCTTCATAGCGCGGCCCGAACAGGATCATATGATGCGGGATGCCGGGCCAGCTACCCTTGATACCGAAATGCAGGACGAACAGGCTGGGCGACCAGCGTTTCTGGCCGAGCTTGTCAGCCTGTTTGATCCCACGCGGATGATGGCCGAGCAGATCGCGATAGCTGTGCATCAGGTCAGCATTGGTTGCAATCGCGTCCGCCTCCCCGCGCCAGCCCGAGGCGGTGTGGACCGCCGTCGCCTTGTCGCCATAGGTTTCGATCCGGGTGACCGCATCGCCCAGCCGCAGCGTGCCGCCCAGCCGTTCGAAATGGGTCGCCATGCCATGGACCAGCCTGTTCGTGCCGCCCTTCGCGAACCAGACGCCACCATCCTTTTCCAGCTTGTGGATGAGGGCGTAGATGGCGCTGGTCTTCATCGGATTGCCGCCGACCAGCAAGGTGTGGAAGGAGAACGCCTCGCGCAGCTTCTCATTCTTCACATGGCTGGCGACGACCGAGTAGACCGAGCGCCACGCCTGATATTTGGCGAGGCTGGGCGCCGCCTTGATCATCGAGGCGAAGTCGAGGAAGGCGACCGAACCGAGCTTGCGATAGCCCTCCTCATACACGCCCGCAGCATAGTCGCAGAAGCGTTCGTAGCCCGCGACGTCACCCGGATCGAGCTTGGCGATTTCGGCGCGGAGCGCGGCTTCGTCATTGCTGTAATCGAAATTGGTGCCGTCGCGCCAGTTGAGACGGTAGAAGGGCGACACCGGCATCAGGGTGACGTCCTGCGCCATGTCATGACCCGACAGCCGCCACAGTTCGGCCAGGCAATCAGGGTCGGTGATGACGGTCGGTCCGGCGTCGAAGGTGAAGCCGTCCTTTTCCCACATATAGGCGCGCCCGCCGGGGCGATCGCGGCCTTCGACCAGGGTGGTGTCGATGCCGGCCGATTGCAGGCGGATGGCCAGCGTCAGGCCGCCAAAGCCTGCGCCGATGACGATCGCGGTCCTGTTGGTCATCAGGCGGGCGGGTTCCATAATGTTCGCATGGCGTCCCTTATGGGTACAGGGGGCCGTCCGCACAAGATGCGGATACGGTCCGCGATGGTCGAGCGACCGGCATAGAAGCGCTGGATCAGGTCCGGGCGCAGCCGATAGAAGCGGGCGAAGATGCGCCAGCGCTGATCGGGCATGGCGGCGCCGAACAGCATCCTGCCGAGCAGCCGGTAATAGCCGCCGCGCCGCCAGTGCGCCTTGGCATAAGCGCGGGTCGCGGCAGGCAGGCCGTCGAGCGGCTGATTTGCCAGCCAGAGCGCGAAGCGCACGGCATCGGGCAATGAATAGCCGGTCATCGGCTGGAACAGGCCGGCGCGCACCCCGGCGCGGGCGACCGGGTCGTCCTTTGGCCAGTAGCGCTCGAAATCGCCGCCATGCACGACCGGCAGGACGCCCTGTTCGCGATGGACCACCTCGCCATGCCACCCCTTTGCCTGCGCATAGGCAGCGATGCGGGCGTCTAGCGCGGGTACGTCGAGGTCCGGCGTATCGCTATAATAGGTGTCCTCGATGAAGAGAGTGCGATCGTCCCAGGGAAGTAGATAGACGAAGCGATAACCGTCGATCTGGTCGACTGTCGCATCCATGATGACCGGGCGGTTTATGCCATGGGGATCGTCGCAGCGGATGGCATGGCCGACGAATTTCTGCCAGCCGCAGCGCAGGGCCGACAAATCCCCCGCCCCGCGCGCGTCGATCACCGCCTGTGCCCGGATTGTCCGACCGTCGATCAGGTGGATGGCGCGGGGATCGACCGCATCCGCCGTCGCGCCGGTCAGCAGGCGATCGCCCAATTGGCGTTCGAGAGCGACAGCCAGTTGGACAGTAGTCACGCTGTTATAAGGCGTCGCCAGATCGCGCCTGTGGCCGGGGAAATACACGGCATGGCCCTGCGGCCAGCGATGGGCGACAAGCGGATCGATGAGCCAGCGATCGGCGGACGCGACATCGCCGTCGAAGAAGGACCAGAGATGATTGCCGCCAGGGCGCTCCCCCTGTTCGACCAGCAGCAGCCGTACCTCCGGCCGCAACGCGGCGAAGGCGAGCGCGATCAGCCCGCCGGCGAGGCCGCCGCCGATGATCGCCAGGTCGCAGTCCAGATCGCTCGTCATGGCGCCCCTGATAGGGGAGCGGCGCATCCCGATCCACTCTTGCTTTTCCGCAATTATAGTATAGGGGGGTATCCTATGCACATCATAGCGGATCGGGATAAATTGCTGGCGCGGGTGCGCCGGATCGCGGGACAGGTCGCCGCCGTGGAGCGGCAATTGTCCGGCGACGCCGGCTGTTCGGAAACATTGCAGCTGGTGGCGTCGGTGCGCGGCGCGGTGGGCAGCCTGATGGAGGAACTGATCGAGCAGCATATGCGCGAACATGTCGCCCGTCCGGGCCTGTCCGACGAAGCGCGCCAGGCGGCGACCGAGGAAATGCTGGCGCTGATCCGCCGTTACGGGAAATGACGATGCACGACGACGACAGGCAGGATCATCACGGGCATGGCCATCACGACCATGGGCATAATGATGCCGATCATGGCCACGACCATGGCCCTGCCGGCATGGCCGACGATGGCGAGGAAAGCCATTATTTCGACCATATCTACCTGTCCGCCGGCCACGACCAGAATGCGAAACGAACGCTGTGGGTTGTCTGGCTGACCGCCGCGACGATGGTGGTGGAAATCGCTTTCGGCTGGATAACCGGGTCGATGGCGCTGCTGGCGGACGGATTCCACATGGCGACCCATGCCGGGGCGCTGGCGGTGGCGGCAGCCGCCTATGGCTATGCCAAGCGCCATGCGCGCAACCCGCGCTACACATTCGGCACCGGCAAGGTCGGTGACCTGTCGGGCTTCGCCTCCGCGCTGCTGCTGGGCGTGACCGCGCTGTTCATCGCGGTCGAATCGGGGTTGCGCCTGTTCCAGCCGATCGACGTCGCTTTTGGCGAGGCGACGCTGGTGGCGGTCGTCGGCCTGATCATCAACATCATCAGCGCGCTGCTGCTGGGCCACGATCATAGCCACGACCATGGGCATGACGATGATGGCCATGACCATGGACATGGCCATGCCGACAATAATCTGCGCGCGGCCTATGTGCATGTGCTGACCGACGCGCTGACGTCGGTGCTGGCCATCGGCGCTCTGCTGGCTGGGCGCTATCTGGGATGGTGGTGGATGGACCCGGCCGTCGGCCTGCTGGGCGCGGTGGTGATCGCACGCTGGGCCTGGGGCCTGATGAAGGACACCGCCGCGATCCTGCTCGATACGGCGGAGCCCGCGCTGATGGCGCGGGTGCGCGCGCAGGCGGAAGCCGAAGGCGCCACCATCCGCGACCTGCATGTCTGGCGCATCGGTCCCCATGCCCATGCCGCGATCATCAGCCTGGCCCCCGGCGCCGACGCGCCCAAGGTAAGGGCGCGGGTGCGCGCGCTCCCGCGCATGGAGCATGTCACGGTGGAGTGCGGGTAAAGGACTAGAGCACGCTGCGTTACATCCGACGCACGTCGCGCGCTCTAAGTTTTTGGTGTCGCATCGTTTCAAGCAGAAAAGCGGTTCCCACTTTTCCGCACGATGCTCTAAGGTCGCTCGTCCCAGCGTACCAGCGTGACCCCACCATCCTGATCGACGGCCAGTTCGCCAAAAGCCCCGGTCCGCAACTTCAGCGCGCCGAGCGGCAGGCCCGCCGCGATCAAAGCAAAGCGCGCCGCGCCATTGCTCGTGACGAGCAGGTCCACGCCCGTGCCGCCCTCCGCGAAGAAGGCGCGCCAGGCGGCGATGCGGGCGTCGGCATCCACGATCCAGCCATCGGGTGCGATGCCGCGCTCGTCCCAGTCGGCCAGCGCCTGCGCACCGATCCGGGCCAGCACCGCCGCCTCCGGCCGCCCTTCGTCGGGACCATGGTCGATCTCCCCCAGCCAGTCGCGCGCACCATCGGGGCATGGCCAGTCGCGGCGGCGATATGATCGGCCGTTTCGCGGGCGCGCAGCAGCGGACTGGACAGGAGGCGGTCGATCGGCAGCGCCTGGCGCGCGAACCAGTCGCCCAACCGGCCAGCCTGCGCATGACCGCTGTCCACCAGCGGGATATCGGTGCGGGCGCCCACGCGACAGGCGTCGGCGCTGCTGGCGAAGGTATTGCCGTGGCGGAGGATGAAGATGCGGCGCATGAGGACGGACGGACGATCAGAGCGGCGGGGTCGGGTCGCCATAGACGGCGATCAGCGCTTCGACGCGACTGATGTCCGCCTCCGTATCGATGCCGCTGCTGTCGAAGCGCGGCGGATCGACCGCGACGGTCATGACCGATATGCCCAGTTCGAGCAGGCGCAACTGCTCCAGCCCCTCCAGATTTTCCAGCACCGTCGGCGGGCAGGCCTCGAACCGCTCCAATGCGTCGAGCGCATAGCCGTAGAGGCCGACATGCCGCCAGACCGGAGAGCGGGGATCGGTTTCGCGCAGCTTGTCCTCATTGCGGATCGCCGGGATGATCGTCTTGGAAAACCACAGCGCGCGTCCATCGGGCGCGCGGGCGCAGGTAGTGCCGCTGAAGGGAGATCGCGTCTTATGCTCGCGCAGCGCATCGAGCGCGGGCCAATCCAGCGCGATGACCGGTGTGGCGACCGGCGCGCCGTCCTGCAACGCGGCGATCACCGCGCCGAGCGCTCCTTCGGGCTGGAAGGGCGAATCGCCCTGGAGATTGACGACGAAGCGCGGTGGCGAGGGCTGGGCCTGCGCCGCGGCGAGCGCGCGGCCCGAACCTGTGGCGATGGCGCTATCGGTCATCACCGCATCGCAGCCGACAGCGCGGGCATGGTTGGCGATCGCCTCGTCATCGGTTGCAACGGTCAGGGCGATGCCCTCGCGCGCACCAATCGCCGCGCGCGCCATCGCGATCGTGCGATGGAGCAGCGTCCGCCCGGCAATCAGCCTGAGCGGCTTGCGCGGCAGGCGGGAAGACCCCGCCCGCGCGGGAATGACGACGAGAAGGCTCAGGCAACCCCGGCGTGGAGCAGGTCGTGCATATGGACCGCGCCGATCAGACGGCCATTTTCGCAGACGAACAGCAACATGATATTGCGCTCATGCATCAGGTGCATCGCTTCCGACGCGAGTTCATCGGGGCCGACCGCAAACGGGGTCAGCGTCATGGACCGGCCCACGGCCTCGGTCAGATTCTGCTTGCCGGTTACGGTGCGGCGCAGGTCGCCATCGGTGAAGGCGCCAATCAGCCGGCCGTTACGGTCGACGATCGCCGTCCCGCCAAGGCGCGCGCGCGTCATTTCGATGGTCGCGTCGAGCAGCGAGGCGTCTTCCCGCACCATCGGGACGTCGTCGCCGGTGGCCATCAGTTCGCGCACCTTGACCAGTTGCGCGCCGAGTCGGCCATTGGGATGGAATTTATGGAAATCGTCGGCGGAAAAGCCACGCATCTCCATCAGCGAAATCGCCAGCGCATCGCCCAGCGCCATCTGCACCGTGGTCGACGTCGTGGGGGCGAGCGAATTGGGGCAGGCTTCCTCCACTTCGGGCATCAGCACGCACATGTCGGCCGCCATGGCGACGGTGCTTTGCTCCTGCGCAGTGATGGCCACCAGCGGAATGGCGAAGCGCTTGCAATAATGGATGATCGGACCGAGTTCGGTCGATTCGCCCGAATGGGACAGCATCAGCACGACGTCATCCGGGGTGATCATGCCCAGATCGCCATGCCCTGCATCCGCCGGGTGCAGGAAAATGGCCGGGGTGCCGGTAGAGGTGAGCGTCGCCGTCATCTTGCGCGCGACGATGCCGCTCTTGCCGATGCCGGTGACGATCACACGGCCGCGCACTTTCATGATCACGCCGATCACGCGCAGGAAGGTAGCGGCAAATTCCCGTTCCGAGAATTTGGCCTCCAGCGCATTCAGCCCTGAGGCTGCAATCGAAAGACTGCGGCATGCAGTCTCGACGATACGGCCGCCTGAGCCGAACGGTACAATCTTCGAAGCTGGTGTCGACACGCGTTTGCCCTTTTATCCGTTTCTCACGACCAGATCACCCGGCCGGATCAACGGCGACGAACCATCGTATTCGATGTGTCGTCTTTCCCTCGTTCCGCGACCCCTAGCTGATTTCGCAACCAGCATGGGAGCATGGCTTACGCTGTTTCAGGCACTTATGGCAATGTATTTTGCAAGTGCGAAAGAAAAATTGCCGCAGGTAAGCGGGCAATATCAGGACCATGTTAAGGTGAACTGATTATTTATAGCGACGAGCCGTGGAACCTTTTCCTATTTCCTATCCGCATTGCATCATGTCGTCATCGTTCCGCATGATAGGTGCGATACCATTGGACGAATCGCGGCACGCCCGACTCGATTCCCGTTGTCGGCGCGAAACCAATATCCTGCGAGATCGCGCTGATATCTGCATAAGTGGCGTGAACATCGCCCGGCTGCATTGGCTGGAAGTCGATCGCGGCCTTTTTGCCCAGGGCGTCTTCCAGCACGGCGATCAGATGCATCAATTCTTCGGGGCGGTTGTTGCCGATATTATAGAGCCGGTGGGGCGCCCGACTGCCGCCGGCCTTGATTGCGCCATCGTCGGCGGGGGGATGATCGAGGCAACCGACAATGCCGGCGACGATATCATCGATATAGGTGAAGTCGCGCTGCATCCGGCCGTGGTTGAACACCGGGATCGGCTCCCCCGCCAATATCTTCGCCGTGAAGATCCACATCGCCATGTCGGGACGGCCCCAGGGGCCATAGACGGTGAAGAAGCGTAACCCCGTCATCGGAATACGGAAGAGATGGGCATAGGTTTCGCTCATCAGTTCGTCGGCGCGCTTGGTCGCGGCATAGAGCGAGACGGGATGGTCGGCGCGATCTTCCACCCGGAAAGGCAGCATGTCGTTGCCGCCATAGACCGACGAAGAAGATGCATAGACGAGGTGCCGCACCCGCCGCTCCCGCGCCAGTTCCAGCATGTTGACATGGCCGGCCAGATTGGAGCGGACATAGGCGTGGGGATTGATCAGCGAATAGCGCACCCCGGCCTGCGCGCCCAGATGCACGATCGCCTCGATCACCTGATCGGCCAGGGCGGCATGCAGCGCGTCGAGATCAGCGAAATCCAGTTCGTGGAAGGTGAAGAGCCGACCATGGGCCGCCTGCAACTGCGCGATCCGGTCGCGTTTCAGCGATACCGGATAATAATCGTTCATATTGTCGATACCGACCACGGCATGACCCTGCGCCAGCAGCCGGTCGGCGACATGCATGCCGATAAATCCGGCAGCTCCGGTAACGAGGATGGTCATGCACTTCCCTCTCGGCTGGGCGCAGATGCGCGGCCCCTCCCCCCGTCTCAGACAATCCACCACGGCTTGTAAAGCCCTCATCGGCTCCAAGCCGCGCGGGACGCTCAGGCTTTCGCCGATCTTTACCGCGCTCTAATCTTTATCGTCTATGCGAAAGCCATGGACATGGCATCCCATCCCACGCCCCCGGCCGCGCCCTTCGGTCTGACCGGGCACGGACAGCGCGACCGCTGGCTGGCGCTGGCGCTGGACGCAGCGGAGGCCAACGCTTTCTATGCGCCCGACATGCTGGGCGCCGCGATCGACCATCTGGCAGGCGACGGCGACGTCCACCTGATCGAGGCGCGCGATGGCGACATGGCGATCGGCCTGTTGCCGGTCGTCCGCAAGCCCCGCCATGGTCGGCTGCCGATCGGCTGCGTGGCGAACTGGATGCACGATCATTGTTTCTTCGGCGCGCCGATTATTCGCCAGGGGCATGAGGTCGCGGCCTGGCGCAACTTCCTGGCGCAACTGGACGCGGCCCCCTGGGCGCGCGGCTTCCTGCACCTCCAAGGACTGGACGCCGCCGGGGCCAACGCCGCGGCGCTGGAGGCATTATGCGTGGAGCAGCGGCGCGGCCGGCTGGAAATCCACCGCTACGACCGCGCGATGCTGCGATCGGACCTCACGGCCGACGCCTATTGGGAAACGCAGGTCCGGTCGAAGAAGCGCAAGGAATTGCGGCGCCTGCAAAAACGGCTGGCGGAGATGGGCGCGGTCGAGACGCGCCTGTTGAGCGAACCGGATGAGCTGGCGCGCTGGTGCGGCGATTTCCTGGCGCTGGAGGCGTCGGGCTGGAAGGGGCAGGAAGGCACTGCGCTGGAATGCAAGCCTGCCGACGCCGCCTTCTTCCACGCCGCCTGCACCGCCGCGTTCGACGCCGGGCGCCTGCACATGCTGCGCATCGACCTGGACGACCGGGCGATCGCGATGCTGGTCAATTTCCGCCATGGCGAGGGCGCCTTTTCGTTCAAGATCGCCTTCGACGAGACGCTGGGCCGCTTTTCGCCGGGCGTGCTGATCGAGATCGCCAACCTGAACGCGGTGCAGGCCGATCCGGCGATCGGCTGGATGGACAGTTGCGCCGCCCCCGATCATCCGATGATCGACAGCCTGTGGGCGGAGCGACGGACCATCGTGCAATATCGTATCGCCCTGCATGGCGCCGGCGTGGCCCGGATGCAGCGCAGCGCCGCCTTCGCGCTCGCCAACGGGGTGGAGGCGATCGCCAGAAAAATGAAAGGACAGGCATGACCGCCCGTAGCCCGATCGCGCCAGCCGCCGACGCCATTTTCCCGGACGACGCCCGCGCCGCCTTTGCCGCCGCCTATCCCGACCAGTCGACGAAGCTGCATCATGGGCTGATCGGCCATGGCCTGCTGACGCTCGACGCGCTGGCGACCCTGGCCGAGCGGATGCCCGCCGCCTCGGTCGAATATAATCTGGGCAAGTTGCCGCTGGGCGTGCGCCCGGAGGATACCCCGTCCAATGGCCTGACCCTGGGCGAGACGATCCGGACGATCGACACCAATGGTAGCTGGGCCGTGCTCAAGAATGTCGAGCGCGACCCGGCCTATGCCGCGCTGCTGGACGCGGCGCTGGCGGAACTGGCGCCGATCGTCGCGGACAGGACCGGGCCGATGCTGCATCGCGAGGCGTTCATCTTCCTCTCTTCGCCGGGCAGCGTCACTCCTTTCCATATGGACCCGGAGCATAATATCCTGCTCCAGATCATGGGCATCAAGACGATGACCGTCTTCCCCGCGCGCGACCAGCATCTGGTTCCGGCGCAGAAAAGCGAGGATTTTCACGGCGGCGGCCACCGCAACCTGGTGTGGCAGGACGGGTTCAAGGCGCATGGCACCGCCGTGCGGCTGGAGCCGGGCGACGCGATCCATGTGCCGGTAAAGGCGCCGCATTTCGTCGAGAACGGCCCGACCGTATCGGTCAGCCTGTCGGTGACATGGCGGTCGGAACGCAGCGTGGCGGAAGGCGAACTGCACAGTTTCAACGCCCTGCTGCGCAAACGCGGCCTGCCGGTCGGCACGGTCAGCGCGCGCCCGGAGGCACAGGGGATACGCCGCCTGATCTATCGCATCATGCGGAAGCTGGGCGCCTGAGCAAGCGGCGCAGCAGCGCTTCGGCTTCGAGGCGCGGGCTGAACCGTTCCAGCACCCACCATTCGAGAGACTCCTCGCAGGTGGCGAGGCTCTGCTTGTAGCGATCCTTCCCCGCCAGGAGCGAATAGCGGGACAGGCCGCGCGCAGCATAATGACCGACCGCCGCCGCATGGCAGAGCAGGCCGGGCTTGTCCTTGGCGGTGCGCGCCGCGGCGAAGGCGGACTGATAGTTCATCGCCACGCCGCGATGGACGAAATTGACCAGCAGCCCGACCACGCCGCCGGCATCGGCGAAGCGCAGCAGTTCCACCGCGCCCGATGGCAGTCCGCGCGCGCAGATCGTGCCGACGAAGCTGCGGAAGCCGGCATCGTCCCAGGCGTTGTCGGCATGGCGGCCGCCGTTGAGCGCGGCCATCTCCTCCAGCCAGGGGATGACGTCATCAAGCCCGCCGATAGCAACGTCGGGGAGTGGGCCGCCATGATCCTTCATCGCGCGGCGGATCTGGCTGCGCGTATTGGCGCTGAGCAACGACAGATAATCGCCGTCGGCGACGCGCACCGCGTCGAGATCGACCTGATAGACGGGAGAGACATCGACCCGGAGGCGGCGGCGCGCGGGCAGACCAAGCAACGACGAATCGGGCGCGATCCCGCTCAGCGTCAGCGCCCGCCAGTCGCGGCGGCGCGCCAATGCGGCGAGCGCGGCGACGGTCGCCTCCGCTTCCCTTCCGGCTTCGACCAGCAGGCCATTATATTCGACATAGGGCCGATCGGCCTGGGGATCGCCCGACTGGTTGAGGCTGAGCGTCGCCACGCCCCCCAACAGGCGCGGCCGCATCGCATGGCCGACCAGCGCCAGCGCCACATCCTGCCCCGCTGCGTCGGTGACCGCCAGCAGATCAGGCCGGACGCCATAGCTGTCGAGCCATGCCCCTACCCAGGTCCAGCCGAGGAAGAAGCTGCCGTCCGACCGCGCCTCCAGCGCCTGCCAACGTTCAGCCAAGGTCGCCCGGTCGGGCTGCGAGAAGATCGCGGACAATGTCATCGCGCCCCTTGTGGCAGAGCGCCGGGGCGGGTCAAGCGGATCGGTCAGACGGACATGCGTCTAGCCGGATCGACAGTGCCGTCGGGCCGTACACCGGCACGGGCGAGGTCGCGACCCATGCGACCGGTGAGAAAGCGATACCACATGACGAAATCCGCGCGCAGCGACCAGAGCGGGTAGCGGAAGGTCGCAGGGCGATTGCGTTCGATCAGGCCGTGGCCGGCCCAGGCGAAGCCATAGCCTGCCAGGGGCAAGGCCACGGCCATCCACCACCGCCCGGCAAAGGGCGCCGCCGCGACGAGCGCCGCCACCAGGCTGGTGCCGGCATAATGGAGCGCGCGGGTGCCCGGACGCGCATGTTCCTGCAGATAATAAGGCCAAAAGTCGCGGAAGCGCTTCATGCGTGTCACGGCCATATGCCTGGCATCCTCTCTTTGACCGCGAGCGTAACGAAACAGCCGGTGGCTGTTAAGTCTTATGCGCCAGACCGTGCGCCCTGTCGGGAGCATAGAGGAAATAATCGTAAGCGGCCCGCGCCGCCTCCGCGATGATCCGGTCGCGCGCGACATGGCCCTTGCCGTCCTTCATCACGAAAACCGCGATTGCGAAGCGGCGGCCATCGGGCAGCCGCACCACGCCGACATCGTTGCCGATGCCGTTGAGCGAGCCCGTCTTGTGCGCGACCGCGGTACCGGGCGGCAACATGCCGACGATGCGCTTCTTGCCCGTTTCGCAATTCGCCATGATCGTGAACAGCCGCTGCGTGCTGGCCGCCGACAGCGCGCGACCCGATTCATAGGCGGCGATCAGGTCGAGCATCGCCGTGGGCGTGGACGTATCCTGCAATTCAGCGGCGAAGGCCATGTTGGGCAGGTCGCGCAGGTCGCGCGTGACCAGTTGCGGGTCAGCGCGGCGGGCTGCGTCCGCATTCTGGCGGAAGCTGCCCGCCAGCGGATGGATGCCCATGGCGCGGTAGAGGAGATGGGCGGTGTCGCTGTCGACGCGCAGCCCGGTGACGCCGAGCTTGTTGACGAAGCCGGTGATCGCCTGCGGCCCGCCCGCCCGCGCGACCAGCACGTCGGTCGCATTATTGTCGCTCTTCTGGAGCATCAGTTCGAGCAGCCGGTCGATCGACAGGGTCGCGCCGGGGCGGGAGAACATCCAGGCGATGCCGCCCTCGCTCGCCAGCGCAGGATCGAGCGCAAGCTGTTCGTCGAGCCGCGCCTCCCCCGCATCGACCAGCGCGAAGATGCGCCCCGCCACCGCCACTTTATAGGCGCTGGCCATCGGGAACAGCGTGTCGCCGTTCATCGCCTGCGTCTCGCCGGTCTGGAGATCGCGCACCGCGATCCCGACCGAACCATCCGACAGGGCCGCAAAGCGCGCAAATTCACCCAACAGTTTCGCTTCGGCGGTCTGCTGGACCAGCGGCTTGGGCGGCGGGCCGAAGGCGTCCGCGCTGGGCAGTGGGGCGAGAAACAGGCCGAAAGCGGCGAGCAAGCTGACGGGACGAGCGAACGACATGTTTTGCCTGTCGCGGATCAGCGCGCGGGAGGCAAGAGGCTTTGCCCCCGAAACAGGCAGGTTGACAGGACTTTGCGCCCCGCGCCATCAGACGGCATGAGCGACACCATCAAGCTGCACGAAAGCTGGCGCGCGCCGCTGGCCGACCAATTCGCCGCCCCGCACATGCAGGGACTGAAACATTTCCTGCAGGCGGAGAAAGCGGCGGGGAAGCGCATCTTCCCGAAAGGCAGCGAATATTTCCGCGCGCTGGACCTGACCCCGCTGGATCAGGTGAAAGCCGTGATATTGGGGCAAGACCCCTATCATGGCGAAGGGCAGGCCCATGGCCTGTGCTTTTCGGTACAGCCGGGCGTGCGCACGCCACCGTCGCTGGTCAATATCTACAAGGAGATGGAGGCGGATCTGGGCATCCCACGGGCCAGCCATGGCTTTCTGGAGCATTGGGCCAGACAGGGCGTGCTGCTGCTCAACAGCGTGCTGACGGTGGAGATGGGGCGGGCCGCGTCGCATCAGGGCAAGGGCTGGGAACTGTTCACCGACGCGGTGGTGCGGATCGTCGCACAGAAGGAAGAGCCGGTCGTCTTCCTGTTGTGGGGCGCCTATGCGCAGCGCAAGGCGGGCTTCGTCGATCAGAGCCGCCATCTGGTCATCAAGTCCGCGCACCCCTCCCCCCTTTCCGCGCACAACGGTTTTCTGGGATCGCGGCCCTTTTCCAGGGCCAACGCCTTTCTGGAAGCCAAGGGCCGCGGTGCGATCGACTGGGCGCTGCCGCCATTGGGCGGCGGGCAGCAGGCGCTGTCTCTTTAGATGTTCCAATGTCTTAGCTGAACCGCGCATAACAGGCCGGTTCAGGAACGAAACAAGTGCCTCATGCGATACCCCAATCACAGTCAGAGATTTCAGGGTTTGAGGAGAATATAGATGATCTTTCGTAAAGCCATTTTGGCCACCGCCCTTGCCGCCGCGTCGCTGAGCGCCGTGGTCCCCGCGACATCCTATGCGCGCGACCATGATCGTCGCGGCTATCATCGCGACTATCGCGGCGATCATCATCGTGGCGACCGCTATGCCGATCGGCGCGGCTATCGCGACGACAACCGCTACCGCTGCCGCAAGTCGGGCGGCACCACCGGTCTGCTGCTGGGCGGCGTAGCCGGCGCGCTGCTGGGCCGGGCCGTTGACACGCGCGGCGACCGTGCGCCAGGTACGATCATCGGCGCGGGCGCCGGCGCGCTGGCTGGCCGCGCGATCGACCGCAACGGCAGCTGCTAAAACAAAAAAGGCGCGTGGGACAATCCGTCCCCGCGCCTTTTTGCTGTCTCAAAAAGGTCGAGGCCCGGTCCCGCTTGCGCAGGCCGAGCCTCTTTCCCTCTCCAAACTCTTCCAGCGATCAGCCGTCGTAATCGCCGCCAATATTCTGGTTGCGCGGCGGCGCGGCGGCGGTCAGGCGCAGAGCCTCCGCCGACTGGGCGATCGAACCGATCTCGTCCGGCGTATCGTCATCGTCGATCTGCACCTTCTGCAGCGACGCGACGACCGAATCATGCAGATCGGCAGGCAAGACGGTTTCCTCGGCGATCTCGCGCAGGGCGACGACCGGATTCTTGTCCCGGTCGCGGTCGAGCGTCAGCTCGGCGCCGCCGGAAATCTCCCGCGCGCGCTGGGCGGCGAGCAGGACGAGGTCAAAACGGTTGGTAACCTTGTCGACGCAATCTTCGACGGTAACGCGGGCCAAACAGGGCCTCCTGCAAATAACGGAAGGAAAGTCGTGAACGGGCCGCCTAGCAGCCGTCCCTGCGAGAGTCAATGAAAAGGCCATAAAGCCATGGCGATACACGAGCGAAATGGGCATGAAGGGGATATGGCGACCGTCGAGCCCGCCCCAGCCTGCGCGCAAGCGGACGATATCCGCCTGGACCTGCACGGCAATCATCTGCGCCTGATCGCGGAAGGCCCGGCCCTGCGCGACACGCTGATCGCCCTGATCGACGGGGCGCAACACTGCCTGAAGCTCTATTATTATATCTTCGCGGCCGACGGCAGCGGAACGCTGGTCCGCGACGCGCTGATCGCGGCGCGACGACGCGGGGTAGCGGTGACACTCATGATCGACGGGTTCGGATCGTCCGCCACGCCCGACGCTTTTTTCGCGCCGCTGATCGAGGCGGGCGGGTCATTCGCGCGGTTCGGCACCAGCCGTTCCACCCGCTACCTGATCCGCAACCATCAGAAGATGGCGATTGCCGACGACAAAAGACTGATGATCGGCGGCTTCAATGTCGAGGACGGCTATTTCGGGATTCCCGCCGAGGATTGCTGGCGCGACATCGGCTTGCTGATCGTCGGCGACCAGGTCGAGGCGATGACCCTCTGGTATGGCCAGCTATGGCGTTGGGGATCGACGAAGAAACATCGCTTCCGCACTTTGCGGCGCATGGTCCGACAATGGCATCCGTCGCTCCATCACCACCCAGACGACCCGTTCCGCTGGCTGATCGGCGGACCGACCCGGCGCCTGAGCCCCTGGGCGCAAGTGGTGAAGCATGACCTGGAGCAGGCGGCGCGGGTCGATATGATCGCCGCCTATTTTTCGCCAGGACGCGGGATGCTCAAACGCATCGCCCGCGCCGCGCAGCGCAAGGGCGCGCGCATCATTCTGCCGGCCAGATCGGACAATGGCGCGACAGTCGCGGCGGCGCGATTGCTCTACGGGCCGCTCTTGCGGCGAGGCGTGAATATATACGAATATCAGCCGTGCAAGCTGCACATGAAGCTGATCGTCATCGACGATGCGGTCTATGTGGGATCGGCCAATTTCGACATGCGCAGCCTGTTCATCAACCTGGAGGTGATGCTGCGGGTGGAAGATGCCGGCTTCGCCGAAGAAGTGCGCCAGTTCATCGGGCGCGAGGCGGCGCGGAGCCGGGCGATCAGCCTGGAGGCGCATCGGTCGGGTCGCAGCGGGCTGACCCTCCTGAAACAGTGGATCAGCTATCTGCTGGTCGGCGTGCTCGACTATACGGTGACGCGGCGGCTGAATTTCCGCGACCCCGATGCCGATTGACGGGGAGGACGGGCCGCCCCCCCCGTGAACAGTGCCGTTTAGCGACCATTGTCGGTCAGTACGCGAACCTCGCCGACCGGATAGCCCTTTTCGGCCATTTCCTTGGCATAGTCGCCGCGAGCGTCGGCCAGCTCGGCGCGATATTCCTCCCAGGCGTCGCGATTATCCTCCGCGTCGGACGAACCGCGCAGATCGTTGGTCAGTTCCTTGCGCGCTTCGGCCAGATCGGTCTGATAGTTGAACCAGTAATCATTCTGCACGCCAGCGATCGGCGCCTGATAGACCAGTTGGGTTTCGACCCGGGCCAGCTGCTCTTCATAGCTGACCGGGCCTTCCTGCGCCATGGCGGCGGCAGGAGCCATGCCCAGCAAGGCGGTGGCGGCGATAAGCTTTGCGTACATCATGGGTTCTTCTCCTCTTCTGATCTGAACCATGCATGGCACAACGCGCCGACCCCGGCCCTTTTCGCCTGAACGGATATGCAGAATGGACGAAGCGAGGCATTGAGGCGACGGGCCGACGCGCGAAAATCCCCGAAAATCAGGGCTTATCGGCCTGAAGTCAGTCGGTTAAAAGCCTAGCGGACCACCAGATAGAAAGCGGCAGGAACCGACCCGCCATTTTCGATGACGATGTCGTAGCGGTCGGTGAAAAGCGGCAGCCAGGCGCAGTCCGCCTGGGTGCCGCCGATCGGCTTGGCGCACAGGGTATTACCATCCGCGCCCTGCACCCGCATCGACAGATTGGCCGCGCCGTGAGCCGGGGCGACCGAAATCTGGGCGCGCTGTCCGGCGAAGAAAAGCTGCCGCACGGTCACGCTGTCCCCCGCGCCGAGCGATCCGCGCCGATAGGCCGGCCCCAGCGCCCGGCCGCGAAAACCGAGCGCCGACTGAGTGACGCCATGATCCTGCGCCTCCTGCGTCCATAGCGCCGCGAGATCATCCTGCCCTTCGGCCGGGGTCGCGCCGAGCGCCTTGAGGATTTGCGCCGTGTCGAGCAGCGCGGCATGATCGCCATGGCCCTGCGCGACCTCGCCTTCCATCAACGTCCGCAACACCGGATCGGCAGGCAGCATGTCGGCTGCCGGCGCGGCCGGTCCGGCGACAAGCAGCAATCCCGGCAAGAGCAGCCTAATCATCGCGGTCCTCCGGCTGGAGCACGAACCGCGCACCGGGCGCGGCGTCCTCCACATGCAGCGACAATTCGTGCCGCTCTGCGATCGCCCTGGCGAGCGAAAGGCCAAGGCCATGCCCCCCGCCCCGCGCGCCGTCAAGCCGGACATAGCGTTCGAACACCCGCTCGCGGTCGGCCGGCGGGATGCCGGGGCCATTATCCTGCACCACGATATGCGGACCGGGCGCCAGTTCCAGCACGATGGAGCCACCGGTCGGCACATATTTGAAGGCATTGTCGAGCAGGTTGGACATGAGCCGGGTCATCTGCATCGGGTCGGCGCGCACGCGCACCCCTGGCGCGATCCGCGCATGGAAGCCGATGCCCAGATCCTCCGCGCTGGCGCCGTAGAGATCGGCCAGGCTTTCGGCAACGTCGCTGAGATCGACTTCGGCCAGACCGCGCAGGTCGCCGCGCATCGCCTGCGTGCCGGCAATATCGAGCAGCGAATCGAGCAGGCGCACGACGCTTCGGATTTCCGCCCGCGACTGATCCAGCGTGCGCAACAGCGCCTCGTCCTGCGTCCCCTCCATCGCCTTGAGGATGCGGGTGTCGAGATGCATCAGCGGAGTGCGAATCTCATGCGCGGTCTGGTCCGACACGGTGCGTTGCGCCTCGACCAGCCGTTCGACCTGGTCGAGCATGGCGTTGGTGTTGGCGGCCAGTTCGGCCAGTTCATCATTGTCCCCCGGCCCGGGCACGCGGGCGGCGATCCGGCCCGCGCGAACCGCTGCGAAGGTGGCGTTCACCACCTCCACCCGCGCACGCAGGCGACGGGCGGCGAAATGGCCGGCGATCAGGCTGAGAAGCGCGATGCCCGCTCCGGCGACGGCAAAGGCGGTGGCAAGCCGGGTGAGCAGCGCCTGCCCGCGATAGCTGCTGCGCCCCACCAGCAGGCGCGCGCCGGTACCGAGCTGGGTCGCACGGGCGAACATGCGGTCGCCGTCGGGCAGGTTGACGTAGCGCGCCTCCGACACTTCGGATGCGATGACCGGCCAGCGGTCGAGATTGCCCGCCAGACGGCGACCGGCCGGATCGGTCAGCAGATACCAGCTACGTTCGCCATCCTCACGATACATGGCGAGGCGATCGGCGATCCGCGCCTTCAGTTCCGCCTCGTCGCTGCTGAGATAGATGTCGGCGAGTCCGGCCAGGTCGGTATCGACCTCCCGCGCCAGCATCGCCCGGCCATCATCCTCGACGATCTTCTGCACCACCAGGAACAGCGCCAGCGTGGAGAGCAGGCTAACCAGCAGCGCCGACAGGGTGACCCGCCCGAAGACCGAACGGAACAGCCCGGGTCTAGGCACTGCTGGCCCCTGCCCCCGCCGCAGCGATCAGGCGATAACCGGTACCCCACACGGTTTCCAGTACCGGGCCATCGATCCCGTCCTCCAGCTTGCGGCGCAGACGGCCGACATTCACGTCGACGACATTGGTCTGGGGATCGAAGCTCAATTTCCATACCTGCCGCAGCAGCATTTCGCGCGTCACCACTTCGCCGGCATGTTCCATCAGATAACGGAACAGTTCGAATTCCTTGGGCGAGAGCGGCAGATGCTTGCCCTGGCGAAAGGCCGTGCGCGCCTTCACATGGCATTCCAGGTCGCCAAACAGCAGCACCGGCTCATGGCTGCGCCGGCTGGCCCGACGCCACAGCGCGCGGACGCGCGCGACCAGTTCGTCGGGTTCGAACGGCTTGGCGAGATAATCGTCCACGCCGCTTTCCAGGCCCTCGACCCGATGTTCGCTGCGGCCGAGCGCCGACAGCATCAGCACCGGGGCGCCTACACCCGCCACCCGCAGCCGGGTGACGATGTCGATGCCCGACAGATGGGGCAACATGCGGTCGAGGATGATGACGTCGTGGCTGCCGCCACCGGCGCGGTTGAGGCCGGTGGCGCCGTCGATCGCCTGTTCCACCACCATGCCGGCGTCGCTGAGGATCGTGGCGATGTTGGCGCGCGCGGCCTCGTCATCTTCCACCAGCAATATCGAAATCGCGTCTGCCTGCGCCATCATGTCCCCCGGCTCGCAGATAACGCGAAAGGCCGCCAGTGACAAAGGCTGTTAGCCTGTCACTGGCGGCCTTTCGCGCAAAGCCCCGGCTTTGGCGTCTATATTTTGAGCCCGGCGCGCAGCATGAGGCAGCCGATTACGAGCAGATAGGCGCCGAAGATCTTCTTGAGCGGACCGGCGGGCAGGCTGTGGGCGGCGGCCACGCCGAGCGGCGCGGTCAGCATCGACATGGAGGCGATCGCCAGCGTGGCGGGGATGTTGATATAGCCCAGCGAACCCCAGGGCAGGCCGCCTTCCTTCAGGCCGATGATCGCGAAGCCGATGGTCGTCGGGATGGCGATCAGCGTGCCGATTCCCGATGCCGTGGCGATCGCCCGGTGGATGGTGCGGCCGCACAGCGTCATCACCATGATGGCGATGGTGCCGCCGCCGATGCCCAGCAGCGAGGAAAAGGTGCCCAGCCCGCCGGCAATGCCCATGCGCAATATGCCCGACGGCATCGTGTCGCTGACGACCTTGCCGCTCACCCGGGGCAGCAGGAAGTTCAGCGACATCAGGATCACGCCGCCGCCGAAGATCATCTTCAGCGTGCGGCCATCGACATGGCTGGCTAGCATCACGCCCGCGCCGCAGCCCAGGACGATCCAGGGCGCCCAGGTCTTGAGCACCTCGAACTCCACCGCGCCGCGCTTGGCGTGCGACAGGAGCGAACGAATCGAGGTGACGATGATGGTCGCCGCCGACGTGCCGATCGCGACATGGGCGATGGCGTCATGCGTGCCGCCGAGCAGCGGCAGCACGACCAGCAGGGCCGGCACCACGACGAAGCCGCCGCCAATGCCGAAAATGCCCGCGGCAAAGCCCGCGAGCAAGCCGGCGGCCAGCATCGCGATGAGCGGAATGAGCCAGGTCATGACATCGCCCTGCATTACAGCGCCCCTTCCTGCCCAGTGCGGCCAGTGCGCATGATGTTGCGTGCGCCTCTGCGGATCAAGGCGGCGAATATGGGGAAATCGACCATGACGTTAAACCATGCCTCTCTTCGGCGGAATCAAGCTGCATGGGGGCATGTGGTCATGTCCCCCTGTCCCGCTAGACGAACGAGGTGCGCGAACCCGCAAGCCACTGTCCCAAAGTCTGACGCATGGGAGAAACAAAATCGCGACGGCGACCTAGGCGTAAAAGGCAACGCCGGCCGGCCGACGGTCGATGGCGCAGGTTAGGCGATGGCGTCTTCCGCCGGCGTGTAGGGCAGGCCCAGATCCTGCGCGACAGCCTGATACGTGACCTTCCCGTCCCAGATATTGAGGCCGGCGCGCAGATGCGGATCGCGCCGCAACGCGTCCTTCCACCCCAGTTCGGCGATGCGCAGCGCATGCGGCAACGTCACATTATTGAGCGCATAGGTGCTGGTGCGCGCGACCGCGCCGGGCATGTTCGCGACGCAATAATGGACGATGCCATCGACGATATAGGTCGGGTCCGCATGGGTGGTCGCGTGGCTGGTTTCGAAGCAGCCGCCCTGGTCGATCGCGACGTCCACCAGCACCGCGCCCTTCTTCATGGTCTTCAGCATGGCGGCGCTCACCAGCTTGGGCGCGGCGGCGCCGGGGATCAGCACCGCCCCGATCACGAGGTCCGCCTCCGCCACGCATTCGGCCAGGTTGGCGCGGTTGGAAAACCGGGTCTTGGCCCGCGCCTCGAAATACATGCCGAGCTTTTCCAGCACTTCGGGGCTGCGATCGAGGATGGTGACATCGGCGCCAAGGCCCGCCGCCATCTGCGCCGCGTTGAAACCCACCACGCCGCCACCGATCACCACCACTTTGGCCGGCAGCACGCCCGGCACGCCGCCCAGCAGCACGCCACGCCCGCCATGCGCCTTTTCCAGCGCGGTCGCACCGGCCTGGATCGCCATGCGACCGGCGACCTGGCTCATGGGCTTGAGCAACGGCAGGCCGCCATGGACGTCGGTCACGGTTTCATAGGCGATGCAGGTTGCACCCGACGCGATCAGGTCGCGGGTCTGTTCCGGGTCCGGCGCCAGGTGGAGATAGGTGTAGAGGATCTGGCCCGGCCGCAGCAGGACGCGCTCCTGCGGCTGCGGCTCCTTGACCTTCACAATCATCTCCGCCTGGACGAAAATCTCCGCCGCGGTGGCGATGATCGTCGCCCCGGCCCGCTCATATTGCGCGTCGGTCGCCCCAATGCCCTCGCCCGCACCACTCTCCACCAGCACGACATGGCCGTGCGCGGTCAGTTCATGCACGCTTTCGGGGGTCAGGCCGACGCGATATTCGTGATTCTTGATTTCCTTGACGGTGCCGACGATCATCTGAGCCTCTCCAGAAATGGGCGCGGGTTGCGATCGCGCCGCTCTGGCGTCATGATAACGCAAGCGGGATGAGAATGTTCTCCGTTTTTAAGGCGCGGCCCTGACCGGCACCGGCGCATTGCACAGATCGACGCCGCCGGCCGGGCGATCGTAGAAATCATCCTTCCGGTTGGCGCGCAGGCGCAGATAATCGGCGAAGCTGGGCGACAGCGTGTCCATCACCTCGAAATGCGGCCTGTCGGCGACCGGCAGTTCGCTGGCGAGACGGACCGTCAGGATCGGCACCTGATGTTCGGTGGGGGTGTAAAAGCCCAGTTCGCCCGATCCGCGCGGCAGGCTTGACAGGTTGGCCATACCCTCGATCACACGCCCGACGACTGCGATGTTGCGGTCGAGCTGACGCGGCGCCTGGCCGATCACGGCATAGAGTTCGGCGCCCGTCCCGGCGTCCGGCGATATATTGCGCCCGACGCCGACATAGCCGTAGCAATGGGGCAGCCACGCCGACGTCCCGTCCATCGCCACCGGCCAGCCGCCGACAAAGCCGGTCGAGGGGGCATAGGGATCGGCATGGGGCAAGGGCGTGACCGCAAGCCGCCGCGTCGCCAGCGGCAGGGCATAATCGTCCGGGCTGGTGGCGGACAGGCCGGGCGGCATCGGCTTCTTCTCCGTCGCGTCGCCCCATTGCGCGACATAATTGTCCTGCACCCGGTTGATGCTGGTGCCGTCCCACCAATGCGCCTTCGCCAGCGCCGCGATATTGGCGACATGGCGCGGCGAAAAGCCGGGTGCGAGCTGGATGACCACGCGCTTGCCGCCCTCTATGGTCATCACCAGCAGTTCGTCCGCTGGTATCGGCCGCCATGCGCCCGCCGGCGCCTGCGCCACCACGGCGGCGGGCGTGGCGGGCGGATCGGTGGCGAGAGCCGGGACGGCAAGACAGGCGGGAAGGACGATGGCGGACAGCGCAAGCGCGAGAAGACGGTTCATGCACCGATCAAACAGCGGCGTCGGGATAAAGTAAAGCATCCCCTGCCTATACCCCTTGCCTAGCCGCACATCGCACGATAGGGAGCCGCACTTCCAGTGCAATGCGGAGCGGTGGCCGAGTGGTCGAAGGCGCTCGCCTGGAAAGTGAGTATACGCCAAAAGCGTATCCAGGGTTCGAATCCCTGCCGCTCCGCCAAAATACATTATTCTTGCTGTATAATTCTCATTCTGCGGCGAAGTCGATCGTGGAGGCATGGGTTTTCCCGGCGCGCGGCATTGAGCGGCCTGGCGTCGCTGCGGGGAGCGCAGTCACCGGGTTCGCCAATGGCCGGCGACCGGTTCGGTGCGGCCAAGGCCCCAATGTGGCGATATGCGGTCCCGCAGGATCGAAGCCTGTCGCAATGTTATTTTCGCGCGATCGAGGCGCAGGCGGACATGACGCTGGCGAACGAGCCGGAATGCTTCGATCAGAGCCTGGCGCGGCCTCGACCCCGAGCGCCGGCTGGCGCGTCCGCGACCGTCATTCCATCACCATGACAAACCGACAGTGTCGCGGCGTTCCATGGCAATGCCGCCGACAATGTCAGTCGTCGCCGATATCCTGAGCCTCCCCTACGCCAGCAACGATCATCCCCAGAACGCGGGTCGCCAACTCCATCTCCTGTTCGCTCAACTTGGCAAATACCGTCGATCGGATGTCCGACAGGATCGGCTGAACCTGTTCGACAACCTCCATGCCGGCCGGCGTGATCTCGATATGGCGCGATCGCTTGTCGTGCGGATTCTCCGTCCGCCGGATCAAACCGTCGGCTTCCAGCGAATTCAGCGTCCGGATCAGCGGCGGCCATTGAATGGCAAGACGGGCCGACAGCAGCGACGTGGTGACCGGCGGCGGCGCGACGCTGAGGACGAAAAGGGTCTGCCATCTGGACCTGGACTGACCGGTCGCGGCCAGCATCCGATTCTCGACATGCGTCCCCCAGCGGCGGGCCGACAGCGAGAGTATTCGGGTCAGCCGGAATTCGACATCGTCCCGCGATCCTTCCGGAAAATAGGCGCGATATTGCGGCGTGCTGCTGTCGAACGGGTCGACTGGATTGGAGTCGTCGGAGGCCATGTCATTCCCATCGCAAGGCAGGCGCACTGAATTTTAGCCCGCCAGTCATTCTTAGCGGCGCTCTTGAATAACTGCAAAATGCCCGTTTTCCGCCGGTCTTCTAGATAGCAGGAGGGCGTTGACAATATATGTATCACGGTACATAAATTGCGCAGAGGCCGCAGCAGAAGGCCAGGAGAGGGAAATGACGATGCGATTGAGCACCCAGCACATGCGCGCAAATGCGAGCGTCCTGGCCATTGTCGGGGTAGCGATGGCGGCCCTGCCGATCGGCGCAGCCGCACAGGAAGCCGTGACGGCCGAACCGTCCGCCACGCAGCAATCCGCCCAAGCCGCTGACGCGACCCCCGCCAACCTGCCCGTGACGGACATCGTCGTGACGGGTACGCGGCTGGGTTCCAACTTCAACGCACCGACACCCGTCACCTCGATCGGCGCAGAACGGCTGGATGCGCTGGGTATCACCAATGTCGGCGAAGCGCTGAACCAGCTACCCAGTTTCCGCGCATCGAGCGGTCCGGCGGCCCAGGCCAATCTGGGCGGCAATATCGGTGCGCGGCTGCTCGATCTGCGGGGACTTGATCCGCAGCGCACGCTCGTCCTGGTCGATGGCAAGCGTTTCGTGCCCAGCACTGTGCAGGGGTCGGTCGATACCAACCTCATCCCGTCCTCCCTGCTGCGCACGGTCGATGTCGTGACCGGGGGCGCTTCGGCCGCCTATGGTTCGGATGCGGTCGCGGGCGTCGTGAACTTCGTCCTCGACCGGAAGAAGGAAGGGCTGGACGGCGAATTTGCCGCCGGCATGTCGCAGCGCGGCGATGACGGCAATCTGTTCGCCAGCCTTTCGGGCGGCATGAGCCTGGGCGATCGCGTCCATGTGATCGGCGCGGTCGAATATGAAAAGCTGGAAGGCCTGGGCACCTGCACGAGCCGCAGCTGGTGCGATAGTCAGACCCTGATCCTGGGCAACACGCCCGGCGCCGGTGGCCTGCCCGCCAACCTCATCATCGGCGGAGTCAATACATCGACCATGACGCCGGGCGGCTTGATCAACCGGTCCTATAATGCGGCGGGTCAGGCGATCGGCACGACGGCGACCGACCCCCTGCGCGGCACCAAGTTCCTGGCCGACGGCACGCCGGGCCAATTCCAATATGGCACGCTGGTCGGCCCGCTCTTCATGCTCGGCGGCGAGGGACAGGGGCGTAACGGCTTCATCTCCGCGCTGCGGCTCAAAGTACCGCTGGAACGGGTTTCCACCTATGGCGCCCTGACGGCGGAACTGACCGACGATGTGACGCTGACCGCCGACGTCTCCTACGGGCGCGTCAAGGGCACGGTCGACGGCGCCATCTTCCGCGACTTCAATGGTACGCTGCTGGGTCGCATCAAGCGCGACAATCCCTTCATTCCCGCCGCCGTGGCGTCGGCGATGGACGCCAATGGCGTCGCCTCCTTCATCCTGGGCAAGGCGGCGTTCGACCTTGGTCCCGGTCGCGCGACATCGACCACGGAAACCTATCGCGGCGTGCTGGGCGTCGAGGGGAAACTGAGCGACAAATGGACGGTGAACGGCTTCTACCAATATGGTCGCACCAATTTCACCCAGCGCGCGACGAACCTGGTCAATCAGGCCAATCTGCTCAAGGCGGTGGACGCGGTGCAGTCCGGCGGCCAGACCGTATGCCGCGTCAACGCCGATGGCATCGCCAGCAACGACGATCCTGCCTGCGTGCCCTTCAATCCGTTCGGCGAGGGGCGCTACAGCCAGGCGTCGGTCGGTTATATCACCGGCAACGGTCTGCAACATACGGTCAATGAACAGCATGTCGCGGGCGTGGACCTGCGTGGCGAACTGTTCGACCTGCCCGCCGGGCCGGTGACGGTCGCGGTCGGCGCGGAATATCGCCGCGATACGGTGGATGGCACCGCCGATCCGATTTCGGCCGCGAACGGTTTCTATTCGCTCAACGGGTCGGCCTTGTCGGGCGGCGTGACGGTGAAGGAGCTGTTCGGCGAAATCGCCGTTCCAGTGTTGCGGGATTCGGCGGTCGGCTATGCCCTCGACCTCAATGGCGCGGTCCGGCGCACCCATTATAGCACGACGGGGTCTGTCACGACCTGGAAGGCGGGCCTCGTCTATGAGCCGGTCGAAGGCGTGCGGCTACGCGGCACCCGGTCGCGCGATATTCGCGCGCCCAATATCTTCGAACTGTTCGGCCCGCAGACGCTCCGCTCGATCGGCCTGTCCGACCCGCTGAACGGCGGATTGCAGACCAATCCCTTCGTCATCACAGGCGCAAATCCCGACCTGTCCGTCGAAAAGGCGGACAGCTGGACCGGCGGCTTCGTGATCGCGCCGCGCCACGGCCTGCTCCAGCGCCTGCGTCTGTCGGTCGATTATTACAACATCAAGGTAGCCGACGCGATCGGCGCCCTCGGCGCGCAGACGCTGGTCAACCGCTGCGCCCAGGGGGCCACCAATTTCTGCAGCCAGATCACGCGCGACGCCAATAACCAGATTCTTCAGGTGCGCGACGTCATCCTCAATTCCAATGCGCTCAAGACCAGCGGCTATGACATCGAATTCCAATATCGTCAGCCGCTCGGATCGTGGGGCGAATTGAACGCGCAACTGATCGCGAATATCACCAAGGAACTGACGACCGTCGACGCGCTGGGCGCGGTGGATCGCGCCGGCCAGACCGGCGTCCGCACCGGGACGATACCGGGCGTGCCCGATTATGTGCTGGACGGCGTGCTGACCTGGACGGTCGGCAAATTCCAGTTGACCGGCCATGGCCGCTACATTCCGTCGGGGATTTACTGGACAAATTTCGTCGGGCCGGATCAGGATGGCTATGCCGTGACCGCGCCGAACAGCGTCGACAACAATAATGTGCCGAGCCGCTTCTACCTCGACATGACGGCGCGGGTGAATGTCGATGCCGGCAACGGCCGGACCTTCCAGCTGTTCGCCACGGTGAACAACCTGCTCGACCGCGATCCGCCCGCCATGCCCGGGCCATCGGGCGGTACCAACCAGATCCTGTTCGATCCGGTCGGTCGTGCGTTCAAGATCGGCGCCCGCTTCCACTTCGGTTCATAAGGCCGGGATCGAGAGGAGCCGAGATGAGCATGACCGCAACCGATCCGTCACCCCCCGTCGTCATCGAGGTGACGGATGTGATCGAGCGCCAGGGGATCAATGCGTTCGTCATCCGTCTCGTCGCGATATCCTGGGCGGTCACCTTTCTCGACGGCTTCGACATGCTCGTCATCTCCTTCGTCGCGCCCTATCTGCGCGACGGGTTCGGGGCGGACGTGATTTCGCTGGGCGAACTCTTCGCCACGGGCGTGTTCGGTGCGATGCTGGGCGGGATCGCGTTCGGCTGGCTGGGCGATCTTTATGGGCGGCGCCCGGTCATCATCGCATCGGTCGCGGCGTTCGGGGCCACCAGCATCGCCATGGCGCTCGCGCCGAATATGCAGACGCTGTTGCTTCTCCGCTTCCTAAACGGCGTGGCTCTGGGCGGGCTGATGCCGCTCGCCTGGGCGCTCAACATCGAATTTGTGCCCAGCCGCTATCGGGCGACGGTCGTGACCGTCATCATGATGGGCTATACGCTGGGCGGCGTGGTCGCCGGACCGATGACGGTCTGGCTCGCCCCCCATTATGGCTGGCAATCGGTATTCATGGTGTCGGGCGTGGCGACACTGCTGCTCGTCCCGCTTCTCTTCGCCCTGCTGCCGGAATCCGCCCGCTACCTGGCGGTGAAGGCGCGATCGCCCGAAAAAATCGCCAGAGCGCTGAACGCGCTGGCGCCGGGGCTTGGCGCCAGGCCGCAGGATCATTTCGTGGTGACCGACGAAGCGACGGCCTCGACCGGGCAGACCTTCCGCATCGCGACCCTGTTCAAAGGCGACCTGCGCCCGATCACCACCCTGCTCTGGTTCGCCTATATCGGCAGTTCGATGGCAGTCTATTTCAAGTCGAATTGGGGACCGATCATCTTCGAAGATGTCGGCTTCACCCGGACCCAGGCGGCCATGATCATGTCGGTCAGCTCGATCGGCGGTTCGCTCGCGGGGCTGGCGCTCATGCGCTTCACCGACCGGCTGGGTCCGATCGCCATCGCCTTCTATCCGATGCTGGCGGCGCCGCTGCTTCTGGTCATGGGCCTGGCGCCCGTCTCGCTACAGGGGCTGGCCGCTTTCTCCCTGCTCAGCATGGCGATGATCAGCGGCACGCATTTCGGCATGCATTCCATCGCGGGGATTTTCTACCCCAGCGCGATCCGCGCCAATGGCGCGGGATGGGCGACGTCGGTCGCGAAGATCGGCTCAATCTTCGCGCCGCTGCTGGGCGGCTATCTGCTGGCGATGAACATGCCGCCGCGCCTGCTGTTCGTCCTGCTGGCGGCCACGCCGCTGCTCTCTGCCATTTCGCTCGTCCTGCTCGCCCGTGTCGGCAAGCGCCGGGCCGCCCGCAATCCCCTTCCCACCGAAAACATCGTCCTTCCGGCGCAAGCCGCGGCGACGAAGCCCTAACAGGAAATATCATCATGGCTTTAACTGCGACCCCCATCACCCCGCGCTTCGGCGCCGAGCTTTCGGGCATCGACGTCGGCAAGCCGCTGAGCGACGCCGATTTCACCGCCATTAAGGACGCGATGAACCAATGGGGCGTGTGCGTCATTCGCGGAACCGGCTTTGACAACGCCGCCCACATCGCCTTCAGTCGCCATTTCGGCCATCTGGAAACCGCGCCCGCGGTGAAGAACCGGCCCCGCCGCCACCCGAACACGCCCGAGATATTCGACGCCAGCAACCTGACTCCGACGGGCGAGATACTGGTCGATGAAAATATGGTGCTGCACAAAAAGGGCGACCGGCTCTGGCATACCGACTCCTCCTTCATGGACCTGCGCTCGGCCTATTCGCTGTTGCTCGCCTATGAAGTGCCCAAGGAAGGCGGCCTCACCTATTTCGCGGACATGCGCTCGGCCTATGAAGACCTGCCGGCCGATATCCGGGAGAAGGTCGATACCCTGCAGGCCGAACATTCGCTCTGGTATTCGCGCCTGCTCGCCGGTTTTCCGATCACGGAGGAGGAGATTGACGGCCGTCCCAAGGCGCGCCAGCCGATGGTCATGCATCAGGAAGCGACCGGACGCACCGCCATCTATATCGGCAGCCATGCGATGGATGTCATGGGCCTGCCGCGTGCGGAAGGCCGTGCACTTATCCAATATCTGATCGCATTCGCGACTCAGCCGCAATATGTTTTCGGCGTATCCTACGAACCGGGCGATATCGTCATCTGGGACAATCTGGCGACCATGCATCGGGGCGGCGATTTCGACATCTACAAGGAGCGGCGCGACATGCGCCGGACGACCGTGCGCGAAGGCGAGCCGCCCGAACATGCCGACGATCCGTTCACGGCCTATTTTTCCGCGTCGGCGCCAAAGAACTGATCCGTCACGATGCCCGACAAGCCCCGGATATTGGTGACGCGCAAATGGCCCGACCGGGTCCAGGCGCTGATCGCGGAACGATATGACGCGACATTCAACGATGACGACATTGCGCTGACGAGTGCGCAATTGGCGGCCGCGATGCGCGACTTTGATGCGCTCTGCCCCACCATCACCGACCGGCTGGATGCCAGCATATTGGGGGTTGCGGGGCGCCGGGTGCAGATCATCGCCAATTACGGCGCCGGCGTCGATCATATCGATCTTCCCGCGGTGCGGACGGCGGAACTTATCGCGACCAATACGCCTGGCGTGCTGACGGACGCGACTGCGGACATCGCCATCACCCTGATGCTGATGACGGCGCGCCGCGCAGGCGAAGGCGAACGGGAATTGCGGGCCGGGCAATGGACCGGCTGGCGGCCGACCCATCTGCTCGGCACCAGTTTGCGCGGCAAGACGCTGGGGCTGGTGGGCTTTGGCCGGATCGCGCAGGCGATGGCGGAGCGCGCGCGTTTCGGCTTTGGCATGAACATCGTCTATTTCTCGCGACGACCCGGCGCACAGGACGATGAGCGGCGCCTGGACGCCCGCTACGTCCCTGCGCTGACCGACATGGTCGCGCACAGCGACGTCGTATCGCTGCATATTCCGGGCGGCGCGGAAACCCGCAACATCATCGATGCGGGCATATTCGCGCGCATGGCGCCTCATGCCATATTGATCAACACCGCGCGGGGCGACGTCGTCGACGAAAGCGCGTTGATCGACGCGCTGGAAACCGGGCGGATCGGTGGCGCGGGTCTGGATGTCTTCGCCGGCGAACCCCATGTCTCGCAACGCCTGCGCGATGCGCCGAACACGGTTCTCCTCCCCCACCTGGGCAGCGCGACGCGGGAGACGCGGGAGGCGATGGGCCTGCGCGCCCTTGCCAACCTCGACGACTGGAGGGAGGGGCGGGTGCCCCGAGATAGTCTGTAGTGGGGACGGCCATCGACGATCTTATCGCGGCCGAGCGGTTGCCCCCATCCTATGCCGCGATTGTCGATCGCTGGTGGCGGCCCCTCGCAAGACAAATCGCGCAATGGCATGGGTCGGCCGGACGCACCCTGGTCATCGGTATGAACGGGGCGCAGGGCAGCGGGAAATCCACGGTCTGCCGCTTCCTTCAGGCGTCGTTGCTGCCCGAATATGGGCTGTCGGCTACGGTCGTCGCGCTTGATGATCTTTACCTGCCGTTGCAGGCGCGGGAGCAGATGGCGCAGGACATCCATCCCCTCTTTCGGACGCGCGGGGTGCCGGGGACGCACGATGTCGATGCCGGGATATCGCTGCTGGAGGATATGGCGGCCGGGCGGGAGGTCCTGATCCCCCGTTTCAGCAAGGCGCTGGACGATCGATTGCCGCGGACCGGCTGGACGCGTCATTCCGGCAAGGTCGATATCCTGCTGTTCGAAGGCTGGTGCGTGGGCGCGCGACCGGAGGATGCCACAAGCCTGATCCAGCCGCTCAACGCGCTGGAGGCGCAGGACGACCCCGACGGCATCTGGCGGGACCACGTCAACCATGCCCTTGAAACATCCTATGCCCAATGGTTTTCCCTTATCGATCATCTGGTGATGTTGCAGCCGCCCTCGTTCGACCATGTCCTGAACAACCGGCTGCTCCAGGAACATAAGCTTCGCGCGATCGCGCCGGATGCGCCGGGGATCATGGACGACGCTGCCGTGGCCCGCTTCGTCAGCCATTATGAGCGCCTGACCCGGCACATGTTCGCCGACCTTCCGGCGCGCCCAGATATGGTATTCCTGCTCGATGCGCAGCAGAATGTGATGTCCTGCCAACGCCTTGCCCACACATGCTTCCCCTGCGTGCAGCCGCAATGTTGCACCGGGATCGTCTGAAAAGGAGCGATGACTATGTCGCCTGAAGATATCGCCCCCATGGACGCCGTGCGGCCGGGCCTGGAATTCCTCTATGCCGCACATGCGAAACTGGCCGATCCGATACAGATCGGACAGACGCCCGATGGTATGCGGCGGATCATACCGATCCTCTCCGGCAGGGTCGAGGGGTCACGCATCCGCGGCCATATCCTTGGCGGCGGCAGCGACTGGCAGCTCCTGCGTCCGGACGGCGTCACGGTCGCGGACGCGACCTATGCGATCCAAACGGACGACGGCGCGATCATCCAGATCCGCAACAAGGGTCTGCGGCATGGGCCTGCCGATGTCATGGCGCGGCTGGCGAGCGGAGAGCCTGTCGATCCGACGAGCTATTATTTTCGCACCATTCCGGAATTCATCGCGCCCGACGGCCCTTATGAATGGCTCAACAGCAGCATCTTCCTCTGCTCGGGGGCACGCTATCTCGACTCGATCCAGCTATGGGTCTGGCGCGTCACCTGATCGGCGGAGGCAACATCTGTCGGCATGGCATTCCCGCCATGCGCGCCATGCGCCAGTGATAAGGGGGCAGGCCCGCATCTACGGACGCCGGATCGAGAACAGCGGACGCACGGAGCGTCCGAAAAGCGCAAGCCGGTCATGCAGCCGCTCTCGCCCCGGCCTGGATCGACGCAAGCGCATCGGTGCCGCCATCTGGATCGCCTAGAGCGGGCTGCGTTTGATCGGACGCAAGTCGCACGCTCTAGTTTTATGTTTTCGCATCGTTTTTAGCGGAAAACCGGTTCCCACTTTTCCGCACGATGCTCTAGCGCAAGCCCGCCGCGGCAAGGATGGCCAGCAAGTCCATCCGCTTCACCTTCAAGGATTCGCGCGGGCTGATATCGATCCATTCGTCCAGGGAATGGCCGCGCCCGCCCGTCGCCGCCCGCGAAATGGTGATGGCGGGGATGCCCAGATTCATCGGCACGTTCGCGTCGGTCGAACTGAAACTGAGCCGTGCCGCAACGCCTTCGGTCGCATAGGCCGCGGCGGTTTGCCGGACCAGCGCCGTGTCGGCACCGGTCATGCCCGCCGGGCGATCGCCGATCAGCATCTTGTCCACGCTGACGGCGCCGTCCCTGGTCGATCGCGCCTTGTTCTCGGACGCCACTGCGGCGTCGACCTGCGCCAGTACGGCCCGCTCCAGCTTGGCCAGCTCTGCCGCGCTTTCGGACCGCATGTCCAGTTGCAGCCACGCCTCGCTCGGGATCGCATTGACCGACGATCCGCCGCCGACGACGCTGGCGCTGTAGGTCGTCTTGGGCGATGCGGGAACGGCGATGCCGTAAATATTGACGATCGCCTGGCTCATGGCCGTCAGCGGATTGACCAGCCCGAAAGCGCCGAAGCTGTGGCCGCCCGGCCCCTTGAAGGTCAGCCGATAGCGTTTGGAGCCGACGCCACCATTGGTCAGCCCGTCGACCGACCCGTCGTCGATCGAAAAGAAAGCGGCGATGCGATCCTTATATTTCCCCTCGCGGAACAGATGCTTGATCCCGCGCAGGTCGCCCAGCCCTTCCTCGCCGACATCGCCCACGAACAAAATGTCCATCGGGGTCGCGATCTTGCCGGCTGCCAGCGCCTTGATCAGGCTGAGTTGCGTGGCGAGGCCGGCCACGTCGTCGCCCACGCCCGGCGCGTGCAGCATGTTGCCCTCACGCCGGACGGTGACGTCGGTGCCCTCCGGGAAGACGGTGTCCAGATGGGCAGACACGACGACCAGCTTGCCGCCCGGCTTGCCGGTGCCGCGCCGCAGGCCCAGCACATTGCCGACCTCGTCAATCTCCACATCGGCCAGACCGGCGGCCCTGAACCGTTCGGCATAGGCCTTGGCGCGGGCGCCCTCCTTGAACGGGGGCGCAGGAATCTGGGTGAGCGCGACGATCGTGTCGACCCACTGGTCATGTTCGCTTTCCAGCGCGGCGAGCGCGGCCTTCACCGCCGGACGCGCCTTGATCGTCGCCAATATCCGCGCGTCGGCGGGGGAATGCAGTGGGGCGCTGGACTGCGCCAAACCGCCCACGGACAGCGACAGGGCAGCGCCCGCCAGCATCGCCTTCATCGCCAACCGCTTCATTATATTCCCCTTAGTCGTTCCTGACGGCGCCGACCCGGCGCCGCCATCGTCCCGCCTGGATCAGAGACGAACCTTCGCCCCGATCGTCATATAGCGACCGATCGTGTCATAGTGAATCGCGCCGTAGGTGGTCAGCGGCGGATCGCGATCGAACAGGTTGTTGACGTTGGCGAACAGGGTGAACTTGTCGATATTCACCTGGCCGCCCAGGTCGACATAGACGCGCGCCGCGATGTCGTTGTTGGCGATGTCCAGCGCATGGTTGAACTTGCCGCCGCCGACATAACGGACGCGGGCGTCGATCGACACATCCTGGTTGGTGTAGTTGAGCGATCCGGTGGCGCGCCAGTGCGGCGTGCCGAAGCTGACATTGTCGCCCACGTCGCCGGCGCGATCGACCGTGGTCGTGCCGTCGTTGATCAGCACCTTGTCGACATAAGTCGCAAGGCCGCGGATGCGCATCGTGCCGTTCATGCCGCTGCTGACCTTGCTGAGCGGCAGGGTGTAGGTCGCCTCGACATCCACGCCGCTGGTCTTGTACTGGGCCAGGTTGATATAGGTGGTGTAGATGGTCGTGGGCGCACCCGCGCCGTCGCGGACGATCTGGCTGCACAGGTCGCTATTGCCGCTGGCGCAACCGCTGACCACGTCCTGCGCGCCCAGCGACGTGATCGCGTCCTTCAACTTGATGTCATAATAATCGACCGACAAGTTGAAGCCGGGCAGGAAGGTCGGGGTGAACACCGCTCCCAGCGTCAGCGTGCTACCGATTTCCGGCTTCAGGTTCGCGTTGCCGCCGCCATAGCGCGTGATCGAATAAGTGCTGCCATTTTCCGCGACCGTGGTGAAGCTGGTCGTGCTGGTGGTGAACAATTCGGCCAGGCTGCCCGAGCGGATGTCGCGCGAGCGCGATGCGCGGATCAGCAACGTGTCGAAGATGCGGTCGGTCAGGCCCAGCTTCCACGACCAGATGCCGCCGCTGGTGCTATAGTGGCTGTACCGGGCGGCGCCGTTGATATCCAGCTTGCTGAACGGCTGGTCGAGCAGCGGGACCGCCACTTCGCCGAAGGCTTCCTGCACGTTGAAGCCGCCGTCGAGCGGCGAGAAGTTGAAACGGCTGAAGCCCTTGGCGGCCGAAACGGCGTCGAGGCTGTTGGTGACCTGCTCCTCCCAGCGCGCTTCTGCGCCAAAGGCGACCGAAACCGGGCCGGCCCAGGTCGAGAAGGGATCGCCACGCAGGCTGGCGCCGGTGGTGTCTAGCTTGGTCGTGTAGACGACGCGGGCGACATCGCCGAACACATAGTCGATCGCGGGCTGGCTGGCGGTGCCGGTGCCCAGGATGTTGAGCGGCGAGCAGCCCGAATTGGCGTTGGTCAGGGTGACCCGACAGACGATATTGCCGTTCGCATCCGTCACCGCATCGAGCGCGTTGGTCAGCTTCGATCCGTTGATCTGGTTGTCATAGCTCTGCATGTTACGGTTTTCGCCATGGCTGTAATAAGCCGAATAGCGCCACTGGCCGTCCGCGAAGCTGCCGTCGACGCCGATCGCGCCTTCGATATTCTGGCGATAATAGCCGAAGGTGCGGTAGCCATAATCCTCGAACACGCGGCCGACCTTGACGGTGGTTTCTTTGGCGGCGGCCAACTGGCTCTGGATGGCCTGCGACAGATAGGGGTTGGTCGCCGACAGCGTGTAGGTGCCGCTTTCCGCATAGAAGGGATATTTGGCCCAGATGCGGCTATAGCTGCCGTCCGCCCAGAAAGTGGCGTCGCCCACCTCGAAGCTGGCGCGGGCATAGCTGTTGACGCGCTGATAGGGGTTGGTCAGCGAATATTCGTCATTGGTGGCGACGCCTTCGCCGCCAACCATGGTCGTGCCGCTGATCTGGCTGCCATATTGGAAGGCGCGCAGCGTGCCGTCCGTGTTGAAGGTCTGGCCCTTGAGCGAACCTGCGTTGATCAGGCCGCCCAGGCTGGTGTTTGACGCGTTGACGTCGCGCACCAAGATATAGTCGTGGTCGCCGCTGGTGGGCGAGAACAGGTTGGAACTGCCGACATTCTTGCGCGAATTGCGGTCGAGGATGCCGTCATCCTTCTGATATTCGCCGCCGATCATGAAGTGGCCGCGACCGTCGGCGAACTTGGTGCCGAAGGTGGCGTCCAAACTGTAGCGATAGCCGTCGCCGCGCGACGAGATGCCGTTCTGCGCACCCAGGGTCAGGCCTTCCAGATCGTCGTCCAGGATGATGTTCACGACGCCGCCGATGGCGCCCGAACCCCAGGCCGCGCTCGCGCCGCCGGTGACGACTTCGACCCGCTTCACCAGGCCCTGCGGCACGGTGTTAAGGTCGGACGATCCGGTGAACCGGCGGTTGTTGAGCAGGGTCAGCGTGCGCGTGACGCCCAGGCCGCGAAGGTCCATCGCCGACGAGGAAGAGTTGGTGTTGGCGACGGTGCTGGCCGGCGACTGGGTCGCGCGGAACTGTGGCAGATCGTTCAGAACCTGCGCGATGCTGGGGCGGGCGCCCTGGCGCAGTTCGGTTTCGCCGATGACGGTGGTCGGCGTGGGCGCTTCGAAGCCCTTGCGGTCGATGCGCGATCCGGTGACGACGATCGCCGGAGCCGCTTCTTCGGCAGCTTCATCGACGGCAGGCGCGCTGTTCTGCGCCATGGCCATAGGCGCGGAAGCGAGCGACAGGACCAGCGAGGCGCTGGCGGTGCCGGCCATCAGCAGTCGGCGAAATCCGTGTTCAACGATAGGCATGTGATAGTCCCCTTATGCTCTTGCTTTGGTGGTGGCCGCGACCCGAGCGGCTCTTTTGTGATGTTTGTGAAATCAGTCGGCGACGCGGCGGAAGGCGACGTCGTAGGCGCGGCCTTCCCCGAAGCGCAGCGTGGTGACGGCGCCGGTTGCGTCGCGTTCGAACTTGACGGTGATGCGCGAGGATTGCGGCATCGCCTCGCCGGTGAAGACGTCGGCATAGGCGGGCGCGAGCGGCTGGTTGAACCAGCGCGGACCGCTATAGATCAGCATATCGCCATTCTGCCGGAAGCTGAGGCAGGCGAAGGTGTCGACGCCGCAGAAACGACCGACATAGGGCTTGGGATCGAAGGCGGTGACGGCGTCCATCTTGCGATAGGGGATGTTCTCGCCCTCCCGATTTTCCCGCACCAGTCCGGTCTTGCTGAAGGCAAAGACATCCTCGCGCTGCGCCCAGCGGCCGGGGCCGACCGGGGTCAGCAGCTTGCCATCGGCGCGCAACCGCCCCTGCTCGTCGGCATCGAAGCGGACGGGAAATCCGGTCATGCCGTCGGCATAGACGCCCGAAGGCACGGCGCCCTTGGGCGTATAGGGCTTGGCTTTGTAGGGCGGCAGGAAGATGTCGGCGACATCGCGGCCCAGCGTCGGCGTGTCGGCATCGCCCGTATTGCACAGCAGCGACACGGCCAGCTTCTGCCTGGGATAGCGGGCCATCCAGGCGCGATAGCCGCCGGTCGAACCGCTATGGCTGACTTCCTGCACGCCATGATGGTCCAGGTTCACCAGCGCCAGCGCATAGGCGATCGGCGTGCCGTCGTTCAGCTTGGTCGGCGTCTGCATCTGCGCGGTGAAACCGGCGCCGAAACGATCGGCGTCGAGCGCCGCCTGCCACTTCACCAGGTCGCCCACCGTCGTCAGCAGGCCGCCATTGCCGTAGGCGTCCTCGATCACCTGGTCGTTGCGATAGGCGCCATCCTCAAATTCATAGGCGCCGGTCCGCCCGACGACGACATCGGCATGGTCGTCGCGCCAGCGCGTATGGGTCATGCCCAGCGGCCTGAAGATGCGATCCTGGGTGAAATCCGCCAGCGACTGGCCGCTGACCCGCGCGACGATGATCGCGAGCAGATTATAATTGCTGTTGCTGTAGAGATAATGGCTGCCCGGCGCGAAATTCAGTTCCTTCTGCCGCGCGACGATCGCCAGCATGTCCTGATTGTCGGCGGTGCGGCTGTTGCGCGGCCAGCCTTCGATCGCGGCGACCGATCCCCAGTCGCGCAGACCGCTGACATGGTGCAGCAGGTGGCGGATCGTCACCGGCGCGCCGTAATCGGGCGTTTCGGGTACGAACTTGCGGATATCGTCGTCCAGCGACAGCTTGCCTTCGCGCGCCAGCATCAGCGTCGCGGCGGCTGTGAACTGCTTGGAGTCGGAGCCGGCCTCGAAAATGCTGTCGACGCCGTTCGGCACGCCCAGCTCCAGGCTGGCCATGCCATAGGCGCGGATCGCGATCGGCTGACCGTCGCGCGAAACGGCGACCGCACAGCCGGGCGCAGCGGGCTTGGCCCAGCGTGCGAACAGCGCATCTATCCGCGCAAGGCTGGCCGGGTCAGCCTGAGCGGGCAAAGGCGCGGGCAGGGGTGCTGGCGCCGCGGCGGCGGCCGTGCCGGCAAAGCAGAAGGACAGGAACGCCCCCGCAAGCGAAGGCAGCTTGATCGTCATGTCGGATTCCCCATGCGCCCGCCTTGCGTGGGCGGGGGCTCATCTTGTCGTTCCGCAACCGATGGCGCGGGTCGCATCAGCCTCTAGCCGGAGTCGCTGTCATGAACCTGACACATGCGGGAAAGGCGCCGATCACACGCAATCAATGGCAAGCGATCGACTCCCGCCCTTCCCTTTTGCGTCGGGATGCGCCATGCGTCGCGCAATCCTGTTGCCTTTGAGCCGATTGCCTTCGAGAGGGTGCCGCGTGCCGGAGTAAGCTATGCGGTTGTTGCTGGTGGAAGATGACGAACGGTTGGCGCGCGGCATGGTCGCGTCGCTGGAAGCGGCAGGTTTCGCCGTCGATATATTGACCAATGGCGAAGATGCGTTGCGCCTTGTCGGTCAGGAACCCTATTGCGCGATCGTCCTCGACCTGGGCCTGCCCGACATGGACGGGCTGGACGTGCTGAGCCGTTTGCGTGCGCGCGGCGCGACGACGCCGGTGCTGATCCTGACCGCGCGCGACATGGTCGACGACCGGATCAACGGGCTGGACCGGGGCGCCGACGACTATATGGCCAAGCCGTTCGACCCACGCGAACTGGAATCGCGCATCCGCGCGCTGGTCCGGCGCAGCCAGGGCACGCCCGATCCGGTGCTGCGCATCGGCGCGCTGGCCTTCGACCGGTCGAGCCGGACCGTCTATCTGGACGACCATGTGCTGGACCTGCGTCGCCGCGAACTGGCGGTGCTGGAAACGCTGATGGGTCGCCCCGGCAAGGTGGTGGCCAAGGAAAGGCTGTCGGCCGAAATCTTCAACTTCGACGACGCCGTCACGCCCAATGCGCTGGAAGTCTATGTCGGCCGCCTGCGCCGGAAGCTGCAACCCTCAGGTCCGGCCATTCGCACGATTCGCGGCCTTGGCTATATGATCGAAGCCGCCTGACGGCCCGATTCCCGATGCGCCAGTCTCCCCATTCGCTGCGCCTGCGCCTGACCGGGGCGGTGCTCATGCCGCTGGCAGCGCTGGTGCTGCTCTTCTGCATCATCACCGCGCTGGTCACCCATGATACGGAGGCGACCACGGTCGATCGCGTGCTGATCGGGTCGGTGCGGACCTTGAGCCTGGCCTATAACAGCCCGGCCGCCGATCGGGAGCGGCTGGTGCCGCTGGTGATCCATCTGCTGCGGCGACGGGCGCGCCCGGTGGTGCTCTACAGCGTCTATCGGGGAAAGACGCTCGTGGCCGGCGACCCTGCGCTGCGGCCGCCGGTCGATTATCGCGAAACATGGGACGGCGTCATCGATCGACACCGGCCCGCGACATTCGTCAACGCCTATCGCGAAACGCCGATGGTGCGCGGCTATCTGGACCCGGCCGACGCGCAGCAGGTCACGCAGGCCGCCTATCTGCGCAGCGGCGCGCTCCACGGCAAGCCCGCCAGGATCGCGACCGAAATCCGGCGCGTGGATGGCGCCAAGGCCTTGGTCGTCATCCAGGTCGCCGACTATATGGACGATCGCGCCGCTTATGAACGCACCTTCCTGCAACAGGTGGTGCTGGCGGGGCTGGCGGCGTTGGCGATTACCGGCCTGCTCTTCTGGTGGGCGATCGAATGGGGCCTGCGGCCGATGTCGGACCTGACGCGGCAGGTGGATCGGGCGCGACGCGACGCGTCGCCCACCTTTCGCCTGGAAACGCCCGAAACCGGACCGATCGAAATGCAACCCTTCGTCGCCGCCTTCAATGGCCTGATGGCACGGCTGGAGCGCGCGACGGAATCCTTGCGCCAATTCACCTCCAACGCATCGCACCAGATGCGCACGCCGCTGGCAGTCGCCCGCGTGCAGCTCGACGTGCTCGACCGCTACGGCCCCACTTCCCCGCAAGGAAAGGCGGCGCTGCAGGACATTCCGCACGCCATCGATTCGCTGGAACAACTGCTGCGCCAGTTGATCGCGCTTGCCCGCAGCGAAGATCAGGCCGGCACGCAATTGCAGCCCTTCGATCTGTCGGAGGTCGCCGCAACGGTGACGGGTGAACGCGCGGCGCAGGCGCCCGCCGATATCGACATCGGCTATGAAAAGGACGACCCCGGCAGGCTCATGGCCATGGGCCAGTCCACGCTCGCGGCCGAACTGATCGGCAACCTGCTCGACAACGCCATCCGCTACAACCGGCCAGGCGGCACGGTGTCCGTCCATGTCGGCCGCCGCGATGACGCCGTGACCGTCGCGATCGACGATGACGGCCCCGGCATCTCGGCGGCCGATCGCGACAAGGTCTGGGATCGCTTCTACCGCGTCCCGCGCCATAATGCGCCGGCCGGCACGGGCCTGGGCCTGCCGATCGCGCGCGCCATTGCGGAACGGATGGGCGCCACCATCACGCTGGAGGACGGCCGAACGGGCCGGGGCTTGTGCGCCATCGTCAGCTTCCAATCCGTACCCGACTGACGCCCGGACGACGCCCGCCGCCGCCCGTGTGACAGGTTCATGTCAGCAGCAGCCGCTATCCCCGCGCCAAAGCCGATCCCGGCCCAAGGGGAATATCCGATGCTGTCCACGATCTTTCGCCGCAAGGCGCTGCGCACCCTGACGCTGGCCAGCGCCGCGATGATGATGACCGCGGCCTTCCCCCTCCATGCCGAGGAAGAGGAAAGCGGCGGCACGCTGCAACCCACCACCGTTCCCAGCACGCCGATCGCCGGCGACTTCAGCTTCGCCGCGATCGGCGACCTCATCTACCTCCGCCCGATGCTGGCGACGTTGGAAAGGCAGGCGCCCGACATGCTGCGCATCCTGCGCGGCGCGGACGTGACCTTCGGCAATTTCGAGACGACCGCGCTCGACCTCAAGACCTTCAGGGGGTCGCCGCAGGCCGAGTCCGGCGGCACCTGGATGCTGGCAGACCCGGCCGTGCCCGGCGACGTCGCCAAGATGGGCGTCGACATTGTCGGCCACGCCAACAACCACGCCACCGACTGGGGCGTGGAGGGGATGCTCGACACGCTCGACCTGCTGGACCAGGCCCATCTCGTCCATGCCGGGACCGGCCGCTCGATGACCGCCGCCCGCGCGCCATCCTATTATGACGGACCGCACGGCCGCGTCGGCCTCATTTCGGCGACGACCAGCTTCACCCCCATGACCCCCGCCGCCGATCCGCTGGGCCAGGTGCCCGGCCGCCCCGGCGCCAACACCATCCGCAGCACGGAAATCGGCCTGGTGTCGGACGTGGACCTTGCGACCATCGCGCGGCTGGCGAGAACGAAGCCGGGCGCGGCGGTCAAGATGAAGGGGCGGGAGTTTCGCGCCACCGCCCATCCCGCCACCCCCATGACCATCGAATATGATCTCAACGCAAAGGATGTGAAGGCCAATCTGCTCGCCGTGCGCCAGGCCAGGCAGAATGGCAATTTCACCGTCTTCTCGCTCCACAATCATGAGCCGGGCAACGCCTTCCAGACCCCGGCGAATTTCGCGCAGGGCCTGGCGCATCAGGTGATCGACGCGGGCGCCGACGTCTATGTCGGCCATGGCCCGCACCAGTTGCGCGGGATCGAAATCTACAAGGGCAAGCCGATCTTCTATTCGCTCGGCAATTTTGCGATGATGAACAACAGCCTCGATGACGTACCGGCCGACATGTACGACCAGTTCGGCGTCGAACCCGGCAGCGTCACCACGCCCGAACTGCTTGCAGCCCGCAACGCCAAGGAATTTTCCGATCCCAAGCTCTATGAAACGGTGATCGCGGTCAGCCAGTATCGCGATGGCCGGTTGAGCCGGATCAACCTCTATCCGGTGGATCTGGGCGTGAGCGCGACCGGCGCCGGTCGCGGCGTACCCCACATGGCGGACAGCGCGACCGGCGCGCGCATCCTCGAAAGGCTGCAACGGCTGTCGCAGCCTTTCGGCACCCAGATCACGATCGAGCGCGGCGTGGGCGTGATCGCGATAGCCGCTCCGCAATGATGCCATAAGGCGCGAATGTATCGCGCCGGCCCGGCTGCGCTGGTCGCGTGGCCGCCGCCTGCCCGTCACGCCCCGCCCCGGAGCCATGCCGATCGGGCCTCTACGGCGATTTGACGATGACGGATCGGGGAAAGTCCGTTATTGCGCACGCCATGGTTCGTCGGGGTTTCCTTCTTTTGTGGATGATCGTCGCATCGCTCATGGCGGCGTCGGTGGTCCATGCCAATGAAACCATCTCCGCCTCCGCCATCGAATGCTCCGGTTACGTCCATGACGACGGCGATTCCAATCCGTCGCCGGGCGACGCCGACAAGGCGGTCCCGCATCATCATGGCGGATGCCATAGTGCCGCGTCGCTGCTGCCCCGGACGATCGCGCCCATTTTCTTCGATATCCAGGCGGCGCCCAAGACTGCCGCCACCTCCAGGGCCTTTGGCCGCTGGGCACCCGGCCCCGATCTGCGTCCCCCCATCGCCTGATTGACGATCAAATCGCTGTGCCCGCCTCCGGCGGATGTACGGCTTGATGCGTATCAATCGGGATTTCCTATATGCACAGGATCATCGCGGCCGTTCTGGCCGCCACCTCTTGCGTCGCCGTTGCGCAGGCGCAGGATAATATTGCGACGGGGCAGCCCGTCGGCCCAGCCCTCACCCTCGACCAGGCCGTCGCCATCGCCGGCGGCAGCGCCCCGGCCGCCGACGCGGCGCAGGCCGGCATGGACGCCGCGCAAGCGGCACGCACCGTCGCCGGCCTGCGCCCGAACCCGGAACTGCAGTCGCAGGTCGAAAATGTGGTCGGGTCGGGTCCCTATGGCGGCGTCCGTCAGGCCGAAACGACCGTGGGCCTTAACATTCCTATCGAACTGGGCGGCAAGCGGTCCGCCAGGATGGCGGTCGCGGACGCCCAGTCTCATCGCGCAGTCCTCGTGGCGGCTATCACGCAAGCCGACATCCGGCTTCAGGTCACGGCTCTCTATATCGATGCCATCGCCGCGGAGCGCCGGATGGCGACGGCGCGCGACCAGCTTCGGATCGCCCATGACGCCCTGAACGCCGCCCGCATCCGCGTACAGGCAGGCCGCGCCTCCCCGCTCGAGGAACAGAGGGCCGACGTCGCCAAGCTCAACGCCGAGGCCGAGGTGCAAAAGACGCAGCGCCTGGCCAATGCCATCCGCGCCAATCTGGAGCGCCGCATCGGGCAGCCGGTTGCGGGCGCGCTGGACGGGGCGGCGCTCGATCATCTGCCACCCGCATCCTTCGGGCCGACGATGGCGACCAGCGCCGGCACCCTGGCGCTGGCGGCGGCCGATGCCGATCTTGCCATGGCCGATGCCGGCGTGCGGCTCGCCCGGTCGCAGCGCATACCCGATGTCACGATCGGCCCGGCGGTCCGGCGCCTCTCCGCCACCAACGACACCGCTGCCGTCCTGTCCCTCTCCATCCCGATACCGCTGTTCGACGCGGGTCAGGCGGCCGTCGCGCAGGCCAGCGCGCAGCGCATCCAGGCGGAAGCGCAACGGCGCATGACCGCGCTCGATGTCGAACAGGCGATCACGGATGCGCTGGCCGAAGCCGACAATGCAGCGACCGCCGCGCGCAATGCCAACGGTTCGGCCCTCGCCGCCGCACAGGAGGCAGCCCGCATCGCGCGTATCGGCTATCGCGAGGGGAAATTCGGCCAGATCGACCTTCTCGACGCCGAACGGACCCTTGCGCAGACCCGTCTCGCCGCGATCGACGCGCTCGCATCCTACCAGAACGCCAGGGCCCGGTTGGAGCGATTGATCGCTCCCGCGCCCGTAAAGGGAAACTGATCCATGACCATCACACACGCAAAAGCATTTCTTCTTCCCATCACCCTTGCCGTCCTGCTCGCAGGCTGCGGCGGCAGCGCCGGAAACGAAGCAGGCAATGCCGCTTCGCCCATGGAACATGAGGCCGGCGGCGAAACCACCCACACCGAAGAAGAAGGCAGGATTATCCTGTCGGACGATCAGATCACGTCTGCCGGCATCCAGCTGGGACGGCCTGTGACCGGCGGTTCGGCTACGCTGGAACTGCCGGCCACCGTCGAAGGCGACCCGCAAGGCACGCAGGTCGTCGCCGCGGCAATCGGCGGGCGGGTCGTATCGCTGACCCGCAATCTGGGGCAGTCGGTCGTTCGCGGCCAAACCATCGCCATCATCGAAAGCCGCGAAGCCGCCGTGCTCAAGGGCGACATGGAGGCGACCCGCGCCAGGCTGGCGCTGGCCAATTCCAACCTGGCCCGCGAACAGCGCCTGTTCGCCCAGCGCGTGTCGCCCGAACAGGATCTGATCGCCGCCCGCACCGCCGCGATCGAGGCGGGCATCGCCTATCGGCAAGCCCAGAGCCAGGTGTCCGCGGCGGGCGGCGGCGGTGGCGGCCTCAACCGGCTCGGCATCGCCGCGCCCGTCTCGGGTCAGGTGATCTCGCGCAGCGTCGTTCTGGGCCAGACGGTAGCGGCCGACACGGAACTCTATCGGATCGCCAATCTGTCCAGCGTCTCGATTGCACTTCATCTCCAGCCTGCTGATGCGGGCCGGGTCAAGCCCGGCAACCGGGTGATCGTCAAGGCTGCGGACCGTGAAGCGGCCGCCCGGATCAGCTTCGTTTCGCCCGTGCTGGACGCGCAGACCCGCATGGTGCCGGTCATCGCGATGCTGGACAATCGCGCGGGCCGATGGCGTGTCGGAGAGCCGGTGACGGCATCGGTCGACCTCGCCGACAGCGGCGGGGACGGCGCGATCCGCATACCCACCACCGCCGTCCAGACCGTCGAGAACAAGTCGGTCGTGTTCGTGCGGACCGACAGCGGTTTCCAGGCTGTCCCGGTCACACTCGGCGACAATAGCGGCAGCAGCGTGATCGTGCGCGCCGGCCTCAAGGGGACCGAACGGATCGCCACCACCAACAGCTTCACGCTCAAGGCCGAACTCGGCAAGGGCGAAGCCACCCATGAGGATCATTGAGCCATGATCGCTCCCATCGTCAACTGGGCGGTCCACAAGCGCTGGCTCGTCCTGCTGCTGACCGCCATCGCCGCCGTCATCGGCGGCGTCGCCCTGTACCGCCTCCCCATCGACGCCGTGCCGGACATCACCAACAACCAGGTCCAGATCAACGTGCGCGCGCCGGCGCTGTCGCCCGAACTGGTCGAAAAACAGGTCGCCTTTCCGATCGAGACCGCGCTGGCAGGCATTCCCGGCCTGGAAAATACCCGATCGTTCAGCCGCAACGGCTTCGCGCAGATCACCGCCATCTTCGACGAATCCACCGACATCTATTTCGCCCGCCAGCAAGTCGATGAACGCATGAGCGGGATCGCGGACAATCTGCCCGAAGGCGTGAACCCGGAAATGGGGCCGATCGCCACGGGTCTGGGCGAAGTCTATATGTGGACCGTCCGGCTCGAACATCGCAAGGACGACACGCATTTACCCGGCGAGCCTGGCATGCAGCCGGACGGCAGCTACATCACACCCGAGGGCGAGCGGCTGACGAACGATGTCGACAAGGCGACCTATCTGCGCACGACACAGGACTGGATCGTCAGCCCGCTGCTGAAAAACGGCAAGGGGCTGGCCGGCATCGATTCCATCGGCGGCTATGTGAAGCAGTTTCAGGTCGTTCCCGACGTCCAGCGGCTGGCCGCGCTCGGCCTCAGCCTGACCGATCTCGGCACCGCGCTGGAAAGCAACAACAGCAGCGTGGGCGGCGGCTTCGTCGATCGCAATGGCGAAGGACTGGCGGTCCGCTCCGATGCCCTGATCCGCAACGCCACCGAACTCTCGCGCATCGTCGTCGCCACACGGGCGGGCGTGCCCGTCACGCTGGGCCAGGTGGCGACGGTCAAGACCGGTCAGGCCATCCGCATGGGTTCGGCATCCGAAAATGGCACCGAAGTCGTCGTCGGCACCGCCATCATGCGGATCGGCGAGAACAGCCGCGACGTCGCCATCGCCGTTGCGGACAGGCTGAAGGCGATCAATGCCTCGCTGCCGCCGGACGTCATCGTGCAGCCGGTGCTTGATCGGACTGCGCTGGTCAATTCGACCATCAAAACGGTCGCGAGGAATCTCGGCGAAGGCGCGCTGCTCGTCATCATCGTCCTCTTCGCCCTGCTCGGCAACTTCCGCGCCGCCCTGATCGCAGCGGCGGTGATCCCCGTTACCATGTTGCTGACGGGCTTCGGCATGTTCCGCTTCGGCGTGTCGGCCAACCTGATGAGCCTGGGCGCACTGGATTTCGGCCTGATCGTGGACGGCGCGGTCATCATCGTGGAAAATGCGCTGCGGCGCATGGCCGACAGGCAGCATCGCGAAGGCCGCCTTCTTTCGGTCGATGAACGCCTTGCCACCGTGGCGGCGGCCGCGCGCGAGATGATCCGTCCCTCGGTCTATGGCCAGGCGATCATCATCCTCGTCTATGTCCCGCTGCTCACCCTCACCGGGGTCGAAGGCAAGACGTTCGTGCCGATGGCGCTGACCGTCATCATCGCGCTCGCCTTCGCGTTCGTCCTGTCCCTGACCGCCGTGCCCGCGGCGATCGCCATCTGGCTGTCCAATCGCATCGACGAGAAGGAAGGCCGCATCATGGGCTGGCTGCGCCGGCGCTATGCGCCGGGGCTGGACAAGGCCATGGGTCGGCCGACGCTCACCATTGGGGTGGGTGTCGGTGGCTTCCTGCTGGCAATCGCCGCCTTCCTGTCGCTGGGCCAGCTGTTCCTGCCGCAACTCGACGAAGGCGACCTGCTGATCCAGGCGCTGCGCATTCCCGCGACCTCGGTGCAGCAGAGCCAGGCGATGCAGGCGCCCATAGAAAAGATGATGGCGAAGCAGCCGGAGGTGAAGTTCGTCTTCTCCAAGACCGGCACCGCGGAACTGGCGTCCGACCCGATGCCGCCCAACGCCACCGACATGTTCGTGATCCTCAAGCCGCGCAGCGAATGGCCGGATCAGGGCCTCACCAAGGCCCAGCTAGTCGACCGGCTGGAAAAGGCGCTCGGCCGGTTCCCCGGCAATGCCTATGAAATCACCCAGCCGATCCAGATGCGGTTCAACGAGCTGATCGCCGGCGTTCGCGGCGATGTCGCGATCAAGGTGTTCGGCGACGATTTCAACACCATGAACGCCACGGCCGAGAAGATCGCCGGGGTCCTGCGCCGGACGCAGGGCGCCGCGGACGTCAAGGTCGAGCAGACCACGGGCCTGCCGATGCTCGACATCCGGGTCAATCGCGACGCGATGGCGCGTCTGGGCGTAACGGCGCAGGATGTACACGCCATGGTGTCAGCCACCCTGGGCGGCCGGGAAGCGGGGATGATCTTCGAGGGCGATCGCCGCTTCCCGATCGTGATCCGCCTGTCGGAAGCGCAACGCGCCGACTTCCATGGCTTGCGGCAGCTACAGTTGCCGACGCCCGATGGGCAGTTCGTCCCCCTGGCCAGCGTCGCGGACATCCGGATCGTGGACGGTCCCAACCAGATCAGCCGCGAAAATGGCAAGCGCCGCGTCGTGGTGCAGGCCAATGTGCGTGGCCGCGACATCGCCGGCGTGGTCGGAGACGCCCAGGCCGCCATCGCGGAGCAGGTTCGCCTGCCCGCGGGCGCCTATCTGGAATGGGGTGGCCAGTTCGAAAATCTGGCGTCCGCGCGCGAACGCCTGCAACTGGTTATCCCCGCCTGCTTCATCCTCATCCTCCTTCTCCTCTACGGCGCCCTTGGGTCGGCAAGGGACGCGGCGATCGTTTTCACCGGCGTGCCGCTGGCCCTGGTGGGCGGCGTGCTGGCGCTGTTCCTGCGCGGCATGGATTTCTCGATCTCGGCGGCGGTGGGGTTCATCGCCCTGTCGGGCATCGCGGTCCTGAACGGCCTCGTGATGGTGTCGTCCATCCATGCGCTGATGCGACAGGGCATGGCGCGGGCGGAAGCGGCCCGCATCGGCGCCATCCAGCGGCTCCGGCCGGTGGTGATGACCGCCCTCGTCGCCAGCCTCGGGTTCGTGCCCATGGCCCTGGGCAGCGGCGCGGGGGCGGAAGTGCAAAAGCCCCTCGCCACCGTCGTCATCGGCGGCCTCATCTCGGCCACCTTGCTGACCCTGTTCGTTCTGCCGACGCTCTATGCCCGCTGGGGTCGGCGCGCCATGCCCCTGGACGCGCATCCACCGGTGGAGGTGGAACGCCCACAAGACTGAAGCGAAGGGGGGGGGAGGACGTCCATGGCGCCCTCCCCTTTCCCACCGGCCGGCGCCAGGGCCCGCCGGTCTTGCCCCCGTCAACATAATGTCATCGGGCCATGCGACGAAGGCATCATCGCTGACGCATCGGAAGGGCCGCACATGCACTTGGAAGACCAGTCCGGCTTCGCCATGGACCGTATCAAAGCGGAGATCGCCGACAGTTTCGACGAAGAGCTGGAGATGGAGATCGACGAGGATCGGCTGGAGACGATGCTCGCCGACATGGAGGAGCATCCCGAGCGCGAGCAGATGGAGCGCCGCGTCTATTTCCGCGAACTGTTCCGCCTGCAGCATGAACTGGTGCGGCTCCAGGATTGGGTCGTGCACAAGGGACTGAAGGTCGTCGTGCTGTTCGAGGGCCGCGATTCGGCCGGCAAGGGCGGCGCGATCAAGCGCATCACCCAGCGCCTGAACCCGCGGGTCTGCCGCGTCGCCGCGCTGCCAGCGCCCAACGAACGCGAACGCACCCAATGGTATTTCCAGCGCTATACCGCCCATCTGCCGGCTGCGGGGGAGATCGTGCTGTTCGATCGCAGCTGGTATAATCGCGCCGGCGTCGAGCGGGTGATGGGCTTTTGCTCGGAGACGGATGTGGAGGAATTTTTCCGGTCCGTGCCGGAATTCGAGCGGATGCTGGTGCGCTCGGGCATCCTCCTGATCAAATATTGGTTCTCCATCACCGACGACGAACAGCAGTTCCGCTTCGCCATGCGCATCCACGATCCGCTCAAACAGTGGAAATTGTCGCCCATGGACGTGGAATCGCGCCGCCGCTGGGAGGATTATACCCGCGCCAAGGAAGCGATGCTGGAACGCACCCATATCCCCGAAGCGCCCTGGTGGGTGGTGGAGGCGGTCGACAAGAAGCGCGCGCGCATCAACTGCATCGCGCATCTGCTGGACCAGATTCCCTATGAGGATGTGCCCAAGATGCCGGTGGTGCTGCCCGACCGGGTGCGGCATGCGGACTATAACCGCCACCCCGTGCCGCCGGAGATGATCGTTCCCGACCGCTTCTGAAGCCTGTCCAGCCTGCCCGGGCGTCACGCCGGCTAGCGCCGCATGAAGCCCATCCAGCGCAGCAGCCAATAGGTGACGCCAGCGGCGCTCGCTGCGATCAGCGTCGCGACCAGCGTGCCATGCGGGCCATCGGCCAGCGGCATCCCGCCGGTGTTCATGCCGAACAGGCCCGTGACCAGCGTGGCGGGCAGCATCAACGCGGTCACGATCGAGAGCATGTAGAGATTCTGGTTGGTACGCTGCGCCGCCTGGATGTCCACCTCGTCCCGCAACTGGCGCAACTGGGCCTGAACCCCCAATATGTCGGCATCGAGCGACTGGAGCCGCTGGGCCAGTTTTTCGACCGTGGCCAATAGCGGTTCGGGCAGTTCCTCATCCTCTTCCAGCCGCTGGAACACCCCGCGCATTCCGATCAGCAATCGATGAAGCTGCGCCAGGCGGCGACGGATTCGGATCAGGTCGCGCGGGGCGGGTGGATGGCGGCCGTCGAGCAGCCCATCCTCCGCCGTCTGCACATCCTGGCTGAGCGAGCGGGCGATCTCCGCGATATTGGCGGTGATAGCGCCCACCAGCAAGTCCAGCGCCTGCGCCGGCCCGTTGATCGTGACCCCGCCGCCCCGTTCCAGTCGGCGCCGGGCGATATCGGCCGATCGCAGCGGATGCAGCCGCGTCGTCAGCATCAGGCTAGGCGTCAGCGCGATGCGCAGCGCGCCGATCCGTTCGGTATCCGCCACGTCGAAGTCCCGTTCGAAATCATGCAGCACGCAGCCGACGCTGTCGCCCTCGACCACTGCCTGCTGGTGCGTTTCCGGAGACAGCAGCAGATCGCCGATCTGCGGCGAAAACGCTTCCGAGTGGGCGATCCATCGGCGGGTGCCATGGTCGGCCAGGTTGAGATGCAGCCAGCGAAACCTGCCGCCTTGATCCGAATCGCATCGGGCGACGGGGCTCACGCCGCCGTCGCCCGAAAAATCGAGGCCCCAGATAAGGCCCGGCCCCATGCCCTGGTCCGGCACGGGGACGCGGAAAATCGGTTCTTCGTCCGTCGCTATGGCGCGCCCCCTCAGAAAATCCGGGAGAAGAGCATGTAGAGCAGCCCGGCGAGGCCGATCGACACCGGCAGGGTCAGCACCCAGGCCATCAACAGGTTGCGGATGGTGTTCATCTGCAAGCCCGACCGGTTCGCCGCCATGGTGCCGGCGACGCCGGACGACAGCACATGGGTGGTCGAAACCGGCAGCCCCAGATGGTCCGCGCCGAAGATCGTTACCATCGCCACGAGTTCGGCGGACGCGCCCTGCGCATAGGTGAGATGCGACTTGCCGATCTTTTCGCCCACGGTAACGACGATCCGTTTCCACCCGACCATGGTGCCCAGACCCAGCGCGAAGGCGACCGCGACCTTCACCCAGGTCGGGATGAAGCGCGTGCCCGCATCCAGCGACCCCTTATAGGCGGTCAGCGCCGTCCCGCTGGCCTGCGGCAGCGCGGCTTCCTTGTCCTTGCCCAACCGCTTGATCGCTTCGGACGCCAGATACATGTCGTTGCGGATATTGCTGACGGCGGCGGCCGGCACCTTCGCCAGCGATCCATATTCTAGCACCTGACGGTCCACATCCTGGATCAGAACGGCCAGCGCGGGGACGGTCGCGTCCGACACGCGCTTGTCGGCGATATAGCGGGTGACGGCCTGGCGCGCCTGTGCAGGATCGGCGTCAGCGGCCGGCCTGACGCCCAGCGCCTGGACCGCGGCGATCGAATTGTGATGGAACTCGATCGCATAGCGTTCCGGCACCGCACGGTTCAGCGCATAAGCGGTGGGCACCGTGCCGATCAGGATCAGCATGATGAGGCCCATGCCCTTCTGCCCGTCATTGGAGCCATGGGCAAAGCTGACGCCGGTGCAGGTGAAGATCAACAGCGCGCGTATCCAGGGCGGGGGCGGGACGCCGTCCTTGGGCTCCTGATACAGTTCTTCCTTGCGCACGAGGATCTTCATCGCGATGAACAGCAGCGCCGCCATGCCGAACCCGATCAGCGGCGACAGCAGCAGCGCCTGGCCGATCTCGGTCGCCTTGCTCCAGTCGACGCCCGCCGTCCCGCTCTTGCCGTGCATCATCGCATTGGCGACGCCCACGCCGATGATCGATCCGATCAGCGTGTGCGAACTGGACGAAGGAATGCCCAGCCACCAGGTGGCCAGATTCCACAGGATCGCCGCGATCAGCAGCGCGAACACCATGGCAAAACCGGCGCTCGATCCCACCTGCAGGATCAGTTCCACCGGCAGCAGCGAGACGATCCCGAACGCCACCGCCCCGCTCGACAACAGCACCCCGAGGAAATTGAAGAAGCCCGACCATACCACCGCGACATTGGCCGGCATCGCATTGGTATAGATCACCGTCGCGACCGCATTGGCCGTGTCGTGGAAACCGTTCACGAACTCGAAGCCCAGCGCGATGAGCAGGGCGATGAACAGCAGGATGAACGGCAGATAGGTCGTGGCCTGAACCCCCGCCAGGCTGGCGTCGGCATAGATGCTGTAGGCGACGTAGAGCAGCGCGACGACAATCGCGGCCCCGATGCCCACGGTCCCGGCGAGGCCCAGCCCCTTGTCGAGGTTCGGGCGGACGCTGCGCCCTTCCATTGCGATCGTCGCGTTCATCCGAATCGTCTCCCGGTCGGGCGGAATGTCAATGGAACCCTTGCTAGATCGCGTCCATGACAGACTGATTGCAAAGCGAGCCTGGCGGACATCGGCAGCCGGACAGGCTGCGCGCAATGGCGCGGCCATCCCGCTCAGACCGGCAGGATGAACTTGATCGGCGCGGTAAATTTCCTGCGCTCGCCGGGCAATTCGGCGGGCGGGCGCGGATAGGGGGAGGCGCGGCGCAGCCTCGCTTCGGCCTCCTCGTCCAGCACGGCATGGCCCGATCCCCGGACGATCGCCCCTTCCAGCAACATGCCGGCGCGGTCGAGGACGAAGCGGACCTGCACCCGCCCTTCCTCCCGCCGCATCCGGGCGCGGCGAAGAGAAGAAAGTCGAGGAACGGCAGCGCCAGATTCGCCAGACCCATGTCCGCTTCGGCGTGCTGGACAAGGACAAGGACGGCATCGTGACCGCGACCGACGCCCGGCAACGCGCCGCGCGCCAGGCCGCGGACAAGGCGGACCACTGAACCGACTGGACCGACCGGGCTTGCAGGGCGTAAGCCTGGCCCTCAGCCGCGCCCGACGAAGGGCATGTTGGTCGCCATCAGCGTCATGAACTGCACCGTCGCTTCTGGCGGCAGGCCGTCCATATAGGCGATCGCCTCGCCCACCTGCGCCACGTCCATCACCGGTTCGGGCGCGCATTCGCCATTGGCCTGCGGCACGCCCGCGGACATGCGCTGGCCCATGGCGCTGCTGGCATTGCCGATGTCGATCTGGCTGCAACTGATGCCGAACGGCCGCCCGTCCAGCGCCGCCGATTTGGTAAGCCCGGTAATCGCATGTTTGCTGGCGGTATAGGCGATCGATCGGGGCCGCGGGCTATGGGCGGAAATCGACCCGTTGTTGATGATCCGGCCACCCTGCGGTTGTTGCGCCTTCATCGCACGGAAGGCCGCCTGCAGGCAGAGGAAGGCCCCGGTCAGGTTGGTGTCGATCACCCGCCGCCAGTCGCCCTCCGCCAGTTGGTCGATCGGCACGTCCACCACATTGACCCCGGCATTGTTGAACAGCAGGTCGACCCGGCCGAACGCATCCACCGTGGCCTCGAACAAAGCCGCCACGCTGGCCGCATCGGTGACGTCGGTCGGGACCAGCACATGCGCCTCCCCGTCCCCATCCATCAAGGCGCGCGTCTCCGCCAGACTGTCGGCCCGTCGCCCGGCCAGCGCCAGGCGATAGCCGCGCCGGTCGAGCGCGATCGCCACGGCGCGGCCGATGCCGCTGCCCGCGCCGGTAATGACCGCGACGCGCCCGGTCATGACAGGTTCAGCGCCGTGGGCGGCCGCCGTCCGGCCAGCAGCGCATCGACATTGGCGAGCACCAGATCGGCCATGGCGATCCGCGTCTCCACCGTCGCGCTGGCGATATGCGGGGCCAGATGCGTCCGGTCGCTGGCGATCAGGCCGGCCGGGGCCGACGGCTCTTCCGCGAACACATCGAGCGCTGCGCCTGCGATGCCGCCGCTGTCCAGCGCCGCGATCAGCGCCGCCTCGTCCACCACCGATCCGCGCGCGACATTGACCAGATAGCCCTCGGCTCCCAGCGCCGTCAGGATGCCGGCGTCGATCAGGTTGCGGGTCGCCTCGGTCGCGGCGCAGGCCAGCACCAAAATGTCGCTCTCGCGCGCCAGCGCCGCCAGATCGGGTTCGAAGCGATAGGGCGCGTCCTTGGCCGACCGGCCATGATAGGCCACCGTGCCAAAGCCGCTCAGGCGATCGGCGATCGCCCGGCCGATCCGGCCCAGCCCGACGATGCCGAAGCGTCGGCCGCTGACCTTACGTCCCAGCGGGAACGCCTCCTCCATCCAGCGGCCATCGCGCACGAAGCGATCGGCCGCGGGCAGGCGGCGTAGCAGGCCGATCGTCAGGCCCACCGCCAGGTCGGCGACATCATCGGTCAACACATCGGGCGTGGTGCTGACATCGACGCCGCGCCCATTGGCGAAGGCCACATCGACCTTGTCATAGCCCACGCCGTTGATGGCGATCAGCTTGAGCGACGGCAATGCCGCGATCAGATCGTTGGAACAGCCCAGATGCCCGCCGGTCACCACCAGCGCCACCTTGCCAGCATTCGCCTCCAGCCAGCCAGTCCGCGCCGCATCGTCCATCTCGAACCAGCGCAGCGACGGGCAGCGGGCGGCCAGTTCCGCTTCCAGATACTCGGACAGCGGGCAAAGCTGCAATGCGATCGTGTCGGCCATGATAGTCACTCCTCAAATCACCGACAGGATGCCGCCATCGACATAGATGGTCTGGCCGTTCACGAAATTGGAGGCGGAGGAGGCAAGGAAGACGGCCGCGCCGTGCAGTTCCTCCAGCTTGCCCCACCGCCCGGCGGGCGTGCGCTGGCACAGCCAGGCGTCGAACACCGGATCTTCCACCAATGCCTTGTTGAGCGGCGTGTCGAAATAGCCCGGCCCGATCGCATTGACCTGCAATCCATGCCGCGCCCAGTCCGCGCACATGCCCTTGGTCAGATTCTTCACCGCGCCCTTGCTGGCGGTATAGGGCGCGATGCCGGGACGGGCCAGTTCGCACTGGACGCTGCCGATATTGATGATCTTGCCGTGCCCGCGGGCGATCATGTGCGGCGCGACCGCCTTGCTGACATAATAGACGCTGTCCAGATTGGTCGCCATCAGGTCGCGCCAGTCATCATCATCGAATCTGTCGAGCGGCGCGCGGCGCTGGATGCCGGCATTGTTGACGAGGATATCGATCGCTCCGACATCCCGCTCCACCGCGGCGATGCCGGCCTTGACCGCGGGTTGATCGGTGACGTCGAACAGGCTGGTCGCGACATCCACGCCCTTGTCCCGCAGGATCACGGCTGCGGCATCCAGCGCATCCTGGCTGCGCCCGTTCAGGACGACACGCGCGCCCGCCTGGCCCAGCGCGTCGGCGATCGTGAAACCGATGCCGCGCGCCGCGCCGGTCACCAGTGCGGTGCGGCCATCAAGACTGAACAAAGACATAGTCACAAACCTCCATCACGCTTTTTGCCTATTACGTGACCGGTCACATTGCAATCTTGAAAATTGTCATATCGTCGCAAATATTGGATATTGCGATCATATGTGCCAAATGATATCGGTCCCATATAAGGAGAGCGTTATGCTGGCTGCAATATGTCATGGGAAGAAGGATCTGCGGGTGGAGGCCCGCCCGGAGCGCACCCTGGCGCCTGACGAGGTACGCGTCGGCGTCGCCTATGGCGGCATCTGCGGATCGGACATGCACTATTATCATCGTGGTGCCGTGGGCGACTTCGCGGTGCGCGAACCGATGGCGTTAGGGCATGAGATTTCAGGCGTCGTCGTCGAAACCGGATCGGCCGTGACCCATGTCGCGCCGGGCATGAAGGCCGCGCTCGACCCCAGCCGCCCCTGCCTCACCTGCGACTATTGCCGCGCCGGCCGCATGAACCTCTGCACCGACATGGTCTTCCTGGGCAGCGCAGGTCGCTTCCCCCATGTCCAGGGCGGCTTCGCGCAGACGCTGATCCTGCGCGGCGACCAAATCATTCCCGTCCCGGCCGACGCCGACCTGCTCGCCTTGTCCGTCGCCGAGCCCCTGTCGGTCGGTCTCCACGCCGTGAACCGCGCCGGGCCGCTGCTGGGCAAGCGCGTCATCGTCACCGGCTCCGGCCCGATCGGCCTGCTGACCGCCCGCTGCGCCCTATATGCCGGCGCAATCGAAGTGGTCTGCACCGATGTCGAGGATGCCGCACTTGCCGTCGCGCGCGACCATATGGGCGCGACCGGCACGATCAACGTCGCGCGCGACCCGGACGACTCGGCACCTATGCCAGCCCCGCCGGTCATTTCGACGTCGCCTTCGAAGCCTCCGGCGCGCCGTCGGCCTTGCTCTCGCTCTTCCCCATCGTCCGGCGCGGCGGCCGCATCGTCCAGGTCGGAATGCTGCCCCCCGGCACCGCGCCGATCCCGGTCAACCCGCTGCAATCGCGCGAGATCGAATTTGTCGGCGCCTTCCGCGCCAATGGCGAATTCCGCCTCGCCGTCGACCTGATCGTCAGCGGCGCGATCGACGTCAGCCCGATCCTGTCGGGCACCTTCCCGCTCGACCGCTCGGTCGATGCCTTCGAACAGGCCGGCGACCGCTCGCGCTTCGTCAAACTGCACATCGCCATCAACGAGGATATCCTGTGATCACACGCACCGCCATTTTCGAGGGCACGATCAAGCCGGGTTTCGAGGACCGTTTCCGTGAGGACGTCCGCACCCGCCTCGCCCCGCTCTGGGGCCAGTTCCCCCATGGCAGCAACGTCCGCCTCTTCTTCGTGGATCAGGTCGATGACGGCGCGCCGCCGATCGCGATGATGCAGCAGGTCGACTATCCCTCGCTCGCCGCGCTGGAGGAGGCGCTGGCCTCCCCCATCCGCACCCAGGCACGCGCCCTGACGCTGGAGCTGCTGGAGATGTTCGAGGGCCGCTTCTACCACGCCATCAGCGGCGGCAACGCAGTGGCCGCCACCGCCTGACGCTGATATGCGACACGGATAGCAGCCATCAGGAAAGCCCCGCTCATGAGCCGTCCCCCCGCGATACCGCCGCCCCTGCCGAACCGAAACCCGGCCGGCGCGCGTCGCAGCGACCGACCATCCGCGACGTGTCGCGTCTGGCGGGCGTATCGCGCATGACGGTGTCGCGGGTGCTGAGCGATCCCGAACTGGTGCTGCCCACCACGCGCGACAAGGTGCTCAAGGCGGTGGCGGACCTGGGCTATGTCCCCGACAAGACCGCCGGCAGCCTGTCGAGCCGCCGCACCGGCTTCATCGCGCTGATGCTGCCGACGCTGACCAACGCCAACTTCGCTGCGGTCGCCCACGGCCTGACCGAAGCGCTGCGGGAGGCCAATTATCACCTGCTGATCGCCTATACCGACTATGACATGGCGGAAGAGGAGCGGCAGCTCCTCAACCTGCTCGCCCGCCGCCCCGAAGCGATCGTGCTGACCGGCGCCATGCACCGGCGCAATGCGTCGCGCATGTTGATGGCCGCCGACGTGCCGGTGGTGGAAATTGCCGACCTGCCAAGCCAGCCGATCGAACATGCGATCGGCTTTTCCAACTATCAGGTCGGCCGCACCGCCGCGCGCTATCTGCTCGATCGCGGCTTCACCCGGATCGGCGCGATCGCCGCCTCGCCCGAAGGCGAAGTGACCGACCATCGCGGCGAAGAGCGTATGCGCGGTTTCGAGGAAGAACTGCGCCTGGCCCGCCGTTCGACCGACGGCGTGCTGCGCCACGGCACCGCCCCGGTCAGCTTCCACCACGGCGCCGCCGCCTTCCGCGCGCTGGTCGAACGGCAGCCGGACATAGAGGCGATCTTCGCCGTGTCGGACCTGTCCGCCGTCGGCGCGGTGATGGAGGCGCAGCGGATGAACCTGCGCATCCCCGACGATATTTCCATCATGGGTTTCGGCGATTTCGAGATCGGCCGGGAAATCAACCCGGCGCTCACCACCATCCATGTCGATTTCCACGCGCTGGGGCTGCGCACCGGCAAGATGCTGGTCGACCTGCTCGCCAGCGACGCCACCCCCGCCCCATCGACCCTCGATGTCGGCCTGCGCATCGTCGAGCGCGCTTCGGTAAAGGACAGATAATATGCAGCTTGCGGTCATCGGCGTGGGCGTGATGGGATCGGCGATCGCCGGTCGCCTGCTCGATAGCGGGGTCGGCCTCCGCCTCTACGACCGCGATCCCGTGCAGATGGCGCCCTTGGTCGCCCGCGGCGCCACCGCCGCCGCAAGCGCGCGCGATGCCGCCGCTCATGCCAGCCATGTCATCATCAGCCTCAACAGCGCCGCCATCGTGGAACGGGCCATCTTCGGCCCCGATGGCGTCGCGCAAGCGGCGGACGCGGGCAAATTGCTGATCGACATGTCCAGCATCGACGCAGACCGCACCGCCGCCCTGGCGCAACGCCTGCGCGACGAGACCGGCATGGGCTGGGTCGATGCCCCCCTGTCGGGCGGCGCACCCGCCGCCGCGCAGGGCAAGCTGACCCTCATGGTCGGCGGCGCGACGGAGGATGTCGATCGCGCCCGGCCGGTGCTGGACCTGCTGTCCGCCCACATAACCCGCTTCGGCGCGCCGGGCGCGGGCCAGACGGTCAAGCTCATCAACCAGATATTGTGCGCCAATTATTTCATGGCGGTGGCAGAAGCCGTCCGCTTTGCCGAGGCGCATGGCGTGGATGCCACCCTGATCCCCGCCGCGCTCGCCGGTGGCCGCGCCGACAGCCGTATCCTCCAGGAATATATGGCGAAAATGGCCCGGCGCGACTATTCGCCGACCGGCCGGATCGACAATATGCTCAAGGATCTGGAGACGGTGCAAGCTTCCGCGCTCGCCACCCGCACGCCGCTGCCCGTCACCTCGCTGATCGCCGATCTGCACCGCATGGCCGTCGCCGGCGGCCTCGGCCCGGCCGACAGCGTCGCCTATATGCGCCTGTTCGACATGGACGGCGAGCAGCCGGCATGACCCGCGCCGTCGTGGTGATGGGTGTGGCGGGCTGCGGCAAGTCCACTTTGGCGGAGGCGCTGGCGCAGCATCTGGGCTGGACCTTCGTGGAGGGCGACCTCTGCCACCCACCCGAAAATGTCGCCCGCATGACCGCCGGCATTCCGCTCGACGACGAAGCGCGCCAGCCCTTTCTGCGCAATGTCGCGACTGCCCTCACCGCCTCGCGGCAGGGCGCCGTCGCCTCCTGCTCCGCGCTCAAGCGCGACTATCGCGACCTGATCCGGCAGCAGGTGGGCGATGTGCTGTTCGCCCTGCCCCATCTGTCGCGCGCCGATCTGGAACGGCGCATGAGCCAGCGGCCCGCCCATTTCATGCCGACCTCCCTGCTCGACAGCCAGCTTGCCACGCTGGAGCCGCCCGGCCCGGACGAACGCGTGCTTGTCATCGACGGCAATCTGCCCGTCGCCGAGCAGGTCCGCCGGATCGCAGACGCGCTGCCCCCATCATAAAGAGGCTGCCGTCGCCAGCCCGCAAGACGAGAGGAAGACCATGGCCCTGATGCCCCAGCCGGACATCCCAGTTCCCGATACTGCTGATGTCCGCCCATGGCCGAACCCGCGCCGCGCCTGGACCGTCGCGCTTTTGCTGTCGCTCGCCTCGATCGCGTCGCAGTTCGACCGCGTCGTCCTCAACCTGACCGTCGAACCGGTAAAGGCGGAATTCGGCCTGGACGACACCAGCTTCGCGCTGTTGCAGGGCGTGGCGTTCGGCATCTTCTACACGTTGGGCGCAGTGCCGCTCGGCCGCCTGGCCGACCGCTATGAACGGCGCATCGTGCTGGGCATCAGCCTCTTCTTCTTCAGCCTCGCCTCCATGGCGTCGGGTTTGTCCCGCAACTTCTCGCAACTTTTCCTCTCGCGCGTCGCGGTCGGCTGCGGCGAAGCCAGCGTCACGCCCAGCGGCCTTTCGCTGCTCAGCGACCTGTTCCCGCCTGAAAAGCTCGGCCGCGCCGTCAGCATCTTTTTCCTGAGCGCCCCGTTCGGCATCGGCCTCGCCTTCATGGCCGGGGGCAAGCTGCTCCAGTCGCTCACCGAACGCTGGCACGGCACCGGCCTGCCCTTTGGCCTGGAACCCTGGCAGGCCGCCTTCCTGATCGTCGGCGCACCCGGCCTGCTGCTCGCACCACTGCTGCTCTTCATGAAGGAGCCGGAACGGCGTGGGCCCGGCGGCACGACGCCGCTCACGATAGCCGAAGTGCTGGGCGTCATCCGCGCCCGCCGCCGCGCACTCACCCTGATGTTCGCCGGCTTCTCGATGGTGACGGTGGTGAACTTCGCGTACAATGTCTGGACGCCGGCGCTGTTCGCCCGCGTCTATGGCTGGACCCCGGCGCAGGTCGGCATCGGCTTCGGCCTCATCATGATGATCTGCGGCACGGGCGGCACCTATTTCGCCGGTTGGCTCAGCGACCGGCTGACCCGCGCCGGTCATGTCGACGCCCATCTGCGCGTCGCAGCCTTTGGCTTCCTCGCCTGCGGCATCTTCGGCACGCTCGCCCCATTGATGCCCAACGCCTGGGCCGCGCTGGCGCTGATCGCGCCGGCGATGTTCCTCAGCTGCATGCCCGTCCCCTGCGCCGGCACCGCGCTGCAACTCATCCTCCCCAACCGCGCGCGGGGCCAAGTGACGGCGCTCTACATCATGGTGATCTCGCTGGTCGGGATCGGCATCGGCCCGGTGGTGATCGGCTTCATGACCGACCATCTCTTCACCGCCCCCACCGACATCCGCTATTCCCTCGCCATCGTCGTCGGCTGCGCCGCCCCGATCATGTGCGTGCTGCTGTTGCTGGCGCTGAAACCGTACCGGGCGCTAAGGCTGGCGGGGATCGAAGGATAAGGCGCTTACATCAGCGCCAGAACGCACCGTCACCCCGGACTTGTTTCAGGGTCCATTTTTCCGAATTGAGCGAAGCACTCGGCGGCACGATGGATGCTGAAGCAAGTTCAGCATGACGATTGGAGGTGAAAGATATCGGCTATTTATATAACTCCGATCTGACGCTAAGAATCTTGCATGACGATCATGCCAGCACTGCAAGAGTGGAATCTGCAATCACTGACTGCTGTGCAAGCCATGCTTGGCCTGCCATCACCCAACCTTCGACGAGTCACACTTGATCATAACGGTCAATTATGGCTGATATCGTTCGTGCTTGCCCACGAAGATGCCGAAGATCGAGAAGAAATCGAAGACTTCGGAACGGAATGGGATGCGCTACAAAGCAGCTTCGAGCAGCTTGAGATTCGCATTCTGATTACGTCAGAGCCTCTCCCGTGGCCCGCCCCTCCCGCTCGTGTAATATATCAGCGTCGAGAGGCAGTCTCCAAATAGCCATGATGAACGACCCCACCCGAAATCCTGTCCTACCTCCACCCAATCTGCTATCCTGAATCCCGCTCTTTCACACCGTCCGCGCCCCACACCCGCCACCACATAAAATGTCCAACATTTGTTCCAAAATGCCGCATTCAGCGGGAAATGTGCGAAGTTAAGCGCCGACCTTCCTACGACGCGCACAAAAAAAGCCCGGTCGCGTGCAGTCGACCGGGCTTCCAGGGGAGAGGGTTCAAGCCTTAAAGGCGGTCGTCGATCGAGGAGCGGACGAAGCCGTCTGGGAAGCTTTCGACCTGATTGCCCACAATCGTATATTCCTTGGCGCGGCCCGAAAAACGGCCTTCCAGCTCCATATAGCTTTGCGGATCGAACAAAGGCGTCGCGCTCATGCCCATGATGCCGGTCGCGTCCACCTTCTCGCAGGTATAGTCGCAGCCCTGCTGAGCGAAGTTCCTGATGCCATGTTCCAGCATCCCGTCCATCGCAGCTTTCAGCGTATAATGCATCGTCATCATGTTGAAGCCGAGCGGATAGATGTCATCCACCGTCACCGCGGGCTTGCCGTTGATGTTGCGCACGTCGGGGAACATCTTCCACCCCGGCACCCGCGCCGAAACATATTGGGCATGTTCCAGCGTACCGATCTTGACCACGGTGGTCATCTTGGCGCCCAGTTCATGCGCCAGCCGCATCCGCTCGCAGCCTTCGTCCATCTGCGTTTCCGGGTCGGCATTGGTCCGCGCGATCAGGAAGCAGTTGGTGCCCTCCAGCGCCGCGAGCGCCGCCCGCACCTTTTCCAGATAGCGTTCGCGCGGCAGCAGGCCGGTGGATTCCTCCATATCGTCGGCATCCTCCAGCTGGAGCGCGGTCGCCCCCGCCATCGCCATGCGCCGGGCGCTGCGATAGACGGCCAGCGGCCCGCCAAAGCCATCCTCGATATCGGCGGCCAGCGGAATAGGGGAGGTCTGACTGATGCGGCTGGTGATCCATTCCACATCGGTCAGATTGCTGAAGCCATAGTCGATCACGCCGTTCATCGCGATCGACACTTCGCCGCCCGACAGCATCATCGCTTCGAAGCCGACCATCTCCACCGCCCGCGCCGACGCACAGTCGTAGACGCAGGGGGCGACGATGCACTTGTCGCTGGTTTCGAGCAGTTGTTGCAGTGTCTTCTTTGCCATGTGCTTGCCAGTTTCCTTTGTTGAACCAATTACATGCGGACGCGCGCGCCGACCTTGAAGTAGCGGCCGATCGGATCGAAATAGACCTGGTTGGTGGCCCCCTGCGCGCTGGCGGCGAGCGGCGGGTCCTTGTCGAGCAGGTTGTTGACCACGCCGAACAGTTCGAACTGGTCGTTCACCTTCACCGTCGCGCCAAGGTCGAGGTAGAAGCGGCCGGCGACGCGGTTATTGTTCACGCTGTTGGGCAGGCCAGGCGCATAGCCGTCATCCTGCGGCCCCACCAGCGTCGTGTCGAACACCCCCTTGGGGATATATTTGCCGTGCAGGTTCAGCGCGACGCTGCCCAGATCCCACAGCACCGTGCCGTCCACGATCCAGTCGGGCACGCCCGTGGTGGTGCCGGGGCGATAGCCGGTCTGGCCGGTACGATCGATGCCGCCAATTTCCAGCTTCAGATAACGGGTGGCGAGCAGGCGGAAATCGAGGCTGCCGAGCTTGCCGACATCGGTGCGATAGCTGGCCTCGATATCGATGCCGCGATTGCGCACCTGGCTGACATTCTGCAGCACGTCGCTGACGCTGGTGAGCGTGCCCGACGCATCGCGCTGGACGAAGTTGCACAGTGCCGTCTGCCCGCCCGCGCAGCGATCGACCACCACCTGCGCGCCCAGCGTCGAAATCGCACCCTGCAGGTCGATGTCATAATAGTCGACCGAGAATCGGAAGTTGCGCAAAAAGCCCTTGGGCGCCAGCACCACGCCGGCTGTCCAGGTATCGGCCTTTTCCGGCGACAATTGCTGGTTGGCGCCCGAGAAGCTGTTGACCTGAATCTGCGCGCCATTGTTCAGCGGATCGACGATCGTCGTGCGACCCAGCGTCACCGGCCCGAACAATTCGGTCAGGTTGGGCGCCCGAATGTCGCGCGACCGGGTAACGCGGAAACGCACTTCCTCGATCGGCGCATAGATGCCGCCCAGTTTCCAGGTGGTGGCATTGACCGTCGTGGTGTCCAGGCCAGGGCTGGAGCGGCGATAATGGGTGCGGCGGACCGCGCCGTTCAGTTCCAGCGTCTGGGCGAAAGGCGCGTCCTTCAGGATCGGTGCCTGCGCCTCCAGATAGGCTTCGGCGACGCGGATGCTGCCATTGACCGCCTTGCCGTTGAACGACCAGAAGGCGTTGGCGGTGGACAGGGCGTCGGCGGCGCCGACCGCCTTGTCGCTGCGATATTCGCCACCCGCCGCGATCGAGAAATCGCCACCCGGCAGCGCGAACAGCGATCCGTTGATGTTGGCAGCGACCACATGCTCGGTCGTGTCAGTGGTCTGATAGCCCGACGGCGCGATATAGGCGGCGGCCTCCGGCGAGATATTGCCGGAGCCGAACAGGTTGATCGGCACGCAGCTGGGATCGTCATTGGCACTGCTGGCGTCGGCATTGATGCCGCACACCACCTGGCCGTTCACATTGACCGCATTGGCCGCGTTGGTGACCCGCGACCCGACGACGTTGCCGCTATAATCCTGGCGGAACTTGTTGCGGCCATATTGATAATAGGCGTCCCAGCGCCAGTTGTCGCTGATCTTGCCTTCCAGCGACAGCACCGCCCGATAGGTCTTGTTGTCGCTATGATTGACCGATCCGCCCAGATCCATCAGCGCGCGGCCTAGGGTGAAGGCCGTGATGGCATTCGCGTCCATGATCGCCGCGACGCCGTCGGGCAGATAGGCGTTGTTGCGCTGGATCGTCTGCGTCGTGCGGGCGACCGATCCGATCACCATGCCCTGCGACCGAGCATAGGACAGGTCGACACTGGCCTTCAATGCATCGGAAAATTCATAGGATGCCTGGCTGTAGCCGACGAAACGCTTGACCGGCGGGATCAGGAGAATGCCGTCCAGAAAACCGTTGCGCACCGACTCCTCGCCGCCCTTGGTGAACAGCGGCGACGGATTGGTGCCATAGATGGTGCCGAAATCATAAGCGTGCGTCGTGCCATCCGGGTTGAACGCCAGCCCGCGCAACGGCCCGGAATTGGCGACGATCAGTCCGCCGGACGAGATGGTGCCGGTGCCGGCCGGGCCGCCGCGGATGCTGGCGGGCAGGCCGCCAGATCCCGCCGGGCTGTTGCCGATCAACTGCTCGCGCGGACACCAGTCGCGGGTGTAGCAATCGCCCATTCCGTCCGACCGGTCATATTCGCCCGCGATCATGAAATGACCCTTTTCGTCCGCGAACTTCGTGCCCCAGGCGAGTTGCGCATTCTGCCCGGCATAATCGCCGCGGTCGGATATGCCCGCCTGGATCGATCCTTTGAGGCCGGTCAGGTTGCGGTCGAGGATGAAGTTGACGACACCCGCCACCGCGTCCGAGCCATAGGCGGCCGACGCGCCGCCGGTCACGACTTCGGTGCGCGACACCAGCGAACTGGGGATCAAATTGACGTCGATGGTGCCCTGCGTGGTCGACGGCACGAAACGCTTGCCGTCGAGCAGCACCAGCGTCCGGGTCGCGCCAAGGCCGCGCAGGTCGAGTACGCGCGCGCCGATATTGCCGCCCACCGCCTGCTGCGTCGCCGGCGTCACCAGCGGACGGAAGGAGGGCAGTTCGTTGAGCGCGTCGCCGACATTGGTGATGGCGCGCTGCTCCAGCCGCTCACCGCCGACTACGGTAACGGGCGTCGGCGCGTTGAAGCCCGATCGGGCGATGCGCGATCCGGTGACGACGATGTCGGCAGCCGCCGCGTCATCGACCTCCGTCGGCTGGGGCGGCGGCGCGGCGTCCTGCGCCGACGCGACATTGGCCAAGGCGCACAGCGCCGCACTGCCCAGAAGCCCGTATTTGAAGCGAGACACCAAATGAAGATTCATATTTTCATCCTCCCAACACTCTCGGATCTGCCATCCGCTTTATCGTGATATCGGTCACATTAGCGAATATGTTTATGCAAGGCAATCCCCTTGGCGCCAAAGAATGACATTCACCCTGCCCGCAAAAATATGGCTAGTAAGCAGAATATTTGGCTTTTTATCGCCATGTTCTACGAGGCCACCTGGGAAAATCCGTAGAGGATGCATCAAGCGCTTGGCCATCGATGCAGCATTTGATATCGGTCCCATCTATTAGAGAGAAATCGGAAGAGGACGAAAATGGACATCCGCGCCGCCGTCGTTGAAGCATCGAACCGCCCCATGGTCATCCGGTCGCTGACCATCGAACCACCCCGCGCGGGCGAAATATTGGTGCGGCTGGTCGCCACCGGCGTGTGCCATACCGACGCGACCATGTGGCAGCAGGGCGTGCCGGTACCCCTGCCGGTCGTACTGGGGCATGAGGGCGCCGGCATCGTCGAACAGGTGGGCGATGGCGTGACCGACATCCGCCCCGGCGATCCTGTGGTGATGAGCTATAATAGCTGTGGAAGCTGTCCAACTTGCTGTTCGGACCACAGCAGCTATTGCCATGAATTTTTCCCGCGCAATTTCTTCGGCACCCGTCCCGATGGCAGCGCCGCCCTCGCCACGAGCGACGGCAGCCCGGTCTTCGCCAACATCTTCGGCCAATCTTCCTTCGCGACCCACGCGATCTGTCACGCCCGCAACACGGTAGTCGTGCCTGAGGGTTTCGACCTGCGGATCGCCGGCCCGCTGGGCTGCGGCATATTGACCGGCGCAGGCGCGGTGATGAACGCGCTTCAGGTCCGTCCGGGGCAGAGCGTGGTCGTGCTGGGCGCGGGGTCGGTCGGCCTATCCGCGATCATGGCGGCCAAGGCGGTGGGTGCGACGACCATCGTCGCCGTGGACTTGAACCCGGAGCGGCTGGCGCTGGCGGCGGAACTGGGCGCGACCCTGACGATCGACGGCCGCACCGACGATCCCGTCGCGCGCGTGCTGGAAACCGTGCCGGGCGGCGTCGATCATGCGCTCGACTGCACCGGCCTGCCCGCGGTGATCCAGCAGGGGATCGCGATGCTGGGCGTGCGCGGCACTTGCGGCATTGTCGGCGCAGCGGCACCCGGTACGCTGTTTCAGGCCGACGTCTCGCATGTGATGAGCGGCGGGCGTACGATCCGGGGCATTGTCGAAGGCGACGCCGACCCCAAGCGGTTCATCCCGCAGCTTATAGCCTTGCACCAGGCCGGGCGGTTCCCATTCGACCGGCTGATCCGTTTCTATCCGTTCGACGCGATCAACGACGCCTTCCACGACTCCGAAAGCGGCGTCGCGATCAAGCCCGTGCTTCTGTTCGAATGACGAACCGCGCCCCTATTGTCCTACCACATCATGGTGCATCGGGGCCAGTTTCGACAGGAAGCGGTTCTGCGCCTGAAAATCGATCTTCTCGTCGCGCATAGCCTGTTGCAGCAGTTCGACCAGGCGGTTCATATCCTTGCGCTGCACGCCCAGATCCTTGTGCGCACTGGCCATGTCGCGGCCGCTATAGGAACAGCCAGCGTTGAGGATGTAGCAGAATTGCTCGACCAGAGTCCGCTTCAGCCGGACCTTGTCATGGCTGACGAATATCTCACCGATGACCGGGTCGGCATAGGCCAGCGTGACCATATGGTCGACGACCCGGCCGATGCCATCCTGACCGTGAAAGGCTCTGGCCATCGCATCGCCCGTGAAGGGCGTCGCGCCGGCATTGGCGTTGCTGGCGACATAGGGATCGACGGTCGCCTCGCCGGGCATGGCATGGGGCGCTGCCTGAAGCAGGAGCAGGGAAAGGATCAGCGACATCTCAATAGTCCTTAAAAGGCGGCCTGGAGCGAGAGGAAGACGCCGCGCTGGCCCTTCACCGTCGCGATCGAACCCAGATCGGTATAGGCGACCGTCGCGGTCAGGTTGCGGCTGAGCGCCAGCGCGGCGAAGGCGTCGAACCAGTCATCCTCCCGCGCGATGCCCAGATTGTCGGGCTTGCTGCGAAACTCGCCGCCAATGGCCAGACCAGGCGACAATTGCCACGCAGCCGATCCTTCGAACTCCACGCCATAGTCGCCATTCTTGTCGCCGCCAAAGCCCAGCAGGCCCATCTGGTTCGCCTTGGTCAGGCGCGCCGTCGCCGACAGCAGGATGGAGCGGGAGAGAAACAGCCGACTGACCGTGGCATAATAATCCACGCCCTCGTCATGGCGCGCGCCGATCGCGCGCACGACGTCGCCCTGCCCGTTCTTCTTATACTGCACGCCGACCGCGATCGCCGGCAGCGAATCATAGACCAGATCGCCCGCCACGCGCAGTTTCGCGCCGACAATATCCTGCGAAAAGGCATAATCCTTGCCCAGTCCCAGCGCGGCGCCGATCTCGTTCGTGTTGAAATCCTGATGGGTGTAGCTCAGTTCCAGCCGGTCGCGAAAGCCGATGGCGACGCCGGCGCTCTGATAATCATAATCCTTGACCTCAACGATCGTGCCATGGGCGGACAGGCCGATGCCCTCGTCCGTCTCATTGCCGGCGATCACCGCCCAAGGGGTCAGGCCACCGCCAGCCGCGCCCTCCAACGAGCTGATGCCGTTGGTCAGCAGCAATTTACCGCCATTACGGAGCGGTTTGGCGGTGGCTTGCCCGGATGGCAGGGCAACCGCCAGGGCGGCGAGCGCGATGAAGGAATATCGGGTCATGCCATGCTGATAGCCCGCCATGGTTAATATTCGCTTTGGCCAACCGTGCGGTTTTTATGGCAAAAGATACGTCCGGTTCGCACTAAACATTTCTTCAACCTTAGCGATTAGGAGCAGGCATCATGTATTGCCTGCGCCTCGTCCCCCTCGCCCTGACCTGCATGGCCGCGCCTGCGCTGGCGGGCGATCTCAACCTCAAGCTGGTGGATGCGGCGGGGCGCCCGGTCGCCGACGCCGTCGTTACGGTGCGTCCAGCGGGCGGCATCCCGCCCGGCCCCATCCGCTTTCCCTGGCCTACCACCATGGTCCAGCAGAATATCGCCTTCGCCCCGCATGTGCTGGTGGTGCCGGTCGGGACCACGGTGCGCTTTCCCAACAAGGACAAGGTGCGCCATCACGTCTATTCCTTTTCCAAACCAGCCAAGTTCGAGATCAAGCTGTTCGGCCAGGATGAAACACGCAGCTACACTTTCACGTCGGTGGGGGCAGTCGCGCTGGGTTGCAACATCCACGACCAGATGAGCGGCTTCATCAAGGTCGTCGACACGCCCTTCGCGATCAAGAGCGATGCGGCCGGCACCGCGCACCTGGCCGGTATGGCGACCGGCACAGCGCAAGTGACGATCTGGCATCCGTTGCTCAAGGCGAAGGACAATGAAATCGTCGTCAACATCCCCATTCCGGGCAGCGGCGCGGCCAGCAAGACCGTCCCGCTAACGCTCCGCAACGCTCAATGAGCCACGCTCTCGCCCTCAAACGATTCTGGCGGCGCGCCGTCTGGCGCTTCCAGTCGACGCTGACCTTCCGCATGACGCTCTTTTATGGAGCGCTTTTCGTCGCGGTGTCGATGCTGTCGCTGTTCGGTACGCGCAAGGCGATCGAATCCTATGCCGAAAGCCAGATCCGCCGCGAAATGACGGTCGGCAGCGCCCTGTTCGACCGGATCGCCACAATGCAGTTCCATCAACTGGCGCAGGCCGGCAATGTCCTGGCCAGCGACTTCGGCTTTCGCGCGGCGGTCGGCACCAACGACGCGGCGACGATCGCCTCCGCATTGCAGAGCCTGCAGGGCCGGTTCAAAATCGACGACGCCATGTTCGTCGGCATCGATGGCACGATAGCGGGAGGTTCCGACGGGCTATCGGCCACGGAGCAGACGCAATTGTTCGACGCACTGGACGCCGGACGCGAACGCGGCATCGTGCGCTGGCGCGGCCAGAGTCATATGGTCGCCGCCGCGCCGGTGCGTGCGCCGATGTTGATGGGCTGGGTCGTGTTCGCGCGCAACATGGGGCCGGTCGATCTGCAACAACTCGCCAAGCTTTCTTCGATCGATTTGCATCCGCAACTCGTGCCGCTCACCGCCGCTGTGGCGCGGGGCACCGAGGTGCGGGAAATCGACCGCGGCGGCGAACGCATTCTCAGTTGGGGGCAACCGGTGCCTGCGCTGGTGGAGGCCGCGCCGCAACGACTGATACTGGAATATAGCCTGACCCGCGCGCTGCGGGGCTATGCGCCCATCCTCTGGGCGCTGTTCGGCTTCGGCGCGCTCGGCCTGCTGCTGGCGATCGCCGGCGCCTTTGCCGCCTCGCGCCGGCTGGCGCGGCCGATCATCGCGCTGGAAGCCGCCGCGCGCAAAGTCAGCGCCGGCGAACATGCCGAGGTGGTGGTCGAAACCCGCGATGAGATCGGTCGCCTCGCGCGCAGTTTCAACCGCATGGTCACTGCGGTCGAGGAGCGCGAGCGCCAGATCGCGCATATGGCCTTTCATGATTCGCTGACCGGCCTCGCCAACCGCACCCTGCTGCGCGAACAGATCGCGCTGGCGCTGCACCGCCATGGCGGGGTGGATTTCGCGCTGTTCTGCCTTGACCTCGACAATTTCAAGTCGGTCAACGACACGTTGGGCCATCCGACCGGCGACGCGCTGCTGTGCGAAGTCGCAACGCGCCTCGCCGAAACCTGCCCCCAGGGCTTCGTCGCCCGGCTGGGCGGCGACGAATTTGCGATCATCGTCCAGGATGGCAATGGCGCCGCCGACCAGACTGGCAGGGCCATCGTTCAGGCGCTGACCCGTCCCTTCACCGTCAACGGCCATCGCATCGTCACCGGCGGCAGCGTCGGCATCGCACTGGCGCCGCAGGACGGACAGGATGCGACGTCGCTGCTCAAGAACGCCGACCTTGCCCTCTACCGCGCCAAGCATGACGGCAAGGGCAGCCACCGATTCTTCGAAAACGCCATGGATGCCGAAGCGCAGGCGCGACGCGCGATGGAGGTCGACCTGCACGACGCGCTGCGCAAGGGCGAGCTGGAGCTGCATTTCCAGCCGCTCTTCGGCCTGTCCCAGAACCGCGTGACCGCGTTCGAGGCGCTGATGCGCTGGAACCATCCGGTGCGCGGCATGGTGTCGCCGATCGACTTCATTCCACTGGCGGAAGAAACCGGTCTGATCATCCCGATCGGCGAATGGGCGCTGCATGAAGCCTGCCGGATCGCCACCAGCTGGGGCGACGACATCCGCGTCGCGGTGAATGTGTCCCCGGTCCAGTTCCGCAGTTCGACACTCAACAGCATCGTGTTCCAGGCGCTAGCGCGGTCCGGCCTGGAGCCGCAGCGGCTGGAACTGGAGATCACCGAAAGCCTGTTCATCGACAATGTGGAGGCGACGCTTGCCTCGCTGCACTCCCTCAAAGTCCTGGGCGTGCGAGTGGCACTCGACGATTTCGGGACCGGCTATTCCTCGCTCAGCTATCTGCGCAGCTTTCCCTTCGACAAGCTCAAGATCGATCGCAGCTTCATCGTCGACCTGCTCGCCAATGAAGGCGCCACCGCCATCATCCGCGCCATCACGACGCTGGCGGACGCGCTGGGCATCGAGACGACGGCCGAGGGCGTGGAAAGCAGCGAGCAGCTCGACATATTGCGATCCGAAGGCTGCAACCAGATCCAGGGCTATCTGTTCAGCCGGCCGATCCCCGCGGGCGAGGTTCCCGCGCTGCTGATGAAGCTGTCGGGCGATCGCATGGCGGCCTGAACCAGCCCCGTTCCAGAAGCATATAAAGCCAGCCTGGCGCTTGCCGACTGACTCGTCGCGCTGTTGTAAAAGCGCTGTTTCCATGCCGCTGAAGGCCCGCCGGGTCGAACTATCCTCCCTCGCAAGGGCCTTCCTCGCAAGGGCCTTGCGCGCCCGGCGCGCGCCGATCCATATTCCGCTACGAATTGCGTGCGATCGTTAGACGATGGTCGAACTTCGGATCGTTGCGGACCGAACGGTAAAACTTCATTAGCCGCGAAATCATCCAAGGGAACCAGTGCCTCAACAAGGACTGGAACCATGGCCCGAACATTGATCACCGCTCTTCTCGCCGCCGCGGCCGTCGTCACCCCGGCAGCCGCTTCCCAGGGACCGTTGCAGGTCGCCTCCAAGATTTTCGTCGAACAGCGCGCGCTGGACAAGGCCGGCGCGGTCAGTACCTCGCTGGCGCCTGCCACGCGTGCCGTGCCGGGCGACCATGTCGTCTTCGTGCTCGCCTATCGCAACACCGGCGCGCAGCCGCTGTCCGACATCGTCCTCGACAACCCCGTGCCCGGCGCGATCACCTATCGCGCGCCCGGGGCCGGATCGGCCGCGCCGGAACTGTCGGTCGACGGCAAGACCTATGGCGCGCTCGCCCAGTTGCGCGTGCCCACGGCCAGCGGCGGCAGCCGCGCGGCCACATCCAATGATGTCCGCCACATCCGCTGGCGCATCGCGACCGTGCCTGCCGGAGGACAGGGCCAGCTCGCCTTCAAGGCCGTCCTCAAATGACCCCCGCTGCTCGAACCACAGGAAACCACAAGATGATCTCTCGCTCCCTGCGGCTGATGCTGCTGAGCGGCGCCGCAATCGCCGCTACCGGCACCGCCCACGCCCAGTCCGCCTCAACCGCTACCACCGCTGGCACGGAAGTCGCCAACACCGCAACCGTGACCTATACCGTCAACGGCGCGTCGCAGACCACCACCTCCAATACCGCCAAGTTCGTGGTCGACCGCAAGGTGGACTTCACGGTCATCACCGACCAGACCGGCGCCACCCAGGTCAATCTCAGCCAGCAGGCCGCCGTCACCAAGTTCAAGGTGACCAACCACACCAACGGCATCCAGGATTTCTGGCTCGATCCGGACCAGACCACCCTGTCGGTCGGCATCCTGACCGGCACCGACGATTTCGACATCTCGAGCATGAAGGTCTATGTCGACAGCAATAACAACGGCGTGTACGACGTCGATGTCGATACCCAGACCTATATCGACGAACTGGCGCCCGAAGCCTCGGTCGCCGTGTTCATCGTCGGCAATATCCCCGCGACCGTGGGCATCCACGAAGCGCAGGTGTCGCTGCATGTGATCGCTGCCGCCGGCGGCACTTCGGGAACGAAGGGCGCCCTGCTCGTCGCGACCGACCTAAATCTGGGCAATGCCGACAATGTCGTCGATATCGTGTTCGCCGACGACGACAGCGACGGTACGCTCAACCTGGGCGACGTCGCCCGCAACGGCCAGGGCCGTGCCTATGCCGCCTATGTCATCGGCACCCAGAATGTCGCGCTGACGGTCACCAAGTCGGCCCTCATCCTGTCCGATGGCGTCAACACCCTCAATCCCAAGGCGCTGCCCGGCGCGACGGTGCAATATTGCCTGCTCGTCCATAATGGCACCGCGCTAACCGGGGCGAACGGCGTGGCGCTGACCGACATCGTGCCGTCGAACACGACCTATGTGCCGGGTTCGATCAGCGTCGGCCTGCCGGGCGGTACCTGCGTGCTGGCCGGCACGACCGAGGATGACGATGCCGACGACGCAGCGGAAACCGATGGATACACCGCCAATTACAATAGCGGTACGCAGACCGTCACGGCCAATGTCGGCACCGTCGCAGGCCTGGGTTCGGTGGCCGTCGCCTTCAAGGTGACGATCAACTAACCACCGGAAAAGCAAAGGACAACTGGGCGGCGCGCGCTTTACCCGCGCGCGCCGGCAGGACCCCTATGGCCAAAATTCGCGCCCTTGCCAACCTGATCGCCGCCCTGAGCGGCGTGGCCGCCGCGACCCCCGTCGCGACGCAGGGGCAGACGCGCGTCACCAATACCGCGACCGCGACCTGGCAGGCGCCGACCGGCCCGGTCAGCATCGATTCCAACACGGTGACCTTCGACGTCGAAGCGCGCGGCAAGCGCCCGACCCGGTTGAGCTTTCGCCTGCTCCCGGTCGGCTACAGCTTGCAAGGCACGCGATGCGAAACGTCGCCCTCCATCGTCTTCACCCCCGCCCCGATCGACGCTGCCGACCTTGCGCGCGCGCCGGTGGCCGAATCCATCGACACCCATGTCCCCTTGATTCTGGTGCTGGACAATCCGGGCGGCAATCATGATCCCAATCTACGCGAAACCTCCTGGATCAACGTCCACACCCAATATCTGACCAGCACCATTCCCATGATGGAGACAGGTCCCGATACCGGCGTCTTCGCCGGCGGCGTGCCGCAGGGCAATGACGGCTCCGCCTCCCCCTGCGACCCGACGCTGGATCGCGGCGCGCAATTGACGCTCAGCTTCACCGAGGATGCCTATAGCTACGGATCGACCAGTTCGATCCTGATCGATCCCACCGGCTATGTCTTCGATTCCGAAACCGGCGCGCTGGTCGATGGCGCGACGGTGACGCTGCTGGGCGAGGACGGCCAGCCCGCCAAGGTGTTCGGCGACGACGGCGTCAGCGCCTACCCCTCCACCGTCGTCAGCGGGGGCAGCACCACCGATGCCAGCGGTCGCCTCTATGATTTTCCCCAGGGCAATTACCGTTTTCCGCTCACCGCACCGGGCCGTTATCATCTGCAAGTCACGCCGCCGGCTCATTATGTCGCGCCCTCGACCCGCAGTCGCGCCGATCTGGAGGCGCTGCGCGGCCCGATGAACCATCCCTTCATACTGAACGAGGCGTCGTTCGGCGGCGTCTTCGCCCTTAGCGATCCGGAACCCTTCATCGCCGACATCCCCCTCGATCGCGTCGGCGATACCCATTTGCTGCTCACAAAGACCGCCTCGGTCCGCGAAGCCTCGCCCGGCGATTTCGTCCAATATCTGGTCCGCGTAGACAACCGCTCGGACGACGACGCCAGCGGCATCCATCTGACCGACATCCTGCCGCCCGGCCTGCGTTACGAGCGCGGATCGACCCGAGGGGCGGACGAACCCGTGGTCGCGACAGACGGCCGAACGCTGGACTTCACCATCCCGGCCTTGCCCGCCGGTAAGACGCTGGAAGTGCGCTATATCGTCTCCGTCGCGCCCGGCGCACCGCGCGGCGAGGCGCTCAACCGCGTGCTCGCCTCCGGCTCTGCCGGCGCCACCAGTAACGAGGCGGCCGCCTCCGTCCGCATCGGTGCGCTGCTTTTCACCGACGGCTTCACTGTCGTCGGCCGCGTCACCGAGGGCGACTGCAACGCCCCGGCCAAGGGGCGCAAGGGCGTTGCCGGCATTCGCCTGCTGATGGAGGATGGCAGTTTCGTCGTCACCGACAAGGACGGCCTCTATCATTTCGAAGCCGTACGGCCCGGTCGCCACGTCGTCCAGCTCGACGGCGCCAGCCTGCCCGCCAGTCACGCGCCGCTGCTGTGCGACGCCGACACGCGCAACGGCGGCAGCGCAACGTCGCGCTTCGTCGAGAGCGCAGGCGGCCTGCTCCAGCGCGTCGATTTCCAGCTGCGCTTGACCGGCCTCGCCGCTGCCGCCGTCGCCGACGCCCTACCCGCCGCGCCCGACGCCGCGCAGGCCGCAGGCGACCGGGAATGGTTCGACGGGCAGGATGCCGGCATCGCCCTGCTGTTCCCGATGCAGGGCTATAATCCCCGCTCCCCGTCCACCCGCGTCGTCATCAAACATCATGCCGGGCAAAAGGTCGCGTTACGCCTCAACGGCGGGCTGGTCGATGCGCTGGCCTATGATGCCACCGATACGGACGGCGACATCGCCATCGCCAAATGGTCCGGCCTCGGCCTCGATCCCGGCGACAACGCGCTGGAAGCCACCGTGATGAATGCGGACGGCAGCATAGCCCAGACGCTGCACGGCACCGTCCATTATGCCGGGGCCGCCGCCAACGCCATCGTCGCGCCGGACGCCAGCAAGCTCGCAGCCGACGGCCTGACCAACCCGGTCCTCGCCTTCCGCCTGACCGATCGAAGCGGCCGCCCGGTGCGCGACGGCACGACCGTTCCCGTCACGGTGGACCAGCCCTATGCTATCGCGGTCGACACCACCGTCCCTGCCAGCCGCCGCGCCAGCGGCACCGCGCTGGTGATCGGCGACGAAGGCATCGCCTATCTCGCGCTGCAACCCACCACCCAGGCCGGCGCCTTGCGGGCGACCGTGACCCTGACCGACGACAAGCAACAGCGCGCCATCGAACTGCGCGCGCGCCTGACGGCGGTGGCGCGCGACTGGACCGTGGTCGGCTTCGGGTCGGGTACGATCGGCTTCCACACGCTGCGCCGGCGCTCGTCCGCCCTGCCTGCCTCCAGCCGCAACAGCCTGGTCACCGACGGGCAGTTGGCGCTCTATGCCAAGGGCCGGATCAAGGGCAGCTGGCTGATGACCATCGCCTATGACAGCGACCGCAAATATGACCGCTCGCGCGGCCTGCTGGGCCAGATCGACCCGGATCGCTACTACACCGTCTATGGCGACGCCACCCGCCAGGGCCATGACGCCGCGACCGCGCGCAAACTCTATCTGCGGCTGGAGCGCAAGGATTTCAGTGCCCTGTTCGGCGATTTCGAAACCGGCATGACCCAGACCCAGTTGACCCGCTACAGCCGGACCCTCAACGGCATGAAGGCGGATTATGCCGACGATCGCCTCAGCTTCAGCGCCTTCGCCGCCAACAGCGACGACCTGCACGCCCGCGACGAAATCCAGGGCAATGGCCTGACCGGCCCCTATCGCCTGTCGGGCCGTGACATCGTTCCCAACAGCGACAAGCTGAGCATCGAAACACGCGACCGGCTGCGCCCCGAGCGCATCCTGTCCTCGACCCCGCTCACCCGCCATATCGACTATGATATCGACGCGACTATCGGCACCATCCGCTTCCGCGAGCCGGTGCTGGGCCGCGACGCCGCCAACAATCCGGTCTTCATCCTCGTCGACTATGAAACCTACGGCAAGGGCAAGAAGCTGACCGCAGGCGGCCGCGCCGCGATGAAGTTCGCCAAGGGCAAGGCCGAGGTCGGCGTGTCGGCGATCAAGGACAACAGCCATGGCGACGGCCTGCTGCTGGGCGCGGACGTCAGTGCGCGAATCAGCGACACGACCCAGTTGCGCGCCGAAATGGCCGCCGGCAGCCGCGACGGCCTGACCGACGGCCGCGCCTGGCTGGCGGAAGTCGAACATCACAGCAAGAAGGCCGATGTGCTGGCTTATGCACGACAGCAGGACGACGCGTTTGGCCTCGGCCAGCAGAATCTGGTCGAGGCGGGCACGCGCCGCATCGGCTTCGACGGCCGCGTGCAACTGGCCGACAAATGGGCGCTTACGGCCTCCTCCTGGTATCAGGACCAGCTGATCGGTGCCGGCAGCCGCTTCGCTGGCGAATCGCGCATCGAATATCGGCGCGACCATGGCACGATCTTCGCCGGCGCGCAGTTCGCGCTGGATCACGGCATCGACGGCAAGGATCGCGACTCCCGCCTGCTGACGCTGGGCGGCACCCAGATATTGATGGGCGGCAAGCTGACCCTTACCGGCCAGACCCAGTTCGCGCCGGGCGGCGACCGCGACAGCGTCGATTTCCCCGCCCGCCACCAGTTGATCGCGGCTTGGCGCGTCAAGCCGGGCATCCGCCTGATCGGTGGCTATGAAGTGGCGCAGGGCGAGGACTACACGACCCATACCGCGCAAATCGGCTTCGACGTCCAGCCCTGGACCGGCGCCAAGGTCACCACCGCCATCAACAACCAGACGTCAGGGGAGAATGGCGGGCGCGTCTATGCCAATTACGGTCTGGTTCAGTCGCTGCCGATCGGCGATCGCTGGACGATCGACGCGACCTTCGACGCCAGCACGACCGTCAGCGGCAAGATTCCGGCCGGCGGCGTCGTTCAGCCGTTCCAGACCAGCGGATCGGGCAGCGTTGGCGGCGGCGCGCTGGGCAGCATCTATGGCAATGACGGCGATTATGCCGCGGTGACGCTGGGCGCCAATTACCGCGCTGACCTCTGGTCCTGGAACGGCCGGGTCGAATATCGCAAGTCCGGCCAGAATAAGCGCTTCAATATCACCAGCAACGTCGTCCGCGCGCTGGGCGAGGGCAAGACGCTTGCCGGCACCGTCCGCTACGCCACGCTGAGCCAGGTCAGCGGCGCGCAGGCGAAGAGCCTGGCGACCTCGGTCGCGCTCGCCTGGCGACCGCTCGACAGCCGCTGGTCGCTGTTGGAGCGGCTGGAACTGCGCAAGGAAAGCGCGGATGCGGGCGTGGGCGGGGGCAACGTGCTGGGCGTACCGGCCGGCAGCGGCATCGGCCAGCGCACCCTGCGCCTTATTAACAACCTTGCCGTCAACTATCGCGCCGGCGCAGAAGGCGGGCGCCACAATGTCGAGGCGACCGTCTATTATGGCGCCAAATGGGTCAGCGGCAGCTATGGCGCGGACGACTATACCGGCTATATCGACGTCACCGGCGTCGACCTGAGGATGGACCTGGGCAAGCGTTTCGACATCGGCGTGCAAGCGTCGGCGCAGCACGCCTGGAGCCGCGGTGCGGTGGCGTTCAGCGGCGGACCGTCGGCCGGCGTATCCCCTGCGCCCAATGTCTGGATCAGCGCCGGATATAATATCGCGGGTTATCGCGACCGCGATTTCGAGGATGACCGCTACACCCGTCGCGGCCCCTATGTGACGATGCGCATGAAATTCGACCGCAACGCCATCGCCGGCCTGCTCGGGAAGGGCCGCTGATGCGCCGGTTCACCTTCCTCCTGCTTGCGGCGCTGTCCACACCCGCCCTGGCCGATCCGATCACGGCGACCAAGTCGGTGAGCGTCGTGTCCGATCCCATGGGCAACCTGATCCCGCGCGCCATCCCCGGCGCGGTGGTCGACTACAGCGCGACCCTCGCCAACCCGCTCGCCAACCTGGGCAAGACAGTGCGGGGCGTCGCGTTCGAGGACCAGTTGCCCGCCAATGTAATCCTGCGCGTCAGCGATCTGGGGACCAGCGGCAGCGGCCCGGTGGTCTTCACCAACGGCGCGATCGTGCTGGGCGTGGGCGACAGCGGCCTGACCTACACGTTCAGCGGCCTTGGCAGCACAACCGACGGTATCGAATTCAGCAACGGGGCGAATTGGGCCTACACGCCCATCCCGGATGCCGACGGCTATGACTCCAATGTCCGCGCCATCCGTATCAAGCCAATCACCACATTCAAGGCGGGCGGATCATTTACCGTCCGCTTCCGCGTCAAGCTGCGTTAGCCAAAGGGGGAAGTCAGACATGTCCTACGGAATGGAACAGGCGGCGATGATGCCGATGGCCGCTCCTTCGATCGCCGGACCATCGGCTGTCGCGATGGAACGGCGGCGGGACACCCGCGCGGCGACGGTCTTTACCATCGGCAAGATTTCGTTCGATGGTCGCAGCCTGCCCTGCATGGTGCGAGACCTGTCGGAAGGGGGAATGCGCATCCAGTTGCCCGCCCCGCCGCCGCCCGGCGCCCGCGTCCTGATCGAAATGCGCGGTCTCGACCCCCGCCTTGCCTGCATCCGCTGGGCGGTGGGGCATGAAGCCGGCCTCAGTTTCGACCTGCGCTGCTGCCCGGCGGATATTTTCGCGGCCCGCGCCAGCCGGTCGGGACGGATTGCGCGCCAGCCGCGCTTCCCGTTGCGCCGCGACGCGCCATTGTTGATCGACGATATGCCGATCGCCGCCACGATCGAAAATATTTCTGTCGGCGGCGCGCGGCTTGTCCTGTCCGAACCGCTGGCGAACGGCCGGCAAGGCGTGCTGGGCCTGACACTTGGCGACCGGCACGGAGTCGCCGGAACCATCTGCTGGACGCGCGACGACCACTGCGGCTTCCGCTTTGTTCAGCCGATCAGCAGCGTCGCGCTGGCCGTCATGCTGGATGGCGCCGGATTGGATTGAGTCCGCTCAACCGGTCGCCGCCAGCCAGCGATCAATCGCGATCAAGGCGGTCCGGCTGTCGCGCAATGCCGCCGCTCGCCCGCCCGTTCCCAGATCGACCGCCTGCCAGCTCCCGCTCGCGACGGTGAAGCCCAATGTGCCTGTCAGTCCTGCGATGCGGTGGGCGCTATGACCCTCCGCTCCCTCGATAGCCCTTTCCAGTTCCGCGCGAAGGCCCTCCACCACAGGCAGCAGGCCGTCGCGGCCGAACATCGTCGCCATGCGCGCCAGACTGGCCGTATCCGGCGGCAGCCACTGACTGAAAATGGCGGTAAGGCGTTCAACGCCCTGATCCGGATCGACCACCAGATCGACCGGAAAAGACGGCGTCCTCCCGCCATCCATCACCGCTGCCACAATATGATCGCGCCGCAGCGACGCAACCTCGCCCATTCCGTCCACAACGATCATGCTGGCCGCCGCGACAGCGTCGCCATCGTCGCATGATGCTTCCAACACCTCCCATCCGGCAAGGCGCATTGCGGCGCCAACATGCGCATAGGTTAACGAGGCGGCAACACTGATGACAGCCAAAGTGTTTTGCGATCCGTCCATAGACGCATTACATCCTGTTGCGTCCTTTCCCGTGACTAGCCCATTTTCTACAAATGGATAACAATAAGGCTGGAGGATGGTGGAGACCGTAACCGGAGGCCGCGTATTGATCGCGGACGACCACCCGTTGATCCGTGAGGGTCTGGCGCTCGCCGCGCGCGCGGTGATGCCTGGCGTCACGGTCGATACCGCCGGCACGATCGGCGAAACCCTGGCGACCTTGAAGCGCCACGCCAAATATCGCCTGATCCTGCTCGACTTCGTCCTGCCCGACGCGCGCGGCTTTTCCGGCTTCCTGCAGGTGCAGCATGAAGCCGGCCGGACGCCCATCGCGATGATCTCCGCGCATGAGAATGCGACGCTGGTCGAAAGCGCCCGCGCGTTGGGCGCCGCGGGCTTCCTGTACAAGACCCGGCCGTTCGATGACCTGGCGCGCGACATAAAGAAGCTGGCGGAGGGGCAGACCAGCTTCCCCGCGGTGGATATCGACGCCAATCCGGCAGACCTGCGCGATCGCATCGCGACCCTGTCCGGCGCACAGCTCCGGGTGTTGATCGCCCTTTCGGACGGGCGTCTCAACAAACAGATCGCCGCCGATCTCGCCGTATCGGAGGCGACGGTGAAAGCCCATCTGACGGCGATCTTCCGCAAGCTTGATGTCGGCAACCGCGCGCAGGCGCTGCTCGCGGTGCAGCCGCTGTTGGGAGACGTGGCGGCGGCCCGCCCAACATGAACGGCGCGCCCCCCGAGCCGCCCAGCGCGTCACCCTTCGTGCTGGCGGCGCTGGTCGTTCCGCTGGTGCTGGCGGCGCTGCTTTTCTGGCTGGGCGGGGAATATGGCCGCTGGAACGGCCTGCGCGTGAATGCCGACCAATCATTCCAGCGGCGCGTCCTCCTGATCGACATATTGTCCGAACTGCGCGCCGCAGAATCCAGCCAGCGCGGTTATATTATCACCAACGACCCGGAATTCCGCGCCCGCTACGGCGAGTGGCATGGCGAAATCCAGCGCAGCTTCGAAAAGGCCGACGCGCTCTACCGCGAAGCGCCTTCGCACCAGACCAGCTTCGACGGCCTGCGCCGGATCGCCCGGACCAAGGTAGCCGAGATGGACACGGTGTTGCGAATATATGCGAACAGCGGGCCGGAAGCGGCGCGCCGACGTGTGGCGGAAGGCGAAGGCAAGCGACTGATGAACCGGCTACAGCAGCAACTGGATCGCGTCATCCGCGAAGAACAGGGGATCGGTGAAACGCGCGTCGCCGACTATCGCAGCCGCACCGAAACATTGCAGCGGGTCATGTGGATACTCGTCGCACTCAGCAGCCTGTCGCTGGCGATCGCGCTGCTCGGCCTGTGGCGCCAGCGGGTGTCGCAATATATTGTCGAACTGCGCGGGTTCGAGGCGGCGCGGCGCAACGAAACCATCCTCGACAGCACGATCGACCCCATCATCATCGTCAATCCCAGCGGCAGCATCGAAACCATCAACCAGGCGGCGACGAAAATGCTGGGCTATGAGGCGACCAGCCTCGCGCGCCGCGATTTCGACCTGATTTCCGACATTGCGCCTGGCGTCGGCAGCTTCCTCGACCGCATCGGTCTTGTCGATGGCGAACTACGCACACCCTATTGGACCGATCGGCAGGTTCGGCACCAAAGCGGCCGCCTGCTGCCTGTCGATATCGCCTTGGGCGTCATGTCGCTGCCCGACGGCAACCATATCGTCGTGTCACTGCGCGACATTGTCGAACGCAAGCGGGTCGAGCGGTTGAAGGACGACCTGATCTCCACCGTAAGCCATGAACTGCGCACGCCGCTGACATCGATCGTCGGCGCGCTGGCGCTCCTCCGGCTGGATGTCGGCAATCGGCTCGACCCGGAATCAGCAGGCCTCGTCACCATCGCCGAAAATAATGCGCAGCGTCTGATCCGCCTCATCAACGACATGCTCGACATCGATCGCATCGATTCGGGCAAACTGCGCATGACGTTGGCCCCGATCGACCTGCATCATGTCGTGATGCGCGCGTGCGACGACAATGGCGGCCTGGTCCGGTCCGCCGGCGCGTTGCTCGACCGCACCATGGCGGACGAAACCCTGATGGTTCAAGGCGACGAGGAACGGCTGTTGCAGGTCATCACCAACCTCCTGTCCAATGCCGTCAAGATATCCTCAGAAGGCCATCATATCGCCGTCGGACTCACGCGCAGCGCCGACGGGCGTCGCGCCACCGTCTTTGTCGATGATGACGGCCCCGGCATCCCCGAGGAATTTCGCGGGCGCATCTTCGGCCGGTTCGAGCGCGCCGCAAATGACGAAGGCGCGCCGGGTACGGGGCTGGGGCTGGCCATCGCGCGCGAGATCGTCACGCAGCATGGCGGAGAATTGTGGTTCGAGGACCGGCCCGGCGGCGGAACCCGCTTCGCCTTTTCGCTGCCGGTCATGCTGCCGGTCGCCCTGCCGCGCGAACGCCCCCATGGCGAAACCCATGTGCTCATCTGCGAGAGCAATCCCGCCGTCGCACGGTTGCTTCAGTCGCAATTGTCGGAGGAAGGCTATGCCTGCCGCGTCGTCACCGACGCCCGCGCAGCGCGCGCGGCGATCGTCGCCGATGGCTTCAGCCTTCTATTGCTCGACATGGCGCTCGACGATGCCGACGCCTTTCATTTTGCGCGCGAAATGCGCCGGCTGGAAGGACCGGAAAAACTGTCGATCCTCATGGTATCCGCTACGGGCGGCGATGCGTCGACACCCTTGTCGCTGGACCTGATCGACTGGATCGACAAGCCGATCGATCCCGGCCGGCTCAAGGCGGCGATCACGGCATCCTTCCGCCATTCGGGCATCAAACGGCCGACGGTTCTTCATCTCGACGACGACCAGGACACACTTGAAATCACCGCCGCAGCGCTCAAAGGCATCGCCTACATCCTCAAGGCCACGACCCTTGCAGAAGCGCGCGCCCTGCTTCGTGTGGAAACGCCTAATCTGGCGATCCTGGACGTCCATCTGGAAGAAGGCCTCGGCCTTGACCTGTTACCCGATCTGGTGGACGACCAAGGGGTCGCCATCCCGACCATCATCTATTCCGCGCATGATGTCGATATAGAGATCGCCGGCCAGATCGACGCGGTGCTGGTCAAATCGCGCACGTCGCTGCCCGATCTCAAGGCGACGGTGCGACGGGTCGTGGCGACCCGTCACGGCCGGGCAGAAGGCGGGGAGGAAGAAGGCGCATGAGCGAAGCCGACCGTTTGCGCATCCTTTATGTCGATGACGACAAGGACATCCGCCACATCGTCAAACTGTCGCTCGCCCTCGACCCCTTGATCGAATTGCGGCTGTGCGCCGATGGCGCCGAAGCGCTGGAGGTCGCCGCGACCGGTGCATGGCGATCCGACCTTGTCATGCTCGACGTGATGATGCCCCGCATGGATGGCCCCACGCTGATGGTTGCGCTGCGCGAGCTGGCAGGCTTTGCGGACATACCCTTCGTCTTCGTTACCGCCCGCGCCCGCGAAGCGGACGTGCAGAGCTATCATGCAGCGGGCGCCAGGGGCGTGATCCTGAAACCGTTCAATCCGCTGACCTTGGCCGGCAGCGTCCGCACGCTGGTCGGCTGAACCGCGGCGGCGTCAGGCATCGACCAAATGGCGCGCGCGCATCAAGGCGCTCGGGTCGGGCGCGCGGCCTAGAAAAGCCCTGAACGATTCCATCGGATCGCGACTGTCCCCCGCCGCCAATATCTCCGCCCGGAAGCGGGCGGCGAGCGCAGGATCGAAAATGTCGCCTGTCGCCAGAAACGCTTCGAACGCGTCGGCATCCAGCGCCTCTGACCAGGCATAGCTATAATAGGCGCTGGCATAGCCGCCGTCGAAGATGTGGGTGAAATAGGGAACGCGATGCCGAAGCCCGATTTCCGGCGGCATACCCAGCCGCTCCAGTTCCGCCGCGACAAAAGCGCGCGGATTGGCGGCCGCACCCACCGACCGGTGCATGGCCAGGTCGACCAGCGCACAGCCGATCAGTTCCACCGTGGCGAAACCCTGGCCATAGGCCTCGGCCTGGCGGATCGCATCGATCAGCGCGTCGGGTACGCCGAAGCCCGACAGCACGTCCCGGCTGACGATCCAGTTTTCCATGAACTTGCTGGGAAATTCCACGAAATCCCGCGCGACCGCCGTCCCGGACTGGCTGGGATAGGTGACGCGCGACAGCAGGCCGTGCAGCGCATGGCCGAACTCGTGGAACAGGGTGCGTGCCTCGTCGATCGACAGCCGCGTGGCGGCGGTGTCAGGCGGTGGCGCGGCGGCGAAATTGGCCACCAGATAGACGACCGGACGCACGTCGCCGTCCATCGCCTCCTGCACGCGCAGGCTGCCCATCCAGGCGCCGCCATGCTTTTCCGGCCGCGCCAGATAGTCGGTGAAGAGCAGGCCGACCGGCGCACCGGTCGCGTCGCCGACTTCCCACGCCCAGACATCGGGATGATAGCCGGCGATATCGGCCCGGCGCGTGAAGGTCAGGCCATAGAGACGCGCGGCGCTGTCGAACGCCGCCTGCCGCACAGCGTCCAGCCGCAGATGTTCAGCCACCGCCCCGCCGTCCAGCGCATAGCGATCGCGGCGCACCTTTTCGGCATAGAAGCGCCAGTCCCAGGGCGCGAGCGCGAAGCCGCCGCCGTCCGCATCGATCAGCGCCTGTAATTCGGCCGCTTCTTCGGCGGCGCGACGCTTGCCCGGCTCCCACAACTGGGCGAGCAGGTCGGCGGCGGCGGCGGGATCATGCGCCATACTGTCTTCCAGCGCATAATGGGCATGGTCAGCGTAACCCAGCAGTGCCGCCCGCTCCTGCCGAAGCGCCAGCGTCTCCGCGATCACCAGCCAATTGTCATGCGCCCCGCCATCGCAGCGATCGGTAAAGGCCCGCCACAGCGCCTCGCGGAGATCGCGTCGCGCCGAAAAAGTCAGGAAACTCTCGTAATCGGTACGGTCGAGCGTCACATGATAGCGCCCCACCTGCCCCTTGGCCGCGGCGCGCCCGGCGGCCGCATCGCACAGACCCGACGGCAGACCCGCAAGATCGTCCGGGCCAAGGTCCAGAACCCAGTCGGCGGTCGCGGCCAGCACATGATGACCGAACTGCACCGCCAACGCCGACAATCGCGCGTCGATCGCGGCAAACCGGTCCTTCTGCAACGGGGTCAGCGCCGCCCCACCGCGCCGGAAGCCGGCATGACTGCTTTCCACCAGCCTTATCTGTGCGGGTGTCAATCCAGCATCGTGCCGTGCGGCATGGACCGTGGCGACTTTCGCGGCGAGTATGGCATTATGGCTGATCGCCGTTCCATGCGCGCTCAGCATCGCCGAAACCTGCCCCTCGATCGCACGGATAGCAGGCGTCCCCTGCGCCGAGGACAAGGTCCAGAAAAGCCGGCGCACCCGCGCCAGCGGCTCGCCCGACCGCTCCAGCGCAGCGACCACCGTGTCGAATGTCGCAGGCGCATCATCTCCTGCGATCGCGGAAATCTCGTCCCGGTGCAAAGCCATCGCGGTCTCGAACGCGGGCAGGAAATCCTCGTCCCGCACCTTGTCGAACGGCGGCGCGCCCAGCGGCCCGTCCCAGGATTGCAGCAGGGGATTGGCATGTGGATCAGTCAATGGATTGGACCTCGTCGGTATGGACTTCGAACCGCACCAGATTCGCCGGACCAAAGGCGGTGGTCAAGGCGACATCAGTGGCGTCGCGCCCGCGCGCCATCAAGATGCGGCCGATCCGCGGTCTGTTGTGGCGGGCGTCATGGGTATACCATTCGCCGTCGATATAGACGTCGAACCAGGCGCTGAAATCCATCGGCGCGTCCACCGGCGGAATGCCGATATCGCCTAGATAACCCGTGCAGTAGCGCGCCGGGATGTTCATGCAGCGGCAAAGGGTGACGGCGAGATGGGCGAAATCGCGGCACACGCCCTGCCGTTCCTGATAGGCGTTCCAGGCAGTTTTGTCCGGCCGCGCATGATGATAACCGAACTCGATATGGTTGTGGACGAAATCCACGATGGCATCCACCCGCGCCCGCGCCGATCCATAATGCGCAAAATTCGCCCAGGCGACCGCCATCAGCCTATCCGTCTCACAATAGCGGCTGCCCAGCAGGAAGGGCATGACCGCATCGGGCAGATCCTCGACCGCCATCTGTGGCCCGTCGGGCGCTTGCGCATCAGGCAATCCGCTATCCTCGATCACGAAGTCGCAGGACAGGGTAACGCCACCTGCGGGGATGGTCAGGCGGGTCGCGACGTTCCCGAACCCGTCCTCGAAATGATAGAGCGGGATGTCGGGAGCCGCCATCAGCCTCTGCGGCGTGCGCAGGTCGTGATGGCGCGATGGATGCAGGCTCAGCATCGCCATCATCGCGGTCCTGTTGTCGGTCTCGAATCTTATGTCATATCCGCATCGGATCAGCATCTTAAGGTGACTTTCCTGAAGCGCCGATGGCTCGGCTATTGATGGCCCCATGGTCTGACACGGGGAATTTGCGGGGATCGGCGCGCCGTACATCGACGGTGACGTCCATCCCCAGGAAGCTGGCCGGCAGGCCGAACCATGTGCCCGACAATGGCAGCGCCTGATAAGGATCGCGCGCGACAGCGACGCGGATCAGCCCACGATTGCCGATGATGCCGTTCGTCGGATCGAATTCGACCCAGCCCGATCCGGGAAGGAAAATGCGCACCCAGGCATGGGTATTGCCGCCGCCCACGACATCTTCTGCGCGCGACGGGTTGTACACATAGCCCGACACGAAGCGCGCGGCGAAACCCAGCGCCCGCACCGCCTCGATCATCAGCACGGCGAAGTCGCGGCAAGTGCCCTGTCGCTTGCGCAACGTCTCGATCGGCGACTGGGTGCCCTTCTCGTGGCGCGGGACATAGGTAAAGTCGCATTGAATGCCGGTCGCCATCCGGGTCAGCAGGTCGACCGTGGCGGTATCGCCATGATTGCTGACGAAGGCGCGCGCCCAATTGTCGACGATCCGTTCAGGATCATGATATTGCCGCTCGATCGACCGCAGCAGATCGGGCATGTCTTCCGAGGCGTAAGTGAAGGGGAAGAGCCGGGCGTAAGGTTCCACATCCACCTGTCTTTGCGCCAGTGGCGCATGTTCCAGCGTCGCTTCGCTCGTCACGACCAGATGCGACGCCCGCCGCTTGAACGAAGCGATCGCCACCGAATTGCCGAACACATCATGCAGCCAGCGCAGTTCGCTCGGCTCGGGGTCGATGTCGAGCCGGGCGGATAGCAGCCGCTGGTCAAACGCCTCGCGCGGGCGCATCATGATGCGATGTTCACCCAGCGACACCGGCTGCTGATAGCGATAGCAGGCCACATGATGGATCGTCAGCAACGGCATGGGGAGAAATCCTGATGGCCGGGCACACGACGGAGGGGTTGCTGGGGGCGGACGATCCGGTGCCGGTCGGCCTGTTTAACGCAGCAGGCTCCTCGCCGTTCCTGCTGATCGGTGACCATGCAGGGTCGGCGGTGCCGGACGCGCTCGGCGATCTTGGTCTTACCGCTGCGGATCGCGGCAGGCACATCGCCATCGATATCGGCGTCTACGGCCTTGGCCATGCCCTTGCCGCACTGCTGGATGCACCTTTCCTGCATCAATTATATTCACGCCTCGTCATCGACTGCAATCGCGACCCGGCCCAGCCAGAGGCTATCCCGGCCTTGTCGGACGGTAGCCAGATTGCCGGCAATGCAGGGCTGGATGCCGCCGCCCGCGCCGCCCGCATTGCAGCGATCCACGAACCCTATCAGGCCGCGATCACCGCCACGATCGCCGAGCGTCAGGCGGCTGGACGCGCCACCATCCTGCTCTCGCTGCACAGTTTCACCCCGGTCATGGACGGCATCGCCCGCCCCTGGGACGTCGGCGTGCTGCTTTGGCTGGGCCGCACCGATTTCGCCCGGGCGATGCTGGATGCGCTGCGCGCCGACGCCGCGCTCACCGTCGGCGACAACCAGCCCTATCAGATGGACGCCACCGACCACACCGTCCCGCGCCATGCATTCCCCCACCAGCTTCCCTATGCCGAAATAGAGGTGCGCCAGGATCTGATCGGCGACGCTGTGGGCCAGCATCTCTGGGCGCAACGGCTGGCGCAGGCCGCGCAAAGCGGCGCCGCCCGGATAGGCTATGGATCGAATGCCGCTGCCGGGGGATTATAGCCCCGCACGGATCGGCACAGCCGACGGTGCCATCCATCACAAAAACAGCAGCAAGAGGGAGCAAGACATCACGATGCCGAACCCCATGTCATGCCGACAGCACGCCGACCGGCATGGTGCGGCCGCGGAGCGCCCGTGAAGAACCCTTTCCCGACCGTGCTCAAGGCAGCCCGCATGGCGCGCAAGGGTCGTCCGCTGTCCGCCGCCTTGTTGTGGCAACGCGCGCTGATGCCTACGCTGCCAAAGCCGCCGCGGGTGACCAAAGGCAAAAGCGCGGCCAAAAAGGTCGATCGCGTCGTGCGGCCCGCACCCGGCAGCTTCATCGAAAGCGATTATAGCTGCGCGCAGGGGTCGCTCCGCTATCGCCTCTACACGCCAGTCGGCTCCACGCGCCGCCGCCTGCCGCTGATCGTCATGCTGCACGGCTGCACCCAGTCGGCCGCCGATTTCGCGACCGGCACGGCGATGAACCGACTGGGCGACGAACTGGGCTTCCTCGTCCTCTATCCCGAACAATCGCCGCGCGCCAACCCCAATCGTTGCTGGAACTGGCACAGCCCGTCGCACCAGAAGCGCGGCAGCGGCGAGGCTGCCGTCATCGCCGGCATGACCCGCCATATCCTGGACCGGTGCAGAGGCCATGCCGGGCGCGTCTATATTGCGGGCATATCCGCCGGCGGAGCAGCGGCCGCGATCATTGCTGCCGCCTATCCCCAGCTCTATGTCGCGGTCGGCGTCCACTCGGGCGTGCCGATGGGCGCGATCGGCTCGGTCGGCGAAGCGTTGGCGGCGATGCGAGGGCAGGCCGTTCCACCCATCGGCAAGACCACGCCGCCGCTGCCCATGATCCTGTTCCACGGCGACAGCGACCGGGTGGTCCACCCATCCAACGCCAGCGGCTTCGTCAGCCAGTTGCAGCGGTCGAGCACGCGGGCGCTCAGCGTCCAGTCGGAAGCGGGCGTCGCACCGGGCGGACGGGCCTTCACCCGCAGCTTCTATCGCTACGGTCGCGGGCCGGTCATGCTGGAGGAATGGACGGTGCATGGCAGCGGCCATGCCTGGTCAGGCGGCTACGCAGGCGGCAGCCACACCGACCCCAAAGGCCCGGACGCATCGCGAGCGATGGCGACCTTCTTCCTCGCCCGCCGCCGCTCCCTTTGATCGTCAGCCTGCGTCGTCCTCGTCGCGCTCATTCTCCGCCGGCTTGAGCGGCGCCAGCACCCAGAAGGTCAATAAGGTGAACGCGGTCAGCACGACGGCGACGTCATAGCTGCCCAATCCCGCGGCCACGCCGACCGCCCCGGTCACCCACAGGCTGGCCGCCGTCGCCGTTCCCCGAACGCTGTTCTTCTGCTGCAGAATGGCGCCCCCGCCCAAGAAGCCGATACCCGCGATCACGCCTTCCAATACGCGGGCGATGGCGGCAGGATCATGCGCCATCATCGTCTCGACCGCCTGTACGAAGCCACAGCTTGCGACCGCGACCAACGGAAACGTCCTGATGCCCGCGCTGCGTTCCGCCTGCTCCCGATTCCAGCCGATCGGCAGGGCCAGTCCATAGGCGATCGAAAGCGCGAGCAAATGGGGCAATATCGCGAAACTGTCGGTCATATCGGACACAACGCGCGGCGATCCATTCGGATGCGCAACGACGCGATGTGCCGTCGGCCGAAGCCCCGACGATGGTAGGCCGGCATCAGGCCAGACGATGGTAGGCCGGCATCAGGCCAGCCGCATTGTCGGAGCTCCTCACGCATGATAAGGTCGCGGCTGACGCGTCTTATAGCAGTTTCCATATGCGTATGTCGACGAACCGGAGCGGCCGATATCCTGCATCAACACCAATGGTGAGGGACTCATGACGAATCCTGCGTTTTTGATATGCCTCGGTTTGCTTGCAGGCGGCGGAATGGATGATGCGCCAGCAGACGGCACGCCTGCGCCGACAAAAGTTCGCAGGCTGCCCGGCACTGGCGGCATCATGACGCCTCCCCCCGATCCCGAAGCCGCGATCCGGTCCGAATTTACAGCGGTAGAGCAAAAGGATTCGGCGTCGGCCTATGACATGTTCGCGCGACGCCATCCCGGCCACCCTCTTGCTCGCGAAGCCAAGCGACGCGCCACAACTCTGAATGCAAAAGCACCGCGCCGCCTCGATCCGACACCTTGTCTGAATGGCGCCTCGCGCAAATGCGATCCACCATCCTGATTTTGCGCAGAGTCGATTTTCCAAAAACCCAAACAATACAATAGTCTATTTTTCGATGATGACTATGCCGTTGATTTACAGGACAAATGTAAAGCTTGGCATGAACAGTGAATAGTGCCATTAAAGCCCGCAACAAACGGTCGCCAATCGACACAGTGAACGTGTCAGCCTCTCTTCTCTTTAGGAGGATGTATGTTCAAGGTCACTGGCTCTGGGCCCGTCAAGGTCAAGTTAACTCCCGATTATTCCCTTCCCTCGACTTCGGATGCTAGCGGATCGAGGCCGGAATTTACCGGCACATGGTCGCTGGCGCGCGAAGCGCAGGTGCGCAGCGAAGTCCGGCTGCTCTATCCGATGGATGCACCGACACCCCCTGCCACCACGCCCAGTTCCGGTGATCTGGCGGAAAATGGCAGTGCTTCCACGACGGTAACGGTAGGCGCTACGGGCGACGCCCGCATTGATGGCATCCTGCGCGGAGTCGCCTGGTCCGGAGGCATCACCTATTCGGACGTGGACTCGACGGCCGACTATCAGTCTGGCTATTTTTCCGATAGCGACGGCGACGGCACCAGCGCTCAGAATGAGGGCTTTTCCCAATTCACGGCGCAGCAATTGCTGGCGATGCATTCCGCGCTCAACGCAGCGACCTATACCCAGCTTGCCGGCGCCTACGGCTTTTCGATCGAGGGATTCACTAACCTGACCATCGACTATGCCGGTGCAGGGCTCGGCACCGCCACCATCCGCGGCGCCAATTCCAGCGATGCGCCGACCGCCTATGCCTATTATCCGGCCAACAACATCTATGGCGGCGATACCTTCTTCGGCAACGCCTATGACGGCACGTCCAATTCCCTGAAGAACCCCGTGGCAGGCAACTATGCCTGGCATACGATGCTCCATGAACTAGGCCATTCGCTCGGCCTGAAACATGGACAGGAAACGGGCGGCGTCAGCAACGTGGCGCTCCCTACCGCCTGGGACTCGATCGAATTTTCGGTCATGACCTATCGCAGCTATGTCGGGGCGCCGCTCAGCGGGTACAGCTATGAAGAGTTCGGCGCGCCGCAAACATATATGATGCTCGACATCGCCGCGCTCCAGACAATGTATGGTGCGGATTATACGGTTCATGCGGAAAACACGACCTATAGTTGGAATCCGTCTACCGGCATCACCTATATCAATGGCGACATCGCCATCCAGCCCGGCGACAACCGTATTTTCGCAACCATCTGGGACGGCGGCGGCGTCGATACATATGACCTGTCGGCCTATAGCAGCGGCGTCACCATCGATCTGACGCCCGGCGGCTATTCGCTGTTCAGCGGAACGCAGCAGGCCTATCTGGGCGGAGGCAATTACGCCCGCGGCAACATCTTCAACGCCCTCACCTTCGGTGGCAGCAACGCTTCGCTGATCGAGAACGCCACGGGCGGGTCGGGCGGCGACACGATTACCGGCAATGCCGTAGGCAACCTGCTCAAGGGCGGCGGTGGCACCGACACCATCTATGGCGGTGACGGCAACGACGTCATCCAGGGCGGCTTCAATGCAGACTTCGTCTATGGCGAGGCTGGCGACGACGTCTTCCAGGTACTGCAAGGCGAATTTGGCGACAATATCGATGGTGGTATCGGCACGGATCGACTGGATCTCAGCAACTATACCACAACCTACGGCGCAACCGTCGATCTCAGCGCTGGCACCTGGGACTTCAATCCCAGCTTCGGCGGCCCCTACACCATTACCGGGGTTGAAAATGTCGACGGCACCCAGCTTGCCGACACCATCACCGGCGACAGCAACAACAATGTCCTCAATGGCAATGGCGGTAACGACACGCTGAAGGGCGGCATCGGTCAGGACACCATCTATGGCGGTGACGGCAACGACATCATCCAGGGCGGCTTCGGGGCCGACACCGTTTATGGCGAGGCTGGCGACGACGTCTTCCAGGTGCTGCAGGGCGAGTTTGGCGACAATATCAACGGGGGCATCGGCACCGACCGGCTCGACCTGAGCGATTACACCGCCACTTATGGGGCAACCGTTGATCTCAGCGCTGGCACCTGGGACTTCAGTCCCAGCTTCGGCGGCCCCTACACCATCACCGGGGTCGAAAATGTCGACGGCACCCAGCTTGCCGACACCATCATCGGCGACGGCAACAACAATGTCATCGACGGCAATGGCGGTAACGACACGCTGAAGGGCGGCATCGGTCAGGACACCATCTATGGCGGTGACGGCAACGACATCATCCAGGGCGGCTTCGGGACCGATTTTGTCTATGGCGAAGCGGGCAACGATGTCTTCCAGGTGCTGCAGGGCGAGTTTGGCGACAATGTCGACGGCGGCAGCGGCACGGATCGGCTCGACCTGAGTGACTATACTGCGACCTATGGCGCCACGGTAGATCTGGCAGCGGGAAGTTGGGACTTCAATCCCAGCTTCGGCGGCCCCTACACCATCACCGGGGTCGAGGATGTCGACGGCACCCAACTCGCCGACACCCTGACCGGCAACAGCGCCAATAATGTGCTGAACGGCAATGGCGGCAACGACGTCCTCAGCGGGGGCGCCGGCAACGACACCATCAACGGTGGCAGCGGCGACGACCAGATGATCGGCGGCACCGGCAATGACATATTCGATGGCGGATCGGGCGTCGACACTGCCTATGGCGAAGCGGGCGACGATATCTACAAGGTCATTGCTGGCTGGAATGGCGGCTATGGAGAGTTGTTCTCTGGCGGCGCCGGCGTCGATACGATCGACGGCTCCGCGCTGTTCTCCGACTATGTGGTCAATCTTTCCGACGGCGAATTCGCGATCAGCGGCGGTTCTGGCCTGATCGCGCTCGCCAGCGTGGAGAATGCGACGACCGGGTCGGGCAACGATACGCTCACCGGTTCGGGGGAGGCCAATCGGCTGATCGGCAATGCCGGTGCCGATACGCTGAACGGCCTGGACGGCAATGACGTGCTGCAAGGCGGGACGGGTAACGACCGGCTGAATGGCGGCCTGGGCGATGATACGCTTGATGGCGGTGCGGATGTCGACACTGTCACCTATGCCGGCATGGCTGCCGGCGTAACCGTCAGCCTCGCGATCGCAGGCGCGCAGAACACGATCGGCGCCGGCACAGACACGCTGGTCGGTATCGAAAATCTGGCCGGCACATCCTTCAACGACGTGCTCACCGGCAATGGCGGCGCCAATGTGCTTACCGGCGGTGCTGGCAGCGATACGCTTGATGGCGGTGCTGGCGCCGACACCATGGATGGCGGCACGTCCAGCGACATCTATTATGTCGACAATGTCGGCGACAATGTCGTGGAAAGCTTCTCCACCGGCGGCACGGACGATCAGATTTTCTCGTCCGTGACCTATTCGCTGTCGGGGCGCCATATCGAAAAACTGACCTTGACCGGATCGGCCAACATCAACGCCACCGGCAATGACCTGGCCCAGACGATCACCGGCAACAGCGGCAATAACAGCCTGAGCGGCCTTGGCGGCAAAGACGTGCTCAACGGCGGCATGGGCAACGATATGATAGACGGCGGCGCCGGCAACGACACCGCTTCCTATGCCGGCATAGCAGAGGGAGTGATCGTCAGCCTAGCGATCGCGGGCGCGCAGGATACGGTCAGCGCCGGCACCGATACGCTGGTCGGCATCGAAAACCTGACCGGAACATCCTTTGATGACGGGCTGATCGGCAATGGCGGCGCCAATGTGTTGATCGGTGGCGCTGGCCTCGACATCCTCGACGGCGGCGCGGGCGCAGACATCATGGATGGCGGCACATCCAACGACCTCTATTATGTCGATAATGTCGGCGACAATGTCGTGGAAAGCTTCTCCTCCGGCGGCACGGACGATCAAATCTTCTCGTCAGTGACCTATTCGCTGGCCGGGCGCCATATCGAACGACTGACCCTGCTCGGATCGGCCAACATCAACGGCACTGGCAATGACCTGGCCCAGACCATTACCGGCAACAGCGGCAATAACAGCTTGAGCGGCCTTGGCGGCAACGACATACTCAACGGCGGCCTGGGTAACGATATGATCGACGGCGGCGCAGGTGTCGACACCGCCAACTATGCCGGTGCGGCAGCCGGCGTGACCGTCAGTCTGGCGATCGCCGGAGCGCAGAATACGGTAAACGCCGGCACCGATACGCTGGTCGGTATCGAAAACCTGTCCGGCACAACCTTCAATGACATATTGACCGGCAATGGCGCCGCCAATGTGATTACTGGCGGGTCGGGCAGCGACACCATCAACGGTGGCGCTGGCGCCGACACCATGGACGGTGGCACGTCCAGCGACATCTATTATGTCGACAATGTCGGCGACAATGTCGTGGAAAGCTTCTCGTCCGGCGGTACGGACGACCAGATTTTCTCGTCGGTTACCTATTCGCTGGCCGGTCGCCACATTGAAAAACTGATCCTGACCGGGGCGGCCAACATCAACGCCACCGGCAATGACCTGGGCCAGACCATTACCGGCAATAGCGGCAATAACATCTTGAGCGGCCTTGGCGGCAACGATGTGCTCAACGGCGGACTTGGTGCGGACACGCTGATGGGCGGCACCGGCGCCGACATCTTCCTGTTCAACTCCACGTTGGGCGGCGGCAATGTCGATACGATGGCCAGCTATGTCGTGGCCGATGATACGATCCAGTTGGACGACGCCATATTTACCGGGTTGGCGCTGGGTACGCTGTCGGCTGCTCAGTTCCAGATCGGATCGGCCGCCAATGATGCTGCGGACCGGATCATCTACAACAGTGCAACCGGCGCGCTGTTGTTCGACGCGGATGGCACCGGAGCGATCGCGGCGGTTCAGTTCGCGACGATCGGCACGGGATTGAGCATGGTCGCGTCCGAATTCGTCATCGTGTAAACGTGACCCAGATATTGTGAATAGGGCCACCCGATCCCGTCGGGTGGCCCTTTTTTTTGGATCGAACCCAATTGGCGGTGTTGCGGCGGTAAGATCAGGGCGGAACGTCATCCGCGGAAATCACTGCTATCGCGCGAAAGGAATGCGCCATGAGAAAGCACGCGTGATGAGGCCGAACCGGTCAGCGAATGGCCAATCCACGGGTAACAAGCGGCGAATCATGCGATGGATATAGGATAGACCGGCACCTGTGTCTCCGCCGCTGGATCGCCAGGAAGCCCGCTCATTCGCGGAAGGCCGTTTCCTTGAGGCGCGTCAGCGGGGTCAGAATATAGGCCAGTATCGTGCGCTTATCGCCAAGCAGGCTGACATTGGCCCCCATGCCCGGCCCGATGCGAAGCCTATGTCCTTCCTTGTCCAGGATGGCATCGCTACTCGTGCGCACCCGGACCAGATAATGGCTCTCGCCGGTCCGTTCATTCACAACCGCATCGGGAGAAAGGGCGACGACCTGTCCCTGCATCGACCCATAGATCGCGCTGTCATAGGCCGATATTTCGACCTTGGCCCGCTGGCCCAGCCGGACCGATGCGATATCCTTGGCGGCCACCATCGCCTCGACCAGCAGGTTGTCGCGGGCCGGCACCATTTCCAGCAAAGGATCGCCCGCACGCACGCTGCCGCCCACCGTCGTCACGAAGACGCGGTTGACGCGGCCGTCCAGCGGCGCGCGCACGATGGTGCGGTCGAGCTTATATTCATAGGCCGGCATCGTCGCGTCGCGCACGGACATTTCGGCGCGCGCGGCAGTGAGTTCATCCCCCGCACGCGCGATCCAGTCGCGCCTCTGCTGCATCGCGCTGGCCTGCGCCTCCGCCAGGATATAATGGGCGCGGCTGAGCGCGGCCCCGGACCCGGCCGCTTCGCTGGTCGCGACGCTATAGGCATTTTCCGCCTGTAGCAGCGACCGGCGTGGCTCTATCCCTTCGCGCACCAGCGGACGCATCAGGTCGAGGTCGGTACGCGCCGTATCGCGCGCGGAAATGCGGGCGGCCTGAACCGCAGCGGCCTCACCGATCCCGCGTTGTGCCTGGGTGACGCGGGCGGACCCGACATTGGCCAGGCTGGCCAATTCGGCCATGCGCGCGCGATACAGGCTCTGCTCCACCGCGATCTGGCTGGCCATGCTGGCATTGCGGGCGGCTGGAAAGACCGGGTTGCGCCCCGAAATCTCCGCCTCCAGCCGCAATATCTTCAGGCTAAGCGCATCGCCGCTGGCCCGATTGCTCGCCAACTCCGCGCCAGGCTGGATCGGGCTGAGGCGAATCAAAGGGGCGCCAGCTTTCACGTCCTGTCCGGTCCGCACGAGGATCGTGTCCACCACGCCGCCTTCCAAGTTGGAAATCACCTGCAACTGCGAACTGGGAATGACCCGGCCATTGGCGCGCACGGTCCGGTCGATTTCGGTCAATCCCGCCCATAGCAGGAAGATCAGCAGGAAAGCCGCGATCGCCCATAAAAAGATGTTCGCGGGGACGGCGGGCCGGATATGCGCGTCACCCGGCAATTGCGCCTCGCCGCTCATGCCGCCTTGCCCCGCGTCAGCCGCTGCAGGATGATATCGCGCGGCCCGTCGGCGGCGATCCGCCCCTGTTCCATCACGACGATCCGATCGACCAGCCGTAGCAGCGAGGGCCGATGGGTGATCAGCAATATGGTGCGCCCCTCCACTTCCGGTTGCAGGCGGTCGATCAGGTCGGTTTCGGTCTGGATGTCCATCGCGCTGCTTGGCTCGTCGAAGACCAGGATGGGCGGTCGTCCTGCCAGGGCGCGCGCCAGCGAAATGGACTGCCGCTGCCCGCCCGACAGGCCTTCGCCGCGATCCGTCAGCTTCAGGTCATAGCCATTGACGATCTTGCCCATGAAACCATGGGTGCCGCTCAGCGACGCGACGCGGATCATCTCGTCATGGTCGATATCCGTACGGTCGAGACAGATATTGTCCCGCACCGATCCGGCGATCAGCACATTATCCTGCATCGCAGCGCCGATGAACCGGCGCAATCGGCCGGGATCGAACTGACGCACATCGGTGCCGTCGATCATGACCACGCCCTCCTGTGGTTCGTACAGGCCCAGGATCAGCCGCGCCAGGGTCGACTTGCCCGACCCCACGCGGCCCAGAAAACCGACGCGCTCGCCCGGCGCGATAGACAGGCTGATCTGATCCAGCGCCTTTTCGGCGGCGCGCGGGTAGCGGAAGGCGACATTGCGCAACTCGATCGCACCCAGCAGCTGCGCGGGTTGCAGCGGCTCGCCCGCCGGCCCTTCGCTGGGCGTGTCCATCAAGGTGTTGATCTGGCGGCAGGCGATGCGGGTGGCGGACAGGCGCGCCAGCAGGTTGGCGATCTGCGCGAGCGGAGCGATCGCGCGTCCGCACAGGATGGAGCAGGCCAGCAGCGCACCGGTCGTGATGCTATTGTCGCGGATCAGCCCCACGCCCAGAATGATGATGCCGCAATAGGCGATGATGTTCGCGCTATTGGCCACCGTCATCGCGATCGATGCCGTCAGTCGCTGGCTCAGCGAACTTTGCGCATGGCTTTTGAGCGCCGACCGCCACCGCGCGCCCAGCATCCCGCCCGCGCCGATCGCCTTCACCGTTTCCAGGCTGCCGACGGTTTCCACCAGCACCGACTGTTTGCGCAATCCGTCGCCCAGACTGGCCGCCGACAAGCGGTCGAGCGCCGGGTTGGTTATCAAGCCGGCGACGACCACGACGGGGATCATCGCCAGCGGCGGCAGCACCAATATCCCGCCCAGCATCGCCATGACCGCCAGCGTGATGATGACGAAGGGCACGTCGATGATCGCCGTCAGCGTGGCGGACGCGAAGAAGTCCCGCAGCGTCTCCAGTTCACGCATCAGGCCGGTGAGCGTGCCGGTGGACCCGGGGCGGCGGTCGAGTCGCATCGACAGCAGCTTGGCGAACAGCGTGTCGCCCACCTCATAGTCGATATTGGCACCGGCGATATCGACGAAATAGACGCGCAGCAGCCGCAACACGAAATCGAATATGACCACGATGGCAAGCCCGATGCTCAGTCCCACCAGCGAGGAGGACGCATCATTGGGTATGACCCGATCATAGACGGTCATCGTGAACAGGGAAGAGACCATCGCAAACAGATTGATCATGGCAGCGGCGGCCGCGACCTTGATGTAGGTGCCGCGATTGCGCAGCATGGGTTCGATCAGCCAGGGTGCGAAGCGTTGCCGGGCGGCGGCGATCAGGGGCTGGTCGGTCATGGCGTTTCCATCCGGTCCGAAGGAGTGACGGCGATCGAGAGGCTGGGCAATAATCGCCCTGTCCGGCCCAGCAGGGCAAAGCGCGACACATCCCGTTCGGCCAGGGTCTGCACATAGCTTGCAATGGAATAGAAGTAGTTGTCCTCGACATAGAGCAGGTCGTAAAGCGTACCCTGTGAGGCTTCGAAGCGCGTGGCGATGACGTCGCGGGTATTGCGATTGGCGATATAGCTCGCCTCCGCCGCGGCGAGTTGATCGTCCAGCGCCCTGATATCGGTGAGCGCGATCTGCGCGTCACGCACCGCTTCCTGCCGGACGCGGTCGGCATAGGCGTCCGCAGCGTCCGCACGCGCGGTCGCCTGGTCGGCCTTGGCGTTGAAACCGGCGCCAAGCTGCGCTCGCACGATGATGCGGCCGCGCACATCATAGTCGCCGGGGCTTTCGAACACGCCGTAGCGCCCCGCATCCACGCCCGCGGCGATGGTGGGCAATCGTTCCGATCGGGTCGCACGCGCTTCCTGCCGCGCTGCCCGCGCCTCCGCCTCCGCCTTGCGGACAACCGGCGATCGCAGCACGATCGCATCCAGCATTTCCATGTCATCGACCGCTTCGGGCGGCAGGACGGCTCGGGTCAGCGCAGGCGGCGGCTCGTGGCCGGTCAGCGCACGATATTGCGCCTCCGCACCCGCCAGGTCACGACGGATGCCGGCAAGCCGGGACCGGACATTGGCGATCGAACTGTCGACCCGCGGCAGATCGCCCTGTGCCGAAAAGCCCTGATCGATGCGGCGTTGCAAACCCTCGCGCAACTGCAGCTGGCGCACTATATATTCCTGTGCCGCCTGCGCCATCAACCGCTGCGAGAACACCGAATACCAGGCGGTGATGGTTCGCAGCCCCACTTCCTCGCCATAGCCCAATATGCCCTGCTGCGCTGCATCCACGCGCGCGTTGCCCGCGTCGATCCGGTTCGAAGCGGCGCCGAAATCGAGCAAACGCTGTCGCACGGAGGCCGTCGCATCGGTCCGTCCTTCAGGTCGCGACCGTTCGATGATGTTACCGGGATCGTTGGAGAAATTGCGGGCGACCGATCGATTGGCATCGATCGACAGGTCTATCGAAGGAAAAAGCAGCGATCGGGCCTGTGTCCGCGCCGCGCGTGCCTCACGTTCACTCGCTCGCGCTTCGTCGAGCAGCGGATTGTTGCGGATGGCCGTTTCGATTTCCGATCGGAACAGCGGGTCGGCGACGGCCGGTTTAGCCAGTTCGAGCAGCGGGTCAGATTCTGTCGGCGCGCTGAAGGGCCGGGGATTGGGCGCTTGAAGGAGCTTGCGCGTCGCATTGGCGGCGCGCGCATCCTGGCCCTGAATGCACAAGGCCATGCCGAACGCGATTGCGGCGCACCCGGCGGCGCGGAGGTCTGCCCCCCTCTTCCTATCCTGCGATGTAACAAAGCACAGTGCCCCGGCCGCGCGTATACCCCCTCCAAATCTCCGCAATACTCAACAAAAGTTTTGCGGCCATCTGGCGATTCTCAACATGCCCGAGAACGGGTGCGCAGGCAACTTACATAGATTGTAATGTTCGACGAAATGAACGCCCGATCAATTCAATGCGATAGGATGGTCTGCCAAATAAATTTGCCGTCAACCATCTCGATATCGTTACCCCTATCCCGGCCTTGATCTTTATCCTGTCATCCCGACGAGTTGGTTCAGGCCAGTCGATCTGGCAAGGACAGCGCTTCCTCCACGATCGCCTCTTCCGCCGCAAGTGCTTCCCAGGGAAAGACGAACCAGCGCTTGTCGATTTTGCGGTCGATATTATCCGCGCAATAATCGACCGTCTCGCCGGAACTGTCATTATTGAGCAACACCGCAAAGCGCACATGACGCAGATCACTGCCCTGGTCGCGCAGAAGGCGGCGAAGCTGGCCGATCGTCCCGCCGCTGTCGTTGATGTCGTCGATGAGCAGGCAGCGGACACCGGCCGCGCTTTTGGCCGCGATGCCGGCGAGCGCGGGGTCGGCGAGGGCGAGCAGGTTGCTGCTATAGTCGATCGACAGCATCGGCCGGTTCAGACGATGCGACAGATAGACCGCCGGAACGAGGCCGCCCCGCCCGATTCCGACAAGAATATCGGGCATCCATGCATCCGCCTCGATCCGGCGGCCGAGTAGCGCCACGTCGGCAAGGAACCGCGCATGGGTGATGGGATAGAGTTCGGGACTGGCGGACGGGTTCATCGGCATGAATCCAGTTATCGGGCTGCGTCGAAGAAAAACGGTCAGCCTGTCTTACGGGACGGCGCGACGGACGCAAGAAGCCCGGCCCACGCTTCCATCATCATATCCAGCCGATAGGCTCCAATCCGGTCGCCCGGTCGCACAGCGTGCGCCGGATCGATCTGCCGCGTCATCGCCTGCGCCATGGCAACAGAGTCCGACGGATCGACCAGCAATCCGTGACGCCCTTCCGCCAAGAGCGACGCCGCATTGCCGGCGCTGCGCGATGCGACAACGGGCACATTCAGCGCCATCGCCTCCAGCAGCACATTGGCCGACCCCTCCCACCAGGACGGCAGGACGAATGCACCGGCGCGCGCGAGCCAGGGGAAGACATTGTCGACCGTACCAGGTAGCAGCAGGTCCGCCCCGATGCCGAGCGCGTCGGCCTGGTCGCGCAGCATTTGTTGGGACCGGTCGCGGCTTTCGCCCAGGATGATGAGCCGGGCCGCCGTTCCAGCCCGGCGCATTTCCGCAAAAGCCGCCAGCAAGGTGCCAAAATTCTTCTGCGGCGCCAGTCGGCCAATCGCGACGATGACCGGTACGCCATCGTCATAGCAGCCATGCGGCGCTGGACCCGCCGCGCGGGCGCGGGCGATGGTGGGGTCGATCGCATTTTCGATGATGCGCGCCCTGCCTTCGGCAAGAGCGCAGGCGAAGGCGCCGACCGCCAGTGTGGGTGACACCAGCACCAAATGATCGGCGTCGGCCGCCAGCAAGCGCATGGCGAACGACCGGCCGAACCGACCAGCCATGCTCCCGGGCGTGCCGGGCGCGGCGCGGCGCAGATCGTTGCTGATCCGATAGACCCGACGAAGACCCGGCACGACCCGGCTGCCCAGCAGCGCCGTCAGATGGCCGTGATTGCCCGCCGACAATAGCACATCGGGTCGCGCCCGGCGCAGATAAGCGTGGAGCCGCGGCATCGCCCGCCATTTCTGCAGCGCCCGCGATCCGCCTGACCCCGCCAGCAGCGGATGATGCGGCACGCCCGCCACCCCTTCCCCGCCGGACAGCGCCGTCACGAGCGTAACGTCATGACCCCGCGCGCGAAAGTCGCTGGCCAGCAGGCGTGCGTTGCGCACGACGCCGGTCGCCGCGAGCGCATGGACATAGAGGGCGACCTTCACCGCCGGTCCCGCTGCACCGCCCGCGCTGCACGCCAGTCCGCGTCCGTCAACCGATCGAGCGCGTGACGATAGAGGGCGCCCAGCCGACTATCTGCGACCCCCCGGCCGTTCACCAGTTGCACGATGTCGGTGCCGGGGTTCCAATTGCCCTCGATCAGCACCGGCCCCTGCGTCGTCAGACCGATGTCCCAGCCGATCAGGGTGAAGCCCTGCCGGAACCGCTCATGCGCCTGGAGCGCCAGCGCGCGCGCCGCGTCATGATCGGGGATAGTCGCGCCTTCGATCGCCATGCCGGTCACGGGGTGGCGGCTGTGGCGGGATGGCGCGCGTTTGCCGCCGCTGCGCCAGGCTACGCCGCAACGCCCTTGTCCATCGACCGCCAGAACCAGATTGCCCGCGTTGAAATTATCGACCGGTCGCGGCCCGCCTGCCGACAGGCGCAGCGCCATATCGCAGATTTCCGGAGCGCGCGCCTCGTTCAGGCAGGTGACGATGCGCAATGTCGGCAGCGCGCCTGGTGACAGGTCCGCCAAGGCCGCATGGGTCGGCAGGCGCTGCTGAATGACGCCGCCCTTGCGCCACAGCGCGCGTAGCGAAACAGCGAGTTGGACAGTTGTGAGGATTAAATCGCCGTTGCGCCAGCCATCGCCATTGCGGACGAAACGCTCTACGCCCTGTCCCTTGGATCGATAGCTGGGCTTGGCGATGATGTCGTCCTGCCCGGCCAGCCAGTCGCCCAAATCCATAGCATTGGGGTCACAAGCGTCCGGCAGCGGTAGTCCCGACGCCATTTCTGCAAATAATTGCTTATTTTTCAATATGTTATTTGACAGCGGGAAGGCGCCCGGGTTGAGCAGCCGATGCAGGCCCTTGCGATCCTTCATGCTGAGGCCCTGCGTCCGCACGGCTTCGCCCAGATAGAGCCGTTCGGCGGGGGACCATCCGCCACAGCCGATCGCAGACAGACCATACGCCGCCAGCCGCCGCGCAGGCGGCCAGTGGCGCGCCAGTCCGTCATGATAGGCGGCGATCAGGCTATTGCCGCCGTCCCGCCGGACCGGCAGCGCGCGCAGCGTGAGCAAGCCTTACTCCGCCGCCACGGCCAGCGTGCTGCGCCCGGCCAGCATCTGTTCCGCCACGGCGTGCGAACGCGCATGGTCGACGTCGATCGCCACGGCGCCATCGGTCAGGATCACAGGGCTGATGGTCAGACGGAAGCGGTGCGAAAAGCGGGCGAAGGCCTGCTCCAGCGTACCGATGCCCAAACGGAAGCGGAGGAGGTTGAGCAGGCCGAAAGCGCCGACGATGCGCGCCGGATGCTTGACGAACTGGCCACCCGACCGGAACGTCTCCGCGGCTTTCAGCGCAGCCCGATCGCGCAGCCAATAGCTGTTGCAGTTGGAATAGCTGTCGTCGGCGAAATTGTAGAATTTACGCTGTCCGTGCGGATGGGCGGCCAGCACCGACGCCCGGCGGGTGAAGGCGACGGCGGCATCCGCCGCCTGCGCCGTGCATCCGTCCAGCATCTCGTCCACCGCCTCCGGCGTCAGCATCACATTGTCGGCCGTGGTGACGAACAACGGGAAGGCCGCGCCGGCCGCACCGGCCAGCACGCTATCGACCAGATTGGGCCACGCCGCCACGCCGACCACCCGGCCGCTATGGAGCAGCCCGCGCAGCGGCGGGAGACCGGCCAGCAACGCCGGGTCTTCGATCACCACGCGCACCTGCCCGATCCGGCGATTGGCGACCAGCGCCTCGATTACATGGAGCAGCATGGGCTGGCCCGCGACCGGGACCAGGCATTTATGGGTCACCCCCGCCGCCAGCGCCAGCGGATCGGTCGCGCCGTCACGTCGCCCTGCGAGCAGGATCGCCGTCGTGCCGCCGCTCTTCATGCCGCGACCCGTACGATGGCGTCGCTCAGCAAGCCCTGCCGCGCCAGGCTATGGCCGACGATCGTTTCGACCAGCGCCGCATGATCGAGGCCGATCGAGGCGGCCGAGCGGGAGATCGTCTTCTTCGACCACAGGTTGCAAGACAGGTTCACTTCCATGAACAGCACTTGCCCGCTCGCCGGATCGTAGCGAAATTCGAACCGGCCATAATCGAACGGCCAGAATTCGGGCAGCAGCGCGGCCGTCATCGCCTCCAGCCGGGCGCGCAGGTCCATGTCCTCGACCAGCACGAGCGGATCGTCCCCCGCATCGATCAGGCCACGTTTCTCCTCATAGCTGCGTTCGCGATGGGGATCGGCCGGCACATATAGCATCGGCGGCAAGATCCAGGGCTGGCCGCCGCTGCCGCCGATCACCGGCACCGCGACGTCCAGCAGCGGCGCCCATTGTTCCACCAGGACATCATGGCCCAGCGCGAACAGGCTGTCGGCATGATCCTGCGCCGCCGTCCAGTCATCCACCATCTTCACGCCCCAGGAGGCGGAGGAGGCGTTGGGTTTCACCACCAGCCTGTCGGCCTGGAAGGCGGGAGCGTCGAACAGGCCGCCGCGGCGGAACAGTTGCGCGTTCATCGTCGGCACGCCGCGCGCGCGCGCGATCAGCTTGCTGAGATATTTGTCGTCGGACAGGCCGCGCACGATCGGACTGGCGCCCAGATGGGGCATGGCGTGCCGGCTCAGCAGCAGCGGCGCCAGCATCTCGCTATTCTGGAAGCCGCCGCGGTTCAGCAGGGTGACGACGAAGTCGGCGTCGGGCCGATCGAACAGCGCGTCGTAACTGTCGGCGACATCGACATGCAGGCCGATCGCCTCCAGCGTCGTGCGCATCTCATGATGATAGACGGCATGATTGCCGTCCTGCGCATCGGGCCGGCCGCCGGCGCGGGCATGCTTGGCGAGGAAGAGGATATGCAACCGCGCCTTGTCGGCAGCCGGGATGCGGATCTGGCGGGGATGTATCGCTGTCATTGCGCCAGATTACAGCCGGCAAATGACGCGCCGCTTACGGCGCGGTTGCAGCGACATGAAGGCCACCGGTCAATCCGATGACGCTTTGTGCGCAGTTTTGTTACCGCAGGTCGATCGGCGGCGTTTCCGCATCGGGCAGCGTGCCGCCCATGATCGTGGCTAGCGTCGGCGCGATCGCACGCATGTCGATCCGGCCCAGATCCTTGCCCGCGGCGATGCCTTTGCCCATAGCCATGAAGGTCGCCTCCAGATGGGCGGGGCCGGGCAGATAGCCGTGCATCCCCTTGACCGGCGTGCGCGCCACCAGCGGCGCACCCGCGCCGCGGAAGATGTCGGTGACGAAACCGGGCTTCAGATTGACATAATAGGCCGCTTGCGGATTGCCGCCGACCCTGGCGATCGCCGCCTTGTCCAGCACCGCCGCAATGCCGTTCGCCGGGTTGGCGGCGAGCCGGTCGAGCAGTTGTTTCGTGCGGTCGGCGATGGCAGCGTCCTCCGGCCGCGCGAGCATGATCGCGGCCGACCCGCCCGCTATCCAGGGCATCGCCTGCCAGGACGCGACCTTGCCGTCCTTATCCAGCGTGATGAGGCCTTCGTCGATGAAGGCGCGGAAGAGGTTGAGGCCGGTGTGCGTCGCTTCGAACCCATGGTCGCTGACCAGTGCGATCGCCGCATCGGGATGCGCCCTGCGCTCGGCGGCGATGAGGTCGCCGACGATCGCGTCGATCTTTTCCAGCACTGCCTTGGCGGCAGGCGTGTCCGGCCCCTTTTCATGCTGCTCATGGTCGAGCGCAGTAAGATAGACGGTCAGGAAATCCGGCTTGTGCGCGGCGATCAGCGCGGTGGCGAAACGCCCCCTATTCTGGTCGCCGGACAGGCTTTCATCGATGCCCATGGCGTAGGGATGGCCGACCTTCGCCTCCAGATCGGCCTTCAGCCCCGGCGTCGCCAGCGCATCCAGAAGCTTGGCGTCATCGGCATGGCCGGTGCGCCAGATTTGCGGCAGGTTCCAGGTCACGCCCTTGGCAGCGACGCTGACGGGCCAATGGATATTGCCGGTGGACAGGCCCGCTTTCGTGGCCGCCTCCCACAGGGTCGGCACCTTGATATCCTGTGCATACCAGTACCAGCCGCCCTGGTTGATTCCGGTCGGATCGAAACTGTTATTGGCGACGACGCCATGTTTGGCCGGCGACACGCCGGTCATCAGCGTCGTGTGGCTGGGATAGGTCAATGTCGGCGCAACCCCGGTGACGCCCGACGCATGGGCGCCCTCGGTCAGGAAGCGGCGCAGATTGGGTAGGGAAAGGCCGCGCTTTTGCGCCTCCAGCACGTCGCCGGGGCGCAACCCGTCGATCGAGATCAGGAGCAGCGGTTCCGCCAGCGCCGTTGAGGGGAGGAGGATGGCGAGAGCGGTGGTGAAGAGCGCGGTCTTTTTCATGAGGATTGTTTGTCTTTCCTAAGCCCCTTCCCTTCAGGGGAGAGGTTGGGGTGGGAGCTTGCCCCTGTGGCTGCGCCTGATCGACATCCCCCACCCCCGGCCCTTCCCCTGAAGGGGAGGGGTGAACCAGTGCTTAGAACCCCGCCTTGGCGGTGATGAAGAATTGCTGCGGCGCGCCGACCAGCAAAGTCTGCGCGTCGCCGCTGTTGCCGAAGCCGCCCGACCCGATCGTGCCGACATATTTCTTGTCGAACAGGTTGGTGGCGTTGAGCTGCAATTCGATCTTGTCGGTGAAGCGATAGCCCAGCGAGGCGTCCACGATCAACCGGCCGGGGACCGACGCGTCGTTGGTGTAGCTGTAATAGCGGCGCGACATGTAATTGGCGCCGATCCGGCCGAAGATCGGACCCTGGTCGTAATTCACCTCCCCGCGCAGCATATGTTTGGGGCTGTCGACCACGGTCTTGTCCTTGATCGCGGCGACCAGCGTGCCGTCGCTGCTGTTGAACACATTGTCGCGATAGGTGGCGTCGGTGTAGCTGTAGCTGGCATAGACGCCGAAGCCATGGCCGAGCTTCAGGTCGCCCGCAGCTTCGACACCGACCGCGCGCACGCCGCCGACATTCTGGAGGGCGGAGGCCAGACCCTGGATCGGACTGCCCACCTGCACCGCGAGCAGGCGGTTCTTGAAGTTGACCAGATAGGCGCCGAGCGTGCCGTTGAAGACCGGCGTATTGTAGCGCAGGCCCAGTTCGAACGTGTCCGACGTCTCCGGCTTCAGATCATCCTTGATCGCGTCGAAACCGGCCTGGTTGGTGGAGAAGGGACCAGTGGTCGTGGCGCTGGCGAAGGCGCGGGTCACCTGGGTGAAGCCACCGAAGATTTCCGCTTCGGGGCTCAGCTCCACCGCGAAGCCGGCATGAGGCTGAAACCAGTCCTCGACCTTGATCTTGCCCTGTGGGAAGCTCGCCTGGACGATGGCCTCGGCCTTGTTGGTGACCTTGAAGCCCTTCCAGCCCAGGTTGATCGTCACCATGCCGAGGTCGATCTTGTCCTGGACATGATATTGGAAGGTATTGGTGGTGAAGTCGAATTCCCACTGGGTCGCGAACGGGTTCTTGGGATAGTCGCGGAACGACAGGCCCGGCTCGGTGCGGCTGGCGAAGGCGTAGAAGCGCCGCGCCTGATGGAACTGGTTATTTTCATACCAGGCGCCGACGCTGAAATTCTGGATGCCGAGCGTGTAGTCGACACTGCCGAACGCGCCGATCCGGTCCATGTCATATTCGGTGGTGCGCACCGACATCGGCACGCCGTTCGGGCTTGGCGTATAGGGGGTCGCCCACAGGCCCATGCCGCTATTATTGTGATAATAGCCCTTGATCTTGAAGGTCGCGGCATCGCCGATCGGCGTGGTCAGCCCCACCGCACCCAGCCAGTCCTTGCGCAAGCCGGCGGCGTCATAATAGGCGTCGTCGGCGCTGGTGACATTGCCCGGATAGGTCTGGCCGGTGGCGACGGGCGCGCCGCTATAGTCGTACAGGCCGTCGGGAAAGGGCGAGCCCCCGCTGTTGCTGACCTTGTCGACGTCGTTCAGGCGGTCGGCATAGTCGATCGCGCGGGCATAGTCGGGATAGGTGTTGTCCCAGTCCCAGCCCAGGCGGCGGATCATGCCCATCGACATGTCCTGATAATCCTGCTCGCGCCGGTCCGAATAGCTCAGCCAGCCGTCAATCTTGGCGTCGCCGACCGGGATCACGACCTTGGCGTTGCCCATATGCTGGTCCTGGACGCCCTCGCCCTTATATTTGTCGGTCGAGCCATAGCCATAGGACACATAGCCGCGGATGCCGTCTGCACTGCCCAGATTGACGCGGCCAAAGGCGCGCCAGGTGTCGTCGCTGCCATAGGTCAGGTTGCCCTGCGCGCCGAACTCGCCGGTGGGGTCCATCGAGAAGGTCTCGACCGTGCCGCCCAGATTGCCGGTGGCCTGCGTACCAAGCGAGCCGGCGCCCTGCGACACGCGCACGCTGCCGATGTTCTCGCTGCTGATCGCGCGGGTGATGTGCAGGCCATTATGGTTGCCATAGCTCATGTCGCCCAGCGGAATGCCGTCGAAGGTGAAGCCGAGCTGGTTCTGGTTGAAGCTGCGGATGGTCACACGCTGCGACCATTCATAATTGCCGAACGGGTCGGCCGACTGGAAATTGACGCTGGGCAGCTTTTCGATCGCTTTGAGCGGATTGGTGCCCGGCGTCAGCGTGACGATGTCCTTGGCGGAGATTTCCTGCACCTGACGGGTTTCGCCCCGGCCGAACACGATGATGTCGGCGCCGGCGTCCGCCGCCACATCGGCCGCGGCGGGCGCAACGTCCTGAGCATAGGCGGATTGGGCGATGATGGCGGTCGACGCCATCAGCAATATGGTGGTGATACGCATTTGGATAGTCCCCCTCTTGGACCTGAAGTCGGGGGCGGCCTATCCGCATCATGTTGCACCGCAATGTGGTTTGGTTGACGGCGCCAAGTCATATCGATGACAGGCGCCGTCACATATTGATCAGTCGTTCAAGAAGGTCAGCGTCGCCATATGATAGAGGGTCGCGACCTTCTGGTTGGCCAGGCTGAGGTCACCCTTTTCCTCCTGCGTCGCGCTCAGAATATAGCGCCCCTTGTCCTTGAGCGGCAGCGCCACGCGACCCTGGGCATCGGTCGTGAACGCCTTGGTCCATTTGTCGGGCGAAATGACGGTCAGCTTGGTGGCGGGCACCGGCTTGCCTTCGCGTAGCAAGGTGAAGCTGTCGGCATGGGCGGCGGTCGGCACGATCTCCAGCGGCAGGCCCGCCTTCGCCTCGGCGCGGCCAGCGCGGGCGTAATAGATTACGCCTTCCTTCTTGCCCTCTTCGCCCCAGGGTTCGAACACCGTGTCGTCGATGACGCGGACGTCGCCGGCCGGTGCCGCAACCTCGATATAGCCGGCCTTGCGGACCTGCGCCGCCTGCGACGCGGGCATCAGTTTGGGCGCCTTCAGCTTCTCGAACTCGGGATCTCCGCCTTCGGGTAGCGCCTCGCCCGGTTCGCCCAGATAGATGCGCGCTGGCCCCGTGCCGTCCCGCTCCACCCATATTTCATGCGCCTGCGCCACGCAGGACAGGCTCACCAGCGCCACCAGGGCCAGGGATAATCTCTTCATGCTTTCTCTCCTTTGATATCCCGTCAGAAACGGAAACCGACCGTGCCCATCACGTTGCGCGGCGCGCCGACGAAACAGTCGCCCCGCGCCAGGCAGGACGCATAATAATGGTTGTTGAGCAGGTTGGTGGCGTTCAGCGCGAGGCGCCAGCTGTTCCAGTTGATCTCCGCCAGCGCATCGACCGTGGTGCGCGACGGCGTGACGATCGTATATAGCGCGCCGACAGGAATGGCGGCATTGAATCCATAGGGATCGACAAGACCGGTCGAGACGCTCTTGCCACTATATACGACGCCGCCGCCGAGACGCAGTTGAGCCTCGCCGGAAAGGCCGAACGTCTTGGTCGACCAGACCGACGCCGTATGACGCGGCATATAGTCGAGGCTCGTGTTGGTTTCCGACTTCAGCTTCGAATAGCCATAATTGGCCAGCAGTTCGAAATTGCCTGGCAGGGTATGGCTGGCCTCGATCTCGAACCCCTTGGTGCTGAGCACCCCGGACTGAGTGGTAGAATCATTGGCGCCATACAGGACGCGGTTGCGCTCCTTGATCTTGAACATCGTGGCTGTGACCAACGTGCCGGCGGCCGGCTGCCACTTCACGCCCGCCTCATATTGGGTGCCGGTCTGTGGGCGGTAGGCATCGCTCGGAATACCGCCTGGCAGTTGAATTCTACCCGCAACCGGCAGGAAGCTTTCGGTATAGCTGAAAAAGGGCGAGATGCCGGCGCCGATTTCGCCGATGATGCCGGCGCGGAACGTGGTGGCATTATCCTTTTGGCCCGATGAGCCGGTCACATGGTCGCGACGGGCGCCCAGCACGACCGAGACGCGATCGTAGAAACGGATCTGGTCCTGGACGTAAACTCCAAGCTGTTTTTGCGTTTCCGCGGTGAACGGACCGGTAGCGTCATAGGTTTGAAGCGCATCATAGTCGATGTCGTAGAGATCAACGATTTCGCTGCCGTAAACAGTCCGCTTGGCCACCTTGTTCCAGCTATAGTCGATGCCAACAAGCAGCTTGTGTTCGATATTGGCGCCGGTGTTGAAATTGACCTGGAGATTGTTGTCGGTCGAGAAGACGTTCATTCGCGCATCGCTGGCGCTGGCGGTCAGGCCGATCGTGCGCCCATCCGTACCATAGACCGAGAAGGGATCCTGCGGATTGGAATAGCTGTCGGCATAATGGGTGTTATATGCCAGGTCGCTGTCGATATAGCGGGCCTTCAGGCTGAGCTTGATAGCATCGGAAAAGCGGTGCGTGATGGAGCCGCCGCCCTGCAGCGAGCGACCGGCATAGCGGTCCCAGCCCGCCTTGCCGACGAAGGTGTAGCGCCCAAGCTGCTCGCCTGCGACCGTGTTGGGGCGGAAGGTGCCGACGATCGGCAGGAATTGCGAGGTCGATCCGCTATCGTCCTCCTGATAGAGGCCGGTCAGCACGATGTCGGTGTCGGGCGTCGGCTGCCAGCGGATCGACGGCGCAAACATCACGCGGTCGTCGGGCACATGATCGACATAGGTGTCGGCGTCGCGAGCGCGGCCGACGAAGCGGACCGCCAGGTTATCGGCCAGCGCGACATTGACGTCGCCCAGGACTTCCTTGCGGTCATAGCTGCCATAGACGAGGTTCAGCTCGCCGCCGGTGCGGAACTCCGGCGTCTTGGAGACGAGGTTGACGAGGCCGCCGATCGATCCCTGGCCGAACAGAACGGAGGCCGGACCGCGCAGGATTTCGACGCGCGAGAAATTATAGGGGTCCGACGTGACGCTGGCATAATAGCTAAAAATGTCGCGCATGCCGTCGCGGAACTGGAGCGCGTCCAGGCCGCGCACGTTGAAGCCGTCCACCCGCGTATCGCGGCCATAGGGATTGGCCAGCACGCCGGCAGCATATTTGACCGTGTCGGAGATGCTGATCGCGCCCTGCGACAGATATTGTTCCGACGTAATAACCTTGATCGGCTGGGGCAGTTCGACCAGCGCGGTGTCGGTCTTCGAGCCGGTCGTGGCTGCGGTGACGATGATGCTGTCCTGCATCTGATCCGCCGCTGCGACGGCGGCTCCGTCCGCGGCATGAGCCACCGTATGGCACAACGCCATGCCCGCTGCGCTGCCCAGCGCGATCCATTTTACCTTCATTCCAACGCCCCTTATTCGTGATTCGATTGGCTCGCGGCGTATAGATAATGCGACATATTATCAATAGCATGATGTGATATTGGCGCGAAATCGCGCTTGACGCGCTTTCCATCGCGCGCAGTCGCACTTCACCCCTTTCCTACAAGGCGTAATGAACTCAATGGCTTGTAACGCGTTATGGGGGAGTGACGGCGGGGAATGGAGGCAGGCGATGGCGATTTCTGTGCGTTTCCCCGACGGCAGCTGGCGTGACGTTCCCAGCGAATTGCGCCCCATCGATCCCGTAACGACCGGCATGAAGAGCCGCTTTCGCCATGTCCCCGTCAACTGCGATCCGCAATGGCGCTATCTGCGTGTCGCCTCGATCTGGCACGCGCGTCCGCGCCGTGGCAGTTTGGCGATCCTCACCCCTTCCGTCGACGACTGGTGGCTCGGCATAGCGGCGATGGCGGACACCCCCGCTTCCTCGGACAAGGAATCCCATTCGCCACGCGCCGCCTGACGATAGACTCTCGTCAGGGACAGGGATCGGGCAGCACGCGATGCACCGTTTCGATCGCCGCCAGTTGCTCATCGGTCAGGCGGATGGCCGCGCTCGAGATATCGACCCGTAACTGCTCCAGGCTGGTCGCGCCAATGATCGTCGATGTGACGAAGGGCTGGGCATGGACGAAAGCCAGTGCGAGCGTCGCCGGGTCCAGGCCGAAGGCATGGGCGACCGCCACATAGCGGGCGCTGGCGACCGGCTGGTTGGGCAGGTCGTAGCGCACGAACTGGCGCGACACGTCGCGGCGCGAACCCGGCGGAATGACCCCGCCCAGATATTTGCCGGTCAGATTGCCGCCCGCCAGCGGCGAATAGGCGAGCAGCCCCACATCCTCGCGCAGGGCGAATTCGGACAGGCCGATCTCGAAGATTCGATTGAGCAGGTTGTAGGCGTTCTGGATCGACGCCACCCTCGGCAACCCCTGATCGCGCGCAAGCCGCAGATATTCGCCCAGCCCCCAGGGCGTCTCGTTGGATACGCCGACGTGGCGGATCTTGCCGGCCTGGACCAGGTCGGCCAGCGCCTCCAGCGTCTCCTGGATCGGCACCGTGTCGGGACCGTCGGCCAGCGCACCCAGGCCGCGCGCGCCGAAGGACGGCACCGGCCGGTCGGGCCAATGCACCTGATACAGATCGATATAATCCGTCTTCAACCGCTTCAGGCTGTCATCGACCGCCTGATGGATATTGCGGCGATCCAGCCGGTTGTCGCCGCCCCGAAATTGGCGGATCGGATCGCGCGACGGCCCCGCCACCTTGGTCGCCAGGATGATGTCGTCGCGCTTCCTGCGCCCGGCGATCCAGTTGCCGATATAGGTTTCGGTCAAAAATTGCGTGTCCGCGCTGACCGGCGTCACCGGATAGGCTTCGGCCGTATCGATGAAGTTGACGCCCTCGCCGATCGCATAATCCAGCTGGGCGTGCGCCTCCGCCTCGCTATTTTGCGATCCCCAGGTCATGGTGCCCAGACAGATCAGGCTGACCTTCAGGTCGGTGCGGCCGAGCGTGCGATATTCCATGCGATCCTCTCGAAGCTATTGGGTTGCGTCTTACCGACGGGCTGGCGGAAGGAAAGAGGGTCGCAGGCGCTTCACCAAAACTCATCGACCTATGAGGCAGGCAGGGTCAGCCCTGTTCGGTCAATTCCATGAAGTTGCGCGCCGCGTCCCGGTCCGTCGCATCCTCGAACACGACATCCAGGTCGGGCGCATCGCCAAGCAGGAACAGCAGCGACCAGAGCGCGAACCGCCGCCCGCGATCCTCCTCCAGCCCCAGGTCGACGCGCATCCGCTCGATCCCGGATTCCATCGCCGCGGCAGGCAGGCTATCGATCTCGGTCGTCCCGAAATAGCGCTGGAGCTGATCGTCGAAATGCATCGCTGCCGACCCTACAGCAGCCAGCCCCTCAGGAGCAAGCCGCGCCGCCGCCGTCGAGCATCGCGCGCAAGGCCGTTTCGGGCAGCGGCACGTCGAACCGCACGCCAAAGCGCTTGGCCCGCACCCATATGACATGCGCAACCGCCGCCAAGTCTTGGAATTCGATGATGACGCCATCGCCGATCCGCGGCGGCCGTTCGGCGTGGAGCAACGCGCCCGACACCGACAGGTCCAGCATATGGGCGCGCCGAAGCACGCCCGCATGGCGCAGCGCCAAGGGTTCGAACAGCTTGTGCCGCGCAGCACCCCGCTGTCGCATGTCCAATGCCGTGAAAGACCCTCGATCGGTCATGCCGCAGCCTCCCTGGATGATCTTTACGCCATCGGGCTATGCCGGCTTCTCAACAAGCAACATTAGGCAAAAATTAACCCTGCGGTTCAGCCCTGAAAGGCGCAGGGGACGATGCTGGCCGGGTCGGGCCGCGCGGCGATGCGCCGGAACCGGGCCAGATAGCCGCCCGCGGTCGGTTTCGGGATCACCTGCTCCATGCGGAATCCCATCGCCGCCAGTTCGCAGGCCAGCAGGCGCGGCGGCGTGCCATGCTGGTCGGTCGGCCGGTTGGCATCGACCACGATCAGTTCGCCGTCCTTCTTCAACGCCGGACTCATGTGCCACAGAAAGGCATAGGGTTCGCCAATCTCATGATACATATGGACCATCAATATGCGGTCGAAGCTGTTCTCCGGCAGCTTGGGGTCTTCCGGCGCGCCCAGCTTCACGCTGACATTATCCCATTTCTCGCGGGTGATGCGGCGCGACAGCGCCTCGATCACCTCGGGCATGATATCCTCCGCCAGGACGCGACCCTTGTCGCCCACCCGTCTGGCGAGACGCACGGTATAATAGCCCTCGCCTGCGCCGATATCCGCGACGGTCATGCCGGGGCGGATGCCCGCCCGGTCCATGATATCTTCCGCCTCGTTGACCCGGTCGCGCGCTTCCTCGCTCGACCAGCGGGTCGACACGATCGGGGCCACCGGCCGATCGGCCTGCGGAAAGGGTGCCGCCGCGGCGGAGCGATGCGAATCCTTGCCGCCGCCAATCTGGTCGCAGGCGGCCAGCAGGACAAGCATGCCCGCCATGACCGCCCGGATCATCAGTCCACATCCTCCACATCGACCTTCTCGCCCGTCACCTTCTGCGACAGGGCAGCGGCCATGAACGGGTCGAGCGCGCCGTCCAGCACATCGTCGGGCGCGGTGGAGGTAACGCCGGTGCGCAGATCCTTCACCAACTGATAAGGCTGGAGCACATAGGAGCGGATCTGGTGGCCCCAGCCGATTTCGGTCTTGGCCTGATAGTCGGTATTGGCCGCTTCTTCGCGCTTGCGCAGTTCGGCTTCGTACAGGCGCGCCTTCAGCATGTTCATCGCGGTGGCGCGGTTCTTGTGCTGCGACCGGTCATTCTGCGATGCGACGATAATGCCCGACGGGACGTGGGTGATGCGGACCGCCGAATCGGTGGTGTTGACGTGCTGACCGCCCGCGCCCGATGCGCGATAGGTGTCGATCTTGAGGTCGGATTCCTTGACCTCAATATCGATATTGTCATCGATCACCGGATAGACCCACACCGACGAGAAGCTGGTGTGGCGACGGGCCGCGCTGTCATAGGGGCTGATGCGGACCAGACGGTGGACGCCGCTTTCGGTCTTGGCATAGCCATAGGCGTTCTCGCCCTTGATCAGGAAGGTGGCCGACTTGATGCCCGCGGTTTCGCCGGCCTGATAATCGACCAGTTCCACCTTGTAGCCGCGCCGTTCGGCCCAGCGGCGATACATGCGGGAGAGGATTTCGGCCCAGTCCTGGCTTTCGGTCCCGCCAGCCCCTGCATGGATTTCCAGATAGGTGTCGCTGGCATCGGCCTCGCCGGCGAGCAGCGCCTTGATCTTGTCCTCGTCCGCCCGGTCGGCCAGCGCCTTGAGCGACGCGATGGCTTCGGAAACCATTTCCTCGTCGCCCTCGGCCTCGGCCATTTCGATCAGTTCGGCATTGTCGGTCTTGCCGCTCTCGATCGCACGGGTGGCGCCGATCGCGCTTTCCAGCCGGGTGCGCTCGCGCATCACCTCCTGCGCCAGCTTCGCATTGTCCCACAGGGTCGGGTCCTCGACACGCGCATTCAGCTCGTCCAGCCGGCGCAGCGCGCGGTCCCAGTCGAGGAAGCGGCGCAGCAGGTCCAGCGCGGCGTCGATACGATCGATATATTGCTGCGCTTCGGCGCGCATGGGGAGTCTCCGGATATTGGCTGGCGCGTTAACGCATCAAGCGACCGCCCCTATCCCAGCGCAGAAGGATTGGAAAGATTCAATCCTCCCCTGGAAGGGGAGGTGGCAGCCCGAAGGGCTGACGGAGGGGTAGCTTGCATCACTCAGCCAATGTCAGCGGGAGTTGAACATCCCTTGAGCAACAGCCCCTCGATATTGTTCATCAGTATAGCCGGGGCATCTACGCCGCAGTTCGTCAATCAAACCCTGATCATTGGCCAATTGACCGATAGCGTCCCGCACCTCGACGCACAAATCATATGCCGCAGAAGTTAGAAGACTATCCATGATGCCCCCTCAATAAATCCCGCCCTGCCCTTCCAGGAAATCGGCATCGTTGCGCTGGCGGGCACGGCCCGTCACCGCCCTGGCGGCGGCGACCTTGGCCTGTTCCTCCGCTTCCTCCTTGCGGATCGTGCGGCGCGGTTCGGATTCGGGCTTGAACGCTTCCCAGATGACCGCGGCCTTCGGCTCGCTGGTCGGCCAGGCGCCATAGACGCGCTTGCCCGACCGGCGGTCGATCGCAACCATGCGCACGCCCGCCGGGGCGACGAAGGGCGTCTTGGGCATGGTTTCCAGGATCGGCGCCATCGCCGCCTTCCAGATTGGCGCGGCGATGCGGCCGCCCTGCGCCCAGCCGCCCAGGCTGCGCGGCTGGTCGTAGCCGATATAGACGCCGGCGACGAGATCGGGCGATCCGCCCACGAACCAGACGTTGGTCGGGCCGTTGGTGGTGCCGGTCTTGCCGAACAGCGGCCGGCCGAGATCGGCCAGCACGGTGGCGGTGCCGCGCTGGACCACGCCTTCGGCGATGTGGACGACCTGATAGGCGGTCATCGGGTTCATCACCTGCTTGCCCTCCATGCCAAAGCGGGGCATCGGCTTGCCGTCCCAGTTCGCCATGTTGCAGCCGTCGCAGGCGCGCCAGCGCTCCGGCCAGATCACTTTGCCGCGCCTGTCCTGCACATAATCCATGACCTTGGGCGGGAATTGCCGTCCCTGGTTGGCGAGCGCGGCATAGGCGTTGACCATCCGTTCCACCGTCGTCTCGCCCGCGCCCAAAGCGAAGGAGAGATAGGGCTGATAGTCGCCGATCCCCATATTCTTGATGGTGCGCACGACCCGGTCCATGCCGGTCTGGCTGGCGGCGCGCACGGTCATCAGGTTGCGCGACTGCTCCACGCCCCAGCGCATCGTCTGCGGCCCGGCGCTGCCGCCGGAGAAGTTGCGGAAGCATTTCTGACCGAGGCCCGCGCCCTGATAGACGCACAAGGGGCCATCGACGATGATCGACGCCGGGGTCATGCCATTGTCGAGCGCGGCGGCATAGACGAACGGCTTGATGGTCGATCCCGGCTGGCGCAGCGCCTGCGTCGCGCGATTATAGGAGGACAGGCGCGAATCGAAGCCGCCCTGCATCGCGCGGATGCGACCCGAATGGACCTCTTCGGCGACCATGCCGCCCGACACTTCGGGGATAGAGCGCAGCGCCCAGCTCGATCCGTTGCGCGCCACGACGATCAGGTCGCCGGGCTTCATCGCGGAAAAGGCAGGCCCGCCGACCTTGCGATAGGGCATTTGCGCCGATGCAGCGGGCAGCGTGCCGGTGCTGCCGTCGGCAAAGCCGATCTGCGCGTCGGACGAGGTCCGGCTGATGATGACGGCGACGCGCCATTGCGCATAATCGACGTCGATATAGCTGGCCGCCAGTTCGCGTTCCCAGCCATTGTCGACATTGATGTGGCCAACCGGACCGGACCAGCCGCGTCCGGCGTCGAAGCGGAGCAGGCCGTTGCGCAGCGCGGTGGCCACGCTGTCCTGCACCACCGGATCATAGGGGCTGCGCACCCACAGGCCGCCGGCATAGACGCTGTTGGGGCCATCATCGGCCTTTTCGCCGAACAGGCCGATCAGGCGACGGCGCACCTCCTCCATATAATAGCCGCCGGCGCGGGCGTCGAAGCTGGAGCCATGGGCGGCCACGGTGCCGAGCGGCTGGGCCTGCGCGGCCGAACGCTGGGCCGCCGTGATCCAGCCATTTTTCTCCATCTCGCCCAGCGCCCAGTTGCGCCGGTCGAGCGCGCGGGCATGGCCGCTTTCGCTTTCGGGGCGGTAATTGGCCGGCCCCTTGGGCAGGATGGCGAGATAGGCCATTTCAGGCAGGGTCAGGTCGGCGACATCCTTGTCGAAATAGGCGCGCGCGGCCGCCTGCACGCCGTAAGCGTTGCGGCCGAGGAAAATCTGGTTGAGATAGAGTTCGAGTATCTGCTGCTTGCTCAGCACATTTTCCATGCGGTAGGCGAGGATCATCTCCTTCACCTTGCGCGTGGGCGAATATTCATCGCCGATCAGCAGGTTCTTGGCCACCTGCTGGGTGATGGTGGAGCCGCCGCGCGCGCGCTGGCCCGACCCCAGCTTGCTGGCATAATCGACCACCGCGCCGGCGAAGCCGGGAATATCCACGCCATGATGTTCGAAGAAGGTCTTGTCCTCCGCCGCCAGATAGGCGCGGATCAGCAGCGGCGGATAATCGCTATATTGGAGCTGGACGCGGCGCTCGCGGGCATAGCTGTGCACCGGCTGGCCGTTGATATCGCGCACGATGGTGGGCAGCGGCGGTTCATATTCCAGCAGCGTCGCCGCATCGGGCAGGCCGCGCGCGAAGATGAGCCAGAACAGGGCGCAGAACAGCGCGAAGCCGCCCAGCAGGATCGACGTCCAGCGGAACCAGCGGCGTTGCCACAAGGGACGCAGACGGCCGAAAAAGCCCCCCGCGTCGCGGCGCAGGCGATAGGCGAAGGACGACGGGGCGGGTTCGGAACGGGCCTCTTCCATAGGGAAGAGGCTCTAGGGTCAAATTATCGCCAAGACCAGTGGGCATGACGCGATCCGCCGCAACTCTTGCCCAAACCGAACCCACCTCCGTTCGCCCTGAGCCTGTCGAAGGGCGCGCGCAACGCCCTTCGACAGGCTCAGGGCGAACGGTTTTTGCACTTTTATGGCTGCGTTCAGCCGCCAGCCGCCCCGTCACGCATCGCCAGCTTGCGGGCGAAATGCACCTCGATCGCGCGGGCGACGCCGCGGGCGATCTTGCCCTGCCCCTCGCGCGAGGAAAGGAAGGCGCTGTCGTCGGCGTTGCTGACATAGCCGGTTTCGAACAGGATCGACGGCGTGTCCGGCGCTTTCAGGACCATCAACGATGCGAAGCGGTGATAGGCGCTGCGGAACGGTACATAGGGCGCCGCCTCCCGCTGCAACAGCCGCGCAAAGTTGGCCGATATGTTCATCGATTCGCGCTGAGTCAGGTCGATCAGGATGGACGAGACGTCGCCCGACTGGCCGCCCAGATTGACGCCGTTGATGATGTCCGCCTTATTTTCCCGCGCCGCCAGCCGTGCCGCTTCGCGATCGGACGCCGTTTCCGACAGCGTATAGACGGTCGCACCATGGGCTTCGGTATTTTCTGCCGCATCGGCATGGATCGAGATGAACAGGTCCGCGCCCAGCTTGCGGGCGATGCCATAACGTTCCTGCAGCACCAGGAATTTATCGTCGTCGCGGGTCAGCGCCACGCGCACCCGGCCGGACTTGACCAACTGATCGCGAATCGCCTGGGCGATGGCCAGCGTCACGTCTTTCTCGCGCTTGCCATTTTCCTTGTTGATCGCGCCGGGATCATGGCCGCCATGACCTGCGTCGATCACCACCAGCGGCCGGGCGCCGTCATGCGCCCCCTCCACCTGCGGCAGCGAAACGCCGCGCGCCGCGGCGGGGATCGGCACGGTGATCGAATGGATGCGCTTTTGCGGACGCGCCGCCATGTCGGCAGGGCCGTCGAAGCGCGTGCGCCCCTTGCCCACTTCGGCGCGGAACCGGCTGTCGCTCACGCCCTGTAGCGAGAAGCTGAGCGACTTTCCGTCCTGCGCCAGCCGCGCATTGCCCAGCGTCGCCGGGGTGGAGAGGTCCAGCACCACGCGGGCCGTGTCGCCGCTCAACTGGCCCTGGCGCACGGCGGCGATGGCGCCGTTGCCCGGCGTGAACCGTCCCCTGCCCATTTGCGCGCCGTTGATGTCGAGCGCGATGCGGCGCGGCGAATCCAGCAGAAAGGCCGAAGCCCCGTCCACGCGGTCGTCGAAGCGCACGACGACGGTGTCATCCTGCACGTCCACGCCGGATATGCCGCCGGCGCTGCCGGGGACCGCCATCAATATCGTGCCTGCCAGGGCAATGCTTTGGAGCATACGCCGCTTGTGCGACGCGCGCCTGTCGGCCGTCCAGCCAAATTTCATTTGGGCTAATCCGTTCAGCGTCCCCACGCTAAATTCCGGATTAAGCATCGCTCCTTGTGGCCCGGTAAAATGAGAAGGTTAACTCGTCCTTCACGATGAATAGAGCATCGATAGCCCGACCGGCGGACACGGCATTATATTTCAGGCGGCCGTTGCCCCGTCGGTATTTGACTGCTACCCATTCATATTCCTGAAAGACTTGCCGATATCATGGCAGCCTTGCGGGGCAATGAGACAGGCACCGGCGGAGGCAGCATTTGCCCCCCGCAGTGTCGCAAACAGGTTGACGCTGCATGAGGCATGATTTCCATTCCACGCTTGCCCCGGTCACGGGCGATGCGGCGTGGATGGTCCGGCCCGGCGATTTGTCCGGCCCTGCCGACGCAGCAGACGCGCATAATTTCCTTCAAACCTGGACGATGCCGACATCCGCGCCCTTAACGGAGCGCGCCCGGCCGTCCCTTCACTATCGCGTGGCGGCGCGGCCCTGTGCCGCAGCCCGTCCACGCCGGAGATATATAAATGACAATGCGTATGCTGATCGACGCGCGCCACCGGGAAGAGACCCGGGTCGCGGTCGTCAAGGGTAACCGGATCGAGGAGTTCGACTTCGAGTCCGCAGAGCACAAGCAGCTCAAGGGCAATATCTATCTGGCCAAGGTTACCCGCGTGGAGCCGTCGCTCCAGGCGGCGTTCGTCGATTATGGCGGCAACCGCCACGGCTTCCTTGCTTTCAGCGAGATTCATCCGGATTATTACCAGATCCCGCGCGAGGACCGCGAGGCTCTGTTGCGCGAAGAACGCGCCCACGCCGAGGAAGAGGCCGCGCTGCGCGCCGATTTCGACGATGACGACGAAGACCATGACCATGGCCCGGCCGAAGGCGGCGTCGAATATGTCGAGGCGACCCATCATCATGACGATGAAGAGCCGGGCGAAGACGCCGAACAGGCCGAGGGCGAAGCCGGCAACGACGGGGCCAATGGCGATCGCGGCGGCCGTCGCGGTGGACGCGGTCGTGGCCGCGGCGGTGACGAAGCCGCCGACGAACTGCGTCGCAAGCGCATGGCGCTGCGCCGTCGCTACAAGATCCAGGACGTCATCAAGCGCCGCCAGGTGCTGCTGGTCCAGGTCGTCAAGGAAGAGCGCGGCAACAAGGGCGCGGCGCTGACCACCTATTTGTCGCTGGCCGGCCGCTATTGCGTGCTGATGCCCAACACCAGCCATGGCGGCGGCATTTCGCGCAAGATCAGTAATGCGGCCGACCGCAAGCGATTGAAGTCGATCATCGCCGAAATGGCGCTGCCCTCCTCGATGGGCTGCATCGTCCGCACCGCCGGCCTCCAGCGGACCAAGCCGGAGATCAAGCGCGACTTCGACTATCTCGCCCGCCTGTGGGATGAGATTCGCGAAAAGACGCTGAAAGCCGCAGCGCCCGAGCTGATCCACAACGACAGCGACCTCATCAAGCGCGCGATCCGCGATATCTATAACAAGGATATCGAGGAAGTGATCGTCGAGGGCGAGCATGGCTACAAGGCCGCCAAGGACTTCATGCGCCTGCTGATGCCCAGCCATGCCCGGCGGGTGAAGCAATATGCCGATCCGGTGTCGCTGTTCCAGCGCGCCAGCGTCGAAGAGCAACTGGCGGCGATGTACAACCCCGTCGTGCAGCTCAAGTCCGGCGGCTATCTGGTCATCAACCCGACCGAAGCGCTGGTGTCGATCGACATCAACTCGGGCCGGTCGACCCGCGAACATGGTATCGAGCAGACCGCCGTCGCCACCAACCTGGAAGCCGCGCGCGAAATCGCGCGCCAGTTGCGCCTGCGCGACATGGCCGGTCTGGTCGTTATCGACTTCATCGACATGGAGGTGAACTCCAACATCCGCAAGGTCGAGAAGGCGATGAAGGAGGCGCTGAAGGACGATCGCGCCCGCATCCAGGTCGGCCGCATCTCCGGCTTCGGCCTGATGGAAATGAGCCGGCAGCGCCTGCGCACCGGCGTGCTGGAAGCATCGACCCGCCAGTGCCCGCATTGCGAAGGCACGGGCCTGGTCCGCACCGCATCGTCGGCGGGCCTGGGCGCGCTGCGGATGCTGGAAGAAGAAGCGGCGCGTGGTCGCGGTAGCCTCATCACCCTGCGCGCCAGCCAGGAAGCGGCCTTCTACGTCCTCAACAACAAGCGCGCCGAACTGGACGAGATCGAGCAGCGCTATGGCGTGCGCATCGAAATCCTGCCCGATGGCGAGATCGAGGGCGCGCGCATGTCGGTAGAGGCCAGCGGCCCACGGCCCGAACGTGTCGTGACCTATGCGCCGCTGCCGGAAGAGGACGACGATCTGGACGTCATCGAGGAGGAAGAGGAAGAGGTCGAGGAGGCCGAAGCCGAAACCGAAACCGAGCGTGAAGAACGGAGCGATCGCAGCGACCGCGGAGACGAAGATCGTGACGGCGGCCGTCGCCGTCGCCGTCGCCGTCGCCGTCGCGGCGGCCAGCGAGAGGATAATCGCGCCGAGGAAGACGCCAGCGAGAATGGCGATGCGGAAGCCGAGGGTGAAGACGAAGCCGTCGCGACAGCCGAAGACGCGACCGAGGCATCGGCGCCAGCCGCCGCCGCGGGTGATGACGAGGATGGCGGCGCGCGTCGCCGCGGTCGTCGCGGTCGCCGTGGTGGTCGCCGTCGCCGCGAAGGCGGGGAAGGCAGCGAGGACGTTGCAACCGTCGAAGCGGAAGCTGGCGAACCGGCGGAAGCGGTTGCCGCAGCAGTCGAGCCGGTCGTCGAAGCCGTGGTCGAGGCGGCGCCCGCCGAAGAGGCGCCCAAGACCCGTCGTCGCCCCCGCGCCCGCAAGCCCAAGGCGGATGTCGAGCCGGTAGCCGAAGCGGACGAACCCGTGGTCGAGCCTGTGGCGGAAGCCGCCGCCGAACCCGCGCCGGTCGACGCCGCTGCCGAGGAGGCGCCGGCCAAGCCCAAGCGCACCCGTCGCAAAAAGCCCGTCGCCGATGCTGCGGAAGCGGATGTCGTTACGCAGGAAACCGCGCCTGCCGTCGAGGCTCCCGCTGCCGAGGAAGCGCCGGCCAAGCCCAAGCGCACCCGTCGCAAGAAGCCCATCGTCGCGGATGCAGAGGTCGAGGCCGCTGCACCCGCCGTCGAAACGGTGGCGCAAGCGGCCGCGCCGCAAGCCTCCGTTGCCGAAACCGCCGACGCCGCCAATGGCGAAGACGGCGTAGGCGAGGATGGCGAACCCCGCCGTGGCTGGTGGCAACGCACCTTCGGCCAATAAGGCCGGACTTAGGCTGTTATGAACAAGCGCCGCTGTCCATCCGGTCCCGACCGGTGCGCAGCGGCGCTTTTCGTTGCCCCCTCCCTCTTCACGGCAGGTTCAGGCCGACCTTGGCACGAAGCCGCCGTGACGGTCTGCCCCTCTTTGCCCATGGCGCGCCGCTGATGCGGGCGCGGCTCAAAATTTGCGTGCTGGCGATCGCCGCGCTCGCCTGCACGGCGCAGCCAGCGGTGGCCCAGCAAATATTGCGCGATGCCGAAACCGAAGCCTTCATGGCTGACATGTCGGGCCAGTTGGTCAAGGCCGCCGGCATGGAGCCGAAAAACGTCCAGGTCCTCGTCATCAACGACCCGGAAATCAACGCCTTCGTCGCGGGCGGCCAGATCGTCTGGGTGCATAGCGGGCTGATCGCCCAGGCCGACAATGTGAACCAGTTGCAGGGCGTCGTTGCGCACGAACTGGGCCATATCGAAGGCGGCCATGTCGTCCGCTTCGGCGAGGGGATCAAGGAGGCCACCGGCGTCACCCTGCTCAGCCTGGTGCTGGGCGCGGCCGCGATCGCGGCGGGCGGGGCGGAAGCGGGCATGGGCATCATGGGCCTGGGCCAGCAGGCGGCGATGACCAAGTTCCTGGCCTTTTCCCGCGGGCAGGAAAGCTCGGCCGATCTGGCCGGCGCGCGGTACCTGTCGAAGGCGGGTCTCAGCGGCAAGGGCAGCCTGGAATTTTTCAAGAAGCTGCAAAATCAGGAATATCGCCTCGCGATCCCGCAGGACAACAGCTACGGACGCACCCATCCGCTGTCGGGCGAGCGCATCAACGTGCTGCGCGAAGTCTATACCGTCGATCCGGCCTGGGACCGGCCGCCGGACAAGGTGCTGGAGGCGCGGTTCGAACGGATCAAGGCCAAGCTGATCGGCTTCGTGTCCGAACCCACCCAGACCTTGCAGAAATATCCCGAAACCGACCAGTCGATCCCGGCCCATTATGCGCGCGCCTATGCCTGGCATAAGGGCGCCTATCCGCAAAGGGCGCTGGACGAGGCCGACGCCCTGCTCGCCGCCGCACCGCATGACCCCTATTTCCTCGAACTCAAGGGCCAGATCCTGCTCGAGAGCGGCCGCCCGAGGGACGCGGTGGCGCCGCTGCGCGACGCGGTCAAGATCACCAACCAGCCGCTGATCTCAGTGCTACTCGCCCACGCGCTGATCGCGACCGAGGATGAGAGTAATTTCGCCGAGGCCGAGCAGGTGCTGCGCCTTGCGGTCCAGCGCGACCGGGAAAATCCCTTTGCCTGGTATCAGTTGGGCGTCGTCTATGAACGGCGCGGCGACACGCCGCGCGCGGCGCTGGCGACGGCGGAACGCTATGCGATGATGGGCGAACATCCCATGGCGCTGCGCAGCGCCGACGCCGCGATGCAGGGATTGCAGGCCGGCACGGTTGACTATCTGCGGGCGCAGGATATCGCGATGACATCCCGCGCCGCGATCGAGCAGCAGCTCAAGAAAAGATAGATATGACAGACCAGACCCGGCCCAGCTTTCGCGCGGCCCTTTCCAACAGGACGATACAGATGACCCTTGGCGCCCTCGCCCTGACCGCCATTGCCGGCGTCGCGCTGGCCGCGCAGGCGCCCGCCAGCGTCAACGCCAGTGACAAGGCCGCGATCGAGAAGATCGTCCACGACTATATACTGGAGCATCCCGAAATTATCCCGCAGGCGGTGGAGAAGTTGCAGGCCAAGCGCATGTCGAGCACCATCGACGCCAGCCGCAGCACGCTCGAAACCCCCTATGCGGGCGCCTGGGAAGGCGCGGCCAATGCCGATGTCATCGTGGTCGAATTTTTCGACTATGCCTGCGGCTATTGCCGCGCCTCTCTGCCCGACCTGGCCAAGCTGGTCGCGAACGACGCAAAGGTGAAGGTCGTCTATCGCGAACTCCCCATCCTGTCGGATGAAAGCAGCGCCGCGGCCAAGGTTTCGCTGCTGGCGGCCGAACGCGGTCAATATATGGCCTATCACAAGGCCCTGTACGGCGCGGGCAAGGTGACGCGCGACACGATCGTGGCGGCGGCGGCCAAGGCGGGCATCACCCGGTCGGAAGCCGAAGCCGCAATCGCATCGAGCAAATATGATGCCGAAATCCAGTCCAACATCGCGCTCGCCCAGAAATTGCAGGCCAGCGGTACGCCGACCTTCGTGATCGGCGGCCAGGTACTGAACGGCGCAGTGGGCTATGACGCGCTCAAGGACGGCGTGGCGAGCGCGCGGGGGAAGTAATCCTCATCCGTTCGCTTCGAACGTGCCGAGAAACGGGAAGCGCTCCGCTTCGTTTCTCGACCTCGCTCGAACGAACGGACTCTTCCGGCCTCAGCCATTGACTTCGCCCCCCCTTTTGCCTATCGGACGCCCCCTGACTGGCGGCCGCTGCTTTGGCGGCCCTTTTTTGTCACGCCTGATTCTCTAGTTGTTTTGAGGAATGAACGATGAAGCGCACTTTTCAGCCGAGCAATCTGGTTCGGAAGCGCCGTCACGGTTTCCGCGCGCGCATGGCGACCCCCGGCGGCCGCAATGTGATTCGCGCGCGCCGTTCGCGCGGCCGCAAGAGCCTGAGCGCCTGATCGACGCGCCGCCGTCCGCTGCGCCTGCCGTCATGAGCAGGCGTGCGGATTTTCTGGCGGCGAATCGCGGACGCCGCGCGCCTATGCCGGGATTCGTCCTGCTGGTGCGCGAACGCGGCGATGGCGACCCGGCGATGCGTATCGGCATCACGGTCACGAAGAAGATTGGCGGCGCCGTCATCCGCAACCGGATGAAGCGCCGCTTTCGCGTTCTGGCGCGCGCACTGCTGCCGGCCCATGGCATTGCCGGCGCGGATCATGTGCTGATCGGCCGCGAAGGCGGGATCGAACGCGACTTTGCGCTGCTGCACGCCGAACTGGGCAAGGCGCTCGGCAAGATCATGACGCGCCCGGTCGATCCGCCGCGCGGCCCGGCACGCCCCCGCAGGGGCAAACCCGCCAAAAAGAGCGATACGCCTGCGGCGCGTTCAAGCGAACAGCCGTGATCGCCCGCCTGCTGATCCTGATCGCGCGCTTCTGGCAACTTGGCCCTTCGCGCGTCCTGCCCCCTACCTGCCGCTACGCCCCCTCCTGTTCGGAATATGCGATTCAGGCGATCCGCAAATATGGCGCGATCAAGGGTAGCTGGCTGGGGTTCAAGCGGCTAATGCGATGCCACCCATGGGGCGGGTCGGGCTACGACCCGGTCCCCTGACCCGATAGACATAAGACGGCGGAGCCGAACACGTGGACGACAAGAAGAATATCATTCTGGCGGTGCTGCTGACCGCGGCGATCCTGTTCGGCTGGCCCTATGTCTCGCATTATGTCTTTCCCGCGGCCAATCCGCCGGCGACGAAGATCGAAGGCGGCAAGACCACCCCGGTTGCGGCCCCCGGCACCGACACGGCCGACGGCCCTGCGACGATTCGCGACCGCGCCATCGTGCTGAAGGAAAGTCCGCGCGTGCCGATCCGTACGCCCAAGCTGACCGGATCGATCAACCTGCGCGGCGCGCGCATCGACGACATCGTGCTGCCAACCTATCGCGAGACGATCGCCAAGGATTCGCCCGCCGTTCGCCTGTATAGCCCCAGCGGCACGCAGGACGCCTATTTCGCCGGCTTCGGCTGGCAGGGCGAAGGCCTAAAGACGCCGAACAGGGACACGCTCTGGACCGCGCAGGGCAGCGAACTGACGCCGACCAGCCCGGTGACGCTGACCTGGAACAACGGCGCGGGCCAGACTTTCGAAATCCGCCTGTCGGTCGATGAAAATTACATGATCTCGGCCGCGCAGAAGGTGTCGAACAGCGGCGCGGGCGCGGTGGGCGTGAAGCCGTACAGCTATATCAGCCGCACCGGCATCCCCAAGGACCCCGACACCTGGACCATCCATGTCGGGCCGATGGGCGTGTTCAACGGCGCGGCCAACTATGACGTGAACTACAAGGATCTGGACAAGGGTCCGTCGACTCAGAGCTTCCAGTCCAAGGGCGGCTGGATCGGCTTCACCGACAAATATTGGCTGTCCGCGCTGATTCCCGGCGCCAACGCCGATTTCGCCGGCCAATTCCGTAAAGGCGCCGGCACGCAATATCAGGCGGACGCCGCGCTCGGTTCGACCATGCTGGCGCCCGGCAAGGCGGCGACGCAGAGCATTCGCCTCTATGTCGGCGCCAAGGAAGTGAAGACGCTCCAGGCCTATGAGCGGAACGGCGTGAAGTTGTTCGACCGAGCGATCGACTGGGGATGGTTCTACTGGTTCGAACAGCCGATCTTCGCGCTGCTCCACTGGCTGTTCGAAACGCTGGGCAATTTCGGCGTGGCGATCATCTGCCTCACTTTCTGCGTCCGCGCGCTCATGTTCCCGGTCGCCCAGCGCCAGTTCGCCAGCATGGCTGCGATGCGCGCGGTGCAGCCCAAGATGAAGGCGCTGCAGGAGAAATATAAGGACGACAAGCCGCAACTGCAGCAGAAGATGATGGAATTGTACAAGCAGGAGAAGGTCAACCCGCTGGCCGGCTGCCTGCCCATCTTCATCCAGATCCCGATCTTCTTCGCGCTCTACAAGGTATTGCAGTTGACGATCGAAATGCGGCACCAGCCCTTCGTCCTGTGGATCAAGGATCTGTCCGCGCCCGATCCGCTGCATATCTTCAACCTGTTCGGTCTGCTGCCCTTCACCCCGCCCTCTTTCCTGGCGATCGGTGTGCTGGCGCTGCTGCTGGGCATCAGCATGTATTTCCAGTTCAAGCTGAACCCGGCCCAGATGGACCCGATGCAGCAGCAGATCTTCTCGATCATGCCGTGGATGATGATGTTCATCATGGCGCCGTTCGCGGCGGGCCTGCTGGTCTACTGGATCACCAACAACTGCCTGTCGATGGCGCAGCAATGGTGGCTGTACAAGCGCCACCCCGTGCTGAGCACGGCGAGCGCAGCGAAGTAAGCCAAGCACCACGCCCGTTCGTTTCGAGCTTGTCGAGAAACGGATGCCAACGGCCCTCGACAAGCCTGTCCGGAGCGACTGCTGCAAGCAGTCAGTCGAAGGGCTCGAAACCGAACGGAGTGTGGAATGACGGACCAAGATAACGCGGACTTCATCGAGGAAGCGCGCAAGCTCTTCAGCGGGCCGATTTCCTTCCTCAAGTCCGCGCCCACGCTCGACTTCCTGCCCGACATGGACGTGAACGAAGTCGCCTTTGCGGGCCGGTCCAATGTCGGCAAATCCTCGCTGCTGAATGCGCTGACCAACCGCAATGGCCTCGCCCGCACCTCCAACACGCCAGGCCGGACGCAGGAACTCAACTTCTTCGACGTGGGCGAACCGCTGCGCTTCCGCCTGGTCGACATGCCGGGCTATGGCTATGCCAAGGCGCCCAAGGACATCGTGCGCAAATGGAAGTTCCTGGTGAACGACTATCTGCGCGGGCGCGCCTCGCTCAAGCGCGCGCTGGTGCTGATCGACAGCCGCCATGGCATCAAGGATGTCGACAATGACATGCTCGACATGCTCGATGGCGCGGCGGTCAGCTATCGCATCGTCCTGACCAAGGCAGACAAGATCAAGGCGAGCGAATTGGCGGCCGTGACCAAAGCCACCGCCGACGCGATCCGCAAGCGCCCCGCCGCCCATCCCGACATCATCGTCACGTCGAGCGAAAAGGGCATGGGCATCCCCGAATTGCGCGCAGCGGTGCTGCAAAGCGTGACCCAGGGATAGATGGCCATGGCCGACGACGACTATGTCTATGACGAAGCCAGCGGCGAATGGATCAGCGCGGCGAACGCCGCAGCGGCAACCGATGCCATCGATCCCGTCGAAGTCCGCGATTCGGTCGGCAATTTGCTGGCCGACGGCGACCAGGTCACGTTGATCAAGGATCTGACCGTCAAGGGTGCGGGCCAGACGTTGAAGCGCGGCACGCTCATCAAGTCGATCCGCCTGACCGGCGACGCCCAGGAAATCGACTGCCGCTATGACGGAATCAAGGGTCTGGTGCTGCGCGCGGAGTTCGTCCGCAAACGCTGAGAGGCCGTCAGAACAGGCTATATTGCGCATCGCCCTTTAGCGGCCAGCAGCCCACTATCTCATGCCGGGTGCGGCCGACATGGCTGCACAGCAGCACCACTTCCTCCACATGCCAGCCGAACCCGTCGATGCGCCGCTGCTGCGGCCGCCCGTCGCTATAGTATAGGGTCTGGTGCGGGCTGAAGCTCCAGCCCGGACGCGGCGTCGCCCCGGCGCGCGCCATTGCGGCGGCGACCTGTTGTTGCACCTTCTTCAATCCCGCAATGCTGCGCGATGGCCGTAGGGCCGCCGACCGGCCGCCAAAGTTCACACCGTCCATCAGCAGGTCGAACGGCTCCGCCATGATCCCCGCCGCTGCCCGGCGCAGCGCCTTGATAAGTTCATAGGGATAGTCCGGCCAGTCGGTCGTGATGCCGAGCGTGACATGCTGATGTTCGGGACGGATGCGGTCCGCCCCCGGCGCCAGCGTCGCGGCGAAATGGTCGATCTGCCGCGCGACGACCGGCGGCGGCTTGAGCGCGAAAAAGGGGCGGTAAAGCAGCGCGGCGCGGCTTTCCATGGCGGCAACTCCCGAATCATATCCGATATGTTCATTATATGTTCTTATGAACAGAAGTCGAATCCGATCGATGGAACCCGACTCGCCCTGTCCTGCGTTAAGACCCGATCGAGCAGAGGAGACGCACATGGTGCAGCACACGATGGCCAGCCTGGCCGAAAAGATGCAGCATATCGATTTTGCCATGCTGTCGACCCATACGGAGGATGGCCATATCGGCGCTCGTCCGATGAGCAACAACCAGGATGTGGCCCATGGCGGCGACAGCTATTATTTCACCACCGAAGACACGCTGATGGTCCGGGATATCGAGCGTGACCCGCGGGTCAGCCTGTCCTTCCACGGCAAGAGCGGGCTGTTCGGCCAGCGCCCGTTGTTCATCGCGCTGGAAGGCCGCGCCGACCTGATCCGCGATCGGGCCCTGTTCGAGGAACATTGGAACCCCGATCTGGAGCTTTGGTTCGAGAATGGCGCCGACACGCCTGGACTGGTGATGATCCATGTCCATGCCGAACGCGCCCATTATTGGGACGGGCAGGATGAAGGCGAGCTTGAAATCGACGTGATGCATTAAGGCCGTGCACGGCCGGACCATCGCCCGACTGGTGCTGGCCGCCGCCTATGCCTTTGCCGGCATTGCGCATCTGACGCGACCCGGCGGTTTCATCGCCATAACGCCGCATTGGGTACCGATGCCCGAAACTGTCGTGGCGTTGACCGGTGTGGCGGAACTGGCGGGGGCGCTGGGTCTGATGATCCCCGGTCTGCGCCGAGCGGCCGGGATAGGCCTGGCACTCTATGCGCTGTGCGTGTGGCCCGCCAATATCAATCACGCGCTCAACGACATCCCCCTGGGTGGGGTGCATCTGAGCTGGTGGTATCACGGACCCCGGCTCACGTTGCAACCCGTCATCATCTGGTGGGCGCTCTGGGCCAGCGACGTCATCGACTGGCCGTTTCGGCAGCGCCGCTAGGCGGTTGTGTTTCGGAGGGGGGGATTAGGGTGCCGACGTCCCCCCAACCGCTCTGGAGCGCATGTGACCCGGCACCTACCCTGGATTTTGACCGCTTGTCTCGGCGCGATCGCGCTCGGCGTCGTCGCGGTGTCGCGCGGCGAGGCGGTCAACGCGCTGTGGATCGTGGTCGCGGCGGTCTGCTGCTTCCTGGTCGCCTATCGCTATTATGCGCTGTTCATCGCCCGCCATGTGATGCGGCTCGACCCGGCGCGCCCCACCCCGGCGCTCCGCCGCGCCGATGGCCTCGACTATGTCGCGACCGACAAGTCTGTCCTGTTCGGCCATCATTTCGCAGCGATCGCGGGCGCAGGACCATTGGTCGGGCCGGTGCTGGCCGCGCAGATGGGCTACCTCCCCGGCACATTGTGGATCATCGTGGGGGTCGTGCTGGCGGGCGCGGTGCAGGATTTCATGGTCCTGTTCATCTCCATGCGCCGCGACGGCAAGTCGCTGGGCGAACTGATCCGCATGGAAATGGGGCAGGTCGCCGGCACCATCGCCCTGTTCGGCGCCTTCATGATCATGGTCATCATCCTGGCCGTACTGGCGCTGATCGTGGTCAAGGCATTGGCGGAGAGCCCCTGGGGCATGTTCACCGTCGCCGCCACCGTGCCGCTGGCCATGGCGATGGGCGCCTACACACGCTGGATCAGGCCCGGCCGCATCGGCGAAGTGTCGCTGCTGGGTCTCGTCGGCCTGCTCGCTGCGATCGTCTATGGCCAGGCGGTATCGCTGTCGTCGGTCTGGGGTCCGATCTTCACCTTCACGCCGGTCCAACTCTGCTGGATATTGATCGGCTATGGTGCGGTCGCTTCCGTCCTGCCGGTGTGGCTGCTGCTCGCGCCGCGCGACTATCTCTCGACCTTCCTCAAGATCGGCGCGATCGCGGCGCTGGCCATCGGCATCGTCATCATGGCCCCGCCGCTCAAAATGCCTGCCCTTACCCAGTTCGTCGGCGGCAACGGCCCGGTCTGGTCGGGCGGCCTCTTCCCCTTCCTGTTCATCACCATCGCCTGTGGCGCGGTGTCGGGCTTCCACGCGCTGATCGCCAGCGGCACCACACCCAAGCTGATCGCAAGCGAAGCCCATGCGCCGATGATCGGCTATGGCGCGATGCTGATGGAGGCGTTCGTGGCGATCATGGCGCTGGTCGGCGCGTCGATCCTGGACCCCGGCATCTATTTTACGATGAACAGCCCGGCCGCGCTGATCGGCACCGATGCGGCCAGTGCATCCGCCGCCGTCACCGCCATGGGCTTCCCGATCTCGCCCGACCTGATCGCCCAGACGGCGAAGGATGTCGGCGAACATAGCATCATCAGCCGCGCGGGCGGCGCGCCGACGCTGGCGGTGGCGATGGCGGAAATCTTCAGCCATGTCGTCGGCGGCCCGGCGATGAAGGCCTTCTGGTATCATTTCGCGATCCTGTTCGAGGCCTTGTTCATCCTGACCGCCGTGGACGCCGGCACCCGCGCCGGGCGCTTCATGTTGCAGGATCTGATCGCGCTGGCCGTGCCGTCCTTCAAGGACACGACCAGCCATGTCCCCGGTATCGTCGCCACCGGCCTGACCGTCGCGGCGTGGGGCTTCTTCCTCTATCAGGGCGTCACCGATCCGCTGGGCGGGGTGAACACACTCTGGCCGGTGTTCGGCATCTCCAACCAGATGCTGGCGGCGATCGCGCTGATGCTGGGGACGGCGGTGCTGTTCCGCATGAAGCGGGACAAGTTCGCCTGGGTGACTTTGGTCCCTACCGTCTGGCTGCTGATCTGCACCCTGTCGGCGGGCTGGCTCAAGCTGTTCGCGGCCGATGCCAAGGTCGGCTTCCTCGCCCATGCGGCGAAGTTCAGCGCGGCGGCGGACGCAGGCAAGGTGCTGGCCCCGGCCAAGTCGATGGCGGAAATGCAGCGCATCATCTTCAACGACCAAATCGACGCCGCGCTGGTCGCGCTGTTCCTGGCGGTGGTGCTGGCGCTGCTCTTCTTCACCGTCCGCACCTGCCTCGCCGCCCGGCGAATCGCGGCCCCAACCGCACGCGAAATTCCTTCGCAACTGGTGCCGGCCGAATGAGCGGGTTGTTCGATACCCTTCGCCGTACCGCGCGACTCATGGTCGGGATGCCTGACTATGACGCCTATCTGCGCCACATGGCCGCGCATCATCCCGAGCGTCCCGCGATGAACCGCACCCAGTTTTTTCGCGACCGGCAGGAAGCCCGCTATGGCGGCAAGAATGGCGGCCGCTGTTGCTGAAAATATCCTGTCGAAACAAGGCGGATAGCGACTCTTGGCGGAAGTCGTTATCCGCAGAATATCGCAACTCTTGTAATATTACGACTGTAAAATCGGATGGCACGACAAGAAATTTCGCAAATACGTCGTTAGGGGTATTGATCCATCCCGCCGCTTTGCTAGGGCGCGCCATCCTTTGTGCCCGACAGCGTAAGGGATGTGTCCCCTGCCCATCCCTTGCGGCAGGGGGCACGCATCGCCCTTAGCATCTGGGCATCAGCGCGAGGTTCGCGCCATCAGATGTTTTCCATCCGATGAGCAATCGCTCGGGCGTTGAACCCGGCCACCATCCCTGCCGTGATCGACAGCGCGATTTCCGCCGCGCCGATCGCGCCGATATCCAGCCCGGCCGGCCCGTCGATACGGGCAAGATCGTCGGCACCAAAGCCCATCGCCCCTAGCCGCTCCAGCCGCGCCGCATGGCTCTTGCGCGATCCCAGCGCCGCGACATAACCCGTCGATGCGCGGAGCGCCGCCACCAGCGCAGGGTCGTCGATCTTGATGTCATGGCTCAATGTCACCACCGCGGTTGATTCGCCCGGGAAGCGCGCCGCAATCGCCTCGTCGGGCCAACGGTCGTCCAGTTCCACGCCGGGAAAGCGCTCCGCCGTCAGGAAGCGGCCGCGCGGGTCGATCACCACCGGCGTCACCCCGATCGCCTGCGCCAGCGGCACCAGGCTCTGGGCGATCTGCACCGCGCCGACGATCAGCAGACGGCGCGGCGGATCGTAGCGATTGAGGAAATCCCCTTCTCCCGCCACCTCGCGCGTCACGCCGCTGTTCAGGTCGGTCGCCAGCGTCAGCGCCCGGCCGCGCGCGCTGGCGGCGGCGATCCGGTCGAACAATCCGGGCGCGAAGCCGGCCTCGTTCACCGGCTGGACCAACACCGCGATCTCGCCGCCGCAGGGCAGTCCGACCTCCCAGGCGTCGCCATCGGCGACGCCATAGCGTTCCACATGGGCAGAGCGGCCGCCGATCACTTCCGCAGCGCGCTGCAGCACGGCGCTTTCGACGCAGCCGCCCGAAATACTGCCTTCGAACCGGCCATCGGCGTGGACGATCATATGGCTGCCCCGCGGCCGCGGCGCCGATCCCCAGGTCGACACCACCGTCGCCAGCGCCATGCGCGCGCCGCGCCATTCGATCGATTTGCGGATAATCGATTCATTATCGTTCAATCGGAATTCCCGGAAGTTCTGAAACTTCGTCCATTTCGTGCCTATGATAGGAACCGCCCTACAGGATGGGATGCGGCCCCGCGCAATTCAACGCCTAATGCAAGCGCCTGCCGCTCCAGACGACCCGGCCGACAATATCCACCAGCGCCGGATCGATATCCGCCCAGTCGGGATAGTGCGGATTGTCGCTGACCACGCTGAACCAGCCGCGCCGCGGCCCCATGGCGACCCGCTTGACCATCAGCACGCCGTCCAATCGCAGCACGTAGACGCCATCGCGGAGCCGGCCGGCGTCATCGTCATGATCGACCATGATATCGTCACCGTCGTTGAGCGTCGGCGCCATCGATTCGCCATCGACCCGGATGATAGACACACGCTGCGGCCGCACACCCAGATGGCGCAACCAGCGCGCGTCGAACGCCATCACGCCCGCCGCCTGCTCATCCTCGTCCAGCGACCCTTGCCCCGCAGACGCGCCCAGCGCCAGACGCGGCACCGCGACCACCGCAGGGATGCCGCGCACCCGGACGGGCGCAGCGACCGGCGGCGTCGCGCCGCCCAGCATCTGTTCGGGTACGCCGAAATAGCGCGCCAGCACATGGCGATCCTCCTCGTCCAGCTTGCGCGGGGTGCCGCGCTTGATGAACTGCTGGATATAGGCCGGATTGCGGCCGATCAGCCGGGACAGATCGGCATAATTTTCTCCCCGATCGGCAATCAGTCGATCGAGCGCAATCCGGGCATGTTCCGATTCATCCATATCCAATCCATAATGATAGGAATTTTCCTAGACAAGTAGGAAATTGGCTTAGAGATAGGAATAAACCTATCGACTTGCAGCGGGCGAGTCGCACTGAACGGGGAGAAGAAGGCCAATGTTGCTGCGTATGATCGAGCAATTTCTTCGCGAATTTCAGATGCCGCCGACCAGGTTCGGGCGCGAATGCGCGCGCGATCCGCGGCTGGTTTTCGACCTGCGCCTGGGTCGGGAACCCGGCGATCGCGTAAGAAGGCGAGTAGAACATTTCATGAACAGTTATCGCAGGAGCATCAGCCAATGACAAGCATGGATCATGGGTTCGGCGCGGCCAACCTCATCCGAAATAAAGCAATAGGAAATCGGCCCACGAACCCGCTGCCGTCTCTTCTGGCGCAGTTGCTCGTTCGGGCGGGTCAGCCCGCCATCGTCGAACGGGCGGTCAGCCGGCCCTGGGCCAGCGCCCTGTTCGAAGGGCAACGGCACAACGTGCGACTGCGCCTGAGCGGCGACGACTTCCCCGAACGCGGCACGGCCTTCATGACCGGCCTGGCCGACGTCGAATGGGTGCTGCCGGGTCATTTCGTTGCCGACATCAGCGTCGACGACGGCGATGCGGACATGGAGAGCGTCTGGCTGGAATTGTCCGCCCTGACGATCGAAGACTGGTAGACCTGTGCCGGGCGCGCGCTTTTAGCGTCGCCCGGTCATGGAGCGCAGTGCGCCGAGCGCGGCGCGCAGCGCTTCGTCGGCATCCTGCTCGACCGCCGCGCGCACCGGCACAGCCGATGCCACCGGCATGTCGGCAATCACGCGATCGCCCGCCGCAGCCGAAGACATTTTGCGCGACCGGTGCATTAGCCCCCGCTCCAACCGCTCGGTCAGCTCGCCGATCGACAGGCCATGGGTGGAAGGCATTGGCAACGGTGCGGACGGGATCGATTCAGCAGGCGGCGCCAAGAAGGAGGGCGTTGCGGGCGGCGTCCTGTCGATCGCGACCGGGGCTGAATCGATCCCGGCGACGGGTTCGTCAGCCAGATCATCCTCGATATCGCTTTCGACCAGGCTCGGCACGGCAAAAGGGCCGGCCGGACGCAGGAAGGCGGGCTGCGGCAGTTCCGCTTCGGACAGCGGCATGGGCGCACTGGGCATGGCCAACTTGCCGAGCGGCACGATCGTCTCGCGTTCCGGGTCGCGATGTGCGACCAGCGATCGCCGGCCGGCTTCGGCCCGCGGGAAGATATCGATGCCGTCAAAATCGCGGCTGGCGAAGATGGGCGGACGCGACGGGGCGTCGGGATGGGCGTCGGCACGACGCAGGATCGGCGCGTCCGGTTCGATGCCCGGCGCAGCACGGCCCCGCGCCAGCGCGGTCAGCTTGGAGAATGCGAAACCCATTTTATGTGCTCCCTGGACGCGAGGGGCGCGTCCTTTCCCATTATCTTGTTCCGGCCCACCGGCATCACGGCGCGCCAGGCCGATCAGGCCGAGCGCCATGATCCCGGCAAAACCCGCCATCAACAGCCGCGCCTTCAATCCCAGCGGCGGCGCCGCGGCGGGCAGCGCTTCGCTGAGGCCACTCGACGCCACGAGCATCTCGATCAGGCCCACCGGAAT